>NZ_CP019630.1:3629933-3944866 GCF_001999245.1 Roseibium algicola | reverse complement strand
CGTCGGACAACGTCACGAAAATCCTGTCGGCAGTCGAGACCGGACTGAAAGCCGTTTCCGGCTAATCCCCCGGAAGCATCTCCGTAACGCGCAAGCCTCAACGGCCGACCCCGTCAACTTGCTCTGAAGCCCTCACAAGACCTCGAGGGCTTCGGATCCTCTACAGGCCACTTGCTATCAGAAAACCAGCTCTCGGCGCGCAAACAGCCAACGGGATTTGCGCGCCCAGGCTCTTCTGTTTGCCGCAACAGCAAGCTACCCGCCAATTTCAGGTCGAATTTCCCTAACGTTTTCAACCGTTGCGCGACATTTCTGGCCGCCGCGTATCAAGTTTCGAAAAATTCGATCACAAATCCGGAAAGGCAAAACGCCCAATTCCTGAGCCTGAACTCAAATTAGCCAAGTCCGCCTAATTTGTCGGCAATCTGAATAGTTAAATCAAACAAGACAAAATTTTATCTCAAACAGATTTCACCGGGCATTTCGCGAAATCGCCTCGGGACATTTCGTCGCAAACAGTAGAAATCGAAAAACACGACAAATGCTGCAGCGCAGCAATACACGCATGCACACCACCTCCACTTGCATTTATCAAATTCAACGAAAACCATCTCGTGATTACAACTCGATGATCTTAATGTATTCATCGATATATCTCATTTAATACTGAAGCATATTCTACAATTTTCTTAGAGTTATAAATTAACCAAGACTACAGTTGCTTTAAAATTGATGCAATTGCACTAGAGCAACGGCATGAAGTTTCCGGTATAAAAGGTTTAATAATTTATTAACCCCCTAAGAAACCAATCGATCGATTTAGATAAATCCAATTTTTGAAAATGAACCGAGCCAGAACTTAGATCATCGCCACGAATAAAATCCATTTCTACCTGGGAGCAAAAAATGTATTTTGCAGGAAGGGACTTTAACGAAAGTGTTTTATACGGTGGCCAGACAAAAGAACGCCGCAACCGAAGCAATTTAGACTTTCCTTATGCACTGGCAAAACGCTTTGAATTTCTTCTCTTCAGCATCTTTGTTCTGGATGCAAGAAGGAAGAAGATCGAGATTTGCTATACAATTGATGACAATCGTCAAGCCTGGGAAGCTGAACATCTTCTTGGGAACGAAATAGACACGTTCTCCCAAGTAAAAGCCAACTCCTGCACCCCCGTTACACACGACACCGAGATCCTGCATTGCACCGCAACAACACCCGATGGTTTGTCGCGCGATACAACCCTTGAAACCAACCGTGCGGCTGTTCTCATGGTCGAATTGGGAATGGGTTTGCAGCTCTATCTTGCCGCCCACGTTCCAGTCGGCTTTTCAGACAGTCTTTTCCAAGGTGTTGTTGCTTATGCGGATGACATCTTCGGCGGCTTCGAGGCCTATGCCGAGGATCTCGTTTACGGGCGAAACCGCACCGAACTGACAAGCGCGCAATACTGGATCAAACACATCAAGTCGCCAGCGCTTGTGTTCTTCGGCAATGGCTCAGTCCTTGTCAAAAACCCGGCGATGGAAAAGGTCCTGCAGAAAGGCGGCGAGCTTCGCCTCATCGACGGCAGGATCCAGGCACCGTTGAGCCTGACACCGTTCTTTGCCCGCCACTCTCGCGACTTGCCCGTCGATGCCCCGGCAAACACCGGATCAACTCGGCAGGACCAGGCACGGGTCATGAGCATTGCCGGTGGCCCCCGCTACTTCGTGGAGGCCATCCCGTCCCAGGTGTCCGACGAGGAAACCCGGGATCCCGTCAGATCCTATTTCCGCAAGAAGGTCCTGATCACCGCGGACACCACCTCCAACGAGGTAAGCGCCGAGACGATCAAATCCGCGACCGGGGTCACGCATCAGCAGGCGCGCATCATCAAGAAAATAATAGACGGCAAAACCGTAAGACAAGCCGCCGAGGAAATCGGGATCAGCTACAACACCGCAAGAAATCACCTTGCGATGGCACAGCAAAGAACCGCAACAAGCTCACAAATAGAGCTCGTCAACTCGGTGACAAAAGCAATTCAAATAGCACCAGACCAATAACGTACAAAGTACAGGAACTTAGGCTATGCTGAACTTACTTTTATACGTATTCGCGACGATAGCGACCATCGCTACATTTTTCATCGTCACGCTGCCGCTTTCGGTTGAAGTTCAACTCTTTCTCGGCCTCTTCGTTCTGGTTGCCATGCAATTCACGAAGGTCTTGCCGGGCACTCTGGGACGCGTCACGTTTCTGACGCTCGGAGGGTTGCTCGTCGGCCGTTACGTTTACTGGCGCGTGACACAGACGGTTCCGCCGATCGAGAACTTTTACGATTTCGTTCCCGGCGTCCTGCTGCTTGTTGCAGAGCTCTTCTGCATCTTGATGTTCTTCCTGTCGGCGCTCATCGTCTCCGACCGTTATGAGCGTCCCCGCAAGGTGCAGAACTCAGACGCCGATGCTCCGACCGTCGACGTGTTCATTCCCAGCTACAACGAGGAACCGGGCCTCGTCGCCTGCACCATCGCCGCCGCCAAGAACATGGACTATCCGCAGGACAAGTTCCGTGTGTTCCTTCTGGACGATGGCGCAACGCTTCAGAAGCTGAATTCCACGGACCAGAAGGCCGCCCTTGCCGCCTATGAGCGCAGCCAGGAATTCAAGCGGATCTGCGAAGATCTCGGTGCGACATATCTTGCTCGTGAACGCAACGAACATGCCAAGGCCGGAAACCTCAACTACGGCCTGTCGCGGTCGGAAGGCGATCTCGTGGTGGTCTTCGACGCCGATCACGCACCGTCACGGGAGTTCCTGCGCGAAACCGTCGCCTACTTCAAGGACCCCGAACTGTTCCTGGTTCAGACACCGCACTTCTTCCTCAATCCGGATCCGATCGAGCGCAATCTGCGCACCTACAACATCATGCCCTCGGAGAACGACATGTTCTACGGCATGATCCAGAAGGGCCTCGACAAATGGGACGCCACCTTCTTCTGCGGCTCCGGCGCCGTCCTGCGGCGTGCAGCCCTCAATGAAGTCGGCGGTTTCTCGGGCGTCTCGATCACGGAAGACTGCGAAACCGCTCTCGAGCTGCATTCGCGCGGCTGGAAGAGCGCCTATGTCGATCGTCCGATGATCGCCGGCCTGCAGCCTGACACTCTCGCCTCGTTCATCGGCCAGCGGTCCCGCTGGTGCCGGGGCATGCTGCAGATCCTGATGCTCAAGAACCCGATGTTCAAGCCGGGCCTGAGCTTCATGCAGCGCGTCGCCTACATGTCCAGTGCCATGTTCTGGCTGTTCCCATTCCCGCGGCTGGTGTTCCTGCTGGCGCCGTTGATGTTCATCCTCTTCAACATGAAGATCTACATCGCCTCGCCGCAGGAATTCCTGGCCTACACGATGACCTACATCCTTGCGGTGGTAACGATCCAGTCCGGCCTCTATGGCAAGCTCAGGTGGCCCTGGATCTCCGAACTCTACGAGTACATCCAGTCAATCTACCTGTTCCCGGCGATCTTCTCCGTGCTGATGAACCCGCGTGCGCCGAAGTTCAACGTCACGACCAAGGGTGAAACACTCGAAGAAGAACAGCTGTCGGTCATCGCATGGCCCTACATCATCGTCTTCGCGGTCATGCTCCTCACGACCGGCGTGCTGGCCTGGCGCCTGCAGAACGACACCGGCCAGACTGCCCTGCTTGGTGTTGTCGGCATCTGGCATGTCTTCAACCTGATCATTGCCGGTGCAGCCCTCGGCGCCATCCTGGAACGGAAGGAAGTCAGAACCGCACCGCGTATCCGGGTCCATCGCAAGGCGACGCTCCGCCTTCGTGACGAGACCATCCCCGTCAATCTGGTGGAATCCAACACCAACGGCCTGCTCCTTCAGCTTGAAAGAGCACCAGCTTGGGGGAACGTGCTCGGCGACAACGGCCACCTGACATTCCATCCCCGTCAATCTCTGGACCGGTCCGCCGATGCGACGCCGGAACCTGACGCCGCGCTTGCCGACACAGGCATCAACATTCGTGTCGCCTCCCAGCGGGCCGGCTCGAAGGGAATTCTGATCGGCGCCGCCTATCTCGACACCGTCGCAACGCGAGCGATCGTTTCCAGCGACGTGATGTTTGCCGACCTGACAATACCGAGAGCCCTGCACAACAGGAAGCTGACGGGATCCTCGGTTGTCGCGGGCATGATGCGCCTGACCAGATGGGCACTTTACTACGGCATTCGCGTCCCGGTCCTCGGCCTCATGACAGCCCTGCGGTCCGGCCTGAAACGCAAGCCGGCACCTGTCGAGCAGGACCTGCCTGAATCCGTCCTCGCACCTGCAGAATGAGGATTGAAGCAATGAAAACTCTGTATCACCTCAAAGCCGCAACCTGCCTCAAGGCAGCGCTTGTCGCCTCAACCTTGATTGCTCTGCCCGTTTCGGCAGTTGCCCAGCAGCTCGACGTATCGGTGCTCGACACCAAGACCGAAGAACGCAGCACAATCCGCCGACTGACGGCAACCGCCGACCAGCTCCGGATGGAAGGCGAACAGGCAGAAATCCGGCTGGCCGTCTACGCTCCCCGGGACGAGGTCCTTCTCTATCGCAAGCTTCAGGTGGACTACCTGACCGCGGTCTCGACCGCCCCGGAACATTCCAGCATGAGCATCATGGTCAACGGTCAGCCCGTTGGCGACATTGAACTCAACGCAGGCGCTCAAAGCTCCATGCGCAGCTTCGATCTCCCTCCCGGACTGATGGTCGAGGGGTTCAACGAAATCCGGTTCATCGCGAAACACAAGCACCGCGTGGACTGCGCGATCCCCGCCACCTATGAACTGTGGACGGTGCTGAACCCGGCAAACACGGGTATCGTGTTCGATCCGGGCCCGGACAACTCACCGAAGGTGTCGGCCAGCCTTGAACTGCTGCGCGCGGTCCCGAACGACAAGAGCGGCGCCACCAACATGCGCCTGCTGCAACTGGGTACGGCGAGCGCCGGAAATCTGGACCGGGCCCTGGCAGTTGCACAGACTGTCGCCGCTTTCGGAAAATATCATAACCCGGACATCCAGATCAGGAACGAGCCGGGCAACGATGCCGGCCTGGATATCATTGTCGGCACTCGGGCCGAGCTTTCGCACGCAGGCTTTGCCGTTGGCGACACCGGCTCGGAAATCCCTGGCCTTGCTATCGTCCACCGGCCGGATACGGGCAGGGTTTCCCTGTTTCTCGCGGCAGAGAACCGCCCGGCTCTGGACAAGTCCATCGAAGCCTTCAAACAGGCCCTGCAGGCCAAGCCGATGCTGGGAAGCCGCCGGGGTATTGCCGCATTCGAAAACAAGTTCGGCTACGAGATCGAACCCGGCGAAACGGTTTCCCTGGCAAAGATCGGCGTCAGCAGCAAACGCTTTGACGGCCGGCTTCTCCGGCAGGACTTCTCGATCCGCCTGCCGGACGACTATTTCGTCGGAGACTATGGCAAGGCCAAACTCAGCCTGAACATCGATGCGCTGGCAAACCTGTCCAATGCCAACCGGCTGCAGGTCTTCGCCAATGGTGCCGCACTTGCGTCTGCGGAACTGACGCGTGACGGCATTTCTTCCCGCAATCCACTCGATATCCCGCTTGGCGGCTTCTCGCCCGGCTTCAACGACCTGCGCATCGAAGTGTCTTCCCTGACAGAAGATGATGCCACCTGCGATGTCGCGACCGGCCTCAACGGCGACCGGTTGTCGCTTGATGCGGACACATCGACGATCGAGTTCGATGCACTAGCCAGAATGCGCGTGACACCGAGCCTGTCTCCTTCCGACCTTCTGCCGAAAAACCCTGCAGAAAACCGGCCAACTACTATTCAGGTGCTTGCCGACGACCCGAAAAGCCTGGAAGCCGCTGCTCAGCTTGCCGTGGCAACGGCAGCAATCACACAGCAGGTCCGGCCGATCGTCATCACGACGGCCTCCGCCTCGGTCGGCAATCAGCCGGGGCTGATTGTTGCCCCGGTCAATCGCCTTTCGGGCATGGCCAAGGAAGCCTATCTGGACACGCTCGACCCGGAAAGAACGCAAGGCTCGCGCAGTCAGGTGGGCCGCTTTTTCGGGCTGAAGTCTGTTGACGAAAACGACACCAGCCTGATGGCAAGCATCCAGCGATACGCCGGATCCGCCTGGCGCAGCGTCGGCTTCAAGCTCAATTCCGAAGTTCCGTCCGACCGCAGCTTCGCGCTGCAGGGCAACAGCATCCTGATCGCACAGCGCACCAAGACGCTGACATCCAAGGAAAGCTGGGTTGCCTTCATGGGAGCCCCGGTCAAGCAGGACACCTGGACCGTCGTGACCGGCCTGACGAGTGACGACATCAAGGCCAGCACGGAAACGATGCTGCGCGAAGGCAGGCTTGCCTGGCTCACCGGCGACACATCGCTCTATAACGCGACCACCAACAGGTTTGCGTCCGAACGCCTGTCCGATCCGAACTACTTTGCCTCGCTGGCAAACCCGTCCGAGTTCAGGAACAGCCGGCTCGTCGTGGCAGGATTGGTCTCCCACAACATGCTCGACTTCGTCGTGTTCATGCTGGCGTTCTGCCTGATCCTCGGCTTCAGCTACTACGTCTCCCTCAAACGGTCCGGACGCTGACATGCTGAGGCTTTGCATGACAACCGGCATGGCACTTTTCCTGTCGCTTGCTCCCGCTCACGCCGAACCGGTGTTCGGCGCCAGCGCGCGCAGCAAGGAAGCCGTGTCGCTCTGGCTGGGGTCGGCGTGGCGGGACTATACGAGCCGCCACATGACCCCGGAAGGAGCCGTCATCGACGATGCCAATGAAGGCATCAGTCACAGCGAAGGCCAGGGTTACGGCATGGTTCTGGCCGTCGCGGTGGATGACCGCGAGACCTTCAAGCTGATCCGCGACTACACCTACGAGAACCTGCAGGTGCGCAAGGATCACCTGTTTGCCTGGAAGGTGCTGCACACGCCGGAAGGTCCCAATGTCGCCGACACCAACAACGCGACGGACGGGGACCTGCTGATCGCCTGGGCGCTGATCGAGGCCTACAAGAGCTGGGGAGACCCTGAAGACCTTGCCTCGGCAAAGGTCGTTCTGGCGGATATCGCCGCAACGCTTCTTCAGCAAACCGCCCTCGGACCGGTTCTTGTTCCCGGCAGCGAAGGGTTCGTCTCCGGCGATCATCAGACCGTCACGGTCAACCCGTCCTACTGGGTCTATCCGGCCCTGGAAACCATCGCCGAGTTCGATACGTCTGCGAACTGGGGCGAGGTTGCGGTTGTCGGAGAGGACGTCCTGGACCTTTCCCAGAGGGCTCCAAGCTACCTGCCACCGGATTGGGTCGATATCGGCGGCCTCAAGCTGGTTCCTTCCGATAAGTTCACACCTGAATTCGGCTACAATGCCATCCGGGTTCCGCTCTATCTCGCGCTGTCCAGAAATGCCCTGCGCGTGAAAAAGGCGGCGGACTTTTCAACGCTACGCGGCTTTGCCGATCCCCGCGGCCCATCGGTTACGCAGATCGTCACGGGCGAGCCGAAGAGTGTCATGGGCGGTATCGGTTTTCGCGCAATTGCTGCCCTGACCAGATGTATGGACAAGGCCGAGCCATTCCCGTCCGAACTGCTGCAGATCGGCACAGACGACTATTACTCCACAACACTTCAGATCTTCACGATTCTCGCAATTGCAGAGAGGTATCCGCAATGTCTTTCACCAGAATGGTAATTGCCTCCTTCGCGCTGGCGTTTGCGACCAACGGTTCCCTGGCGCAGTCCGCTCCGTGGGAAGCCGCGCCGCAACAACAACTGCCCGGCGGCTCTCCGTTTGTCCTGCAGGCACCTGAAACCGGTGTTTTACCGGTGCAGCAGGCCAATGTTTCGCCTTTCGCGCTTTCGGTCACCCAGCCAGGGGCGGCACAGTCCGCCGCCCCCGCAGCCCCCGCGGCTGCCAAGGTCGATGAAACGGCCCTGCGCTACTACGCACAAAATGGCGAGATCGGCCGTGTGTCTGCGGAAATCAAGCGGCTGAAATCTCTTCATCCGGACTGGCAACCGCCGGAAAACATCTACGACCGCAACCGGATCGAGGTGAACGAACAACCGCTCTGGGATCTCTTCGCCACCGGCCGGACCCAGGAGCTCTACGCCAAGATCCGGGAATACATAAATCTCTACCCGGGCTATGAGCCTTCAGCCGAATTGCGCCGACAGATCATCAATGCCGAAGCGCGAAAGACCCTCATCCAAGCGTCCGAACTGGGCAACGCCCAGGAGGTCATCAAGATCGCGGTGAAGAACTCCGATCTTCTGACCTGCCAGGAAATCGATATTATCTGGCGGACAGCCAGGGCCCTCAACGAGACCGGTCAGGACGTCAAGGCGCTCGAAGCCTACAAGTACATCCTTGCCAACTGCGCCAATGAGGACGAGCGCAAGGCCACCGTGCAAAAGGCTGCCGAAGTGCTGCCGCGCAACGCGGTGGAGCAGCTTGTCGCCTACGGCAGAACCGGATTGGACGGTCGCTCGGAATTCAACGAAATCTACCTGGACCTGTTGCGTGGTGAAGTTGGCGAAGGCGCCACCGATCCCGCCATGCTGGTCGACAAATCGGATCTGGACGCACTCGCCAATTCGGCTGCAAAACTCCAGAACCCGAACGATGCCGAACTTCTTGGCTGGTATTACTATTCCCGCGAAGAGTTCAAGACCGCCACCAAATGGTTCCAGACAGCCTACAAGCTTCGCCCCTCGCCAAAGGCCATCGAAGGCATGGTCGTCTCCATGAAGGAAGATGGCGAATACGAGGAAGCCGAGGAACTTGCCTACAAGAACCGGCGCAAGGATCCGCTCATCCTCAAGGCATATCTGGAAGTCGTTTCGATCCAGCTTCTGGAAGGCTACGGCACCGAGATGGATTTCAAGCGCCTGTCGAGATTTGCGAACGTCGTCCAGGATGCGCAATCGCCGATTGCCGCCCAGGTGTTCGGCTGGCACTTCTACAACATGCTTGAACTCGATGAAGCTGAAATCTGGTTTGCCAAGTCGATGGAGTTCCAGCCGAACGAATCCGCGGCCGTCGGCCAGATCGTGGTTGCTCAGCGCAAGAAGCAGAAAGCCCGCGAACGACAGTTGATCGCGCAATGGTCAACCAAGTTCCCCGCGATCAAGACCCTCGGCGGCGCACAGCTTGCGTCCGCTTCCGAAGAACGCAGCCGCTCCTCTGGCGGATCGCGCTCCTCCGGGTCTTCCTACCTGCGCTCTGCCGAACAGGAGATCAGCACCGGAGACTATGCAGGCGCTCTGCCGTACCTTGAAAGAAACGCAATGAGCGGGCGCGAAAGCCGCAAGGCAAAACTGCTTCGGGCTTGGGCGCTGTATCACACGGGCCGGTCGAAAGAGGCGCACAAGCTCTTCGCGGAAGCCGACAAGGCGGGGTCCACGACAGAAACCCGCCAGGGCAAGTGGTTCTCCGAAAAGAAGATGTACCGCTACAACTAGAACAACTGGTCTCTTCCCGCACGAGACCAGAAGCCCGGGCTCCTTTCCAGCTACACAGGCTGAAGGGAGCCCGGGCCGTTTCCGGCCCATAGCCGGCATCCGGTGCCGAGCCTTCAGCGCGAAAACCGACCTCAATCCGAAATCCGGCTCAGCCCCAGACTTAGCCCCAGGCCTCTTACAGCTTCTGGAAATCCTCCAGAATGTCGAGCAGCTGTGTCAGTTTCTCCTTGCCGATGACCTCTTCTATGCGCGCCGCGATTGCCTTGGCGTCATCGAGCTTCTCCTCGATGATTGCCTGTCCGGCCGGCGTAATCGCCACCGTTTGCTTGCGCCTGTCCTTCTCGTCCGCCTGGCGGGTCACCAACCCCTTTTCCAGAAGCGTCTGAACGATACGGGTCTGACTGGGCAACAGCAGGCAGGCGCGGTCGGCCAGGGTCGAGGCATCCTGTGGACCGAATTCTTCCAGCACCCGCAGGATGCGCCACTGCTGTTCGGTGATGCCGCAGTCGGAGAGCATCTCGCGGATCGGGCCCATGACCTTCTCGCGCGCCCGGATCAGCGCAATCGGGATGGAGCGTCTTGTGGACGGCAGCGCCGGGCCGTCAGCGGGTTCAGTGTCGTCGATCATGCAAGGTCCATAGCGAATTGGCAGATTATTAGACACAAAAAGTTTGACAGTTTCGATCTCATATATTTAACATAGCAAATATTGCACTGTTAAGGAAATCCCATGCCGCACATATCGCTGGAATATTCCGCCAACCTGGAACAGCGGGCCGACATAAAGGCCCTGTGCGAGCATCTGCGTGCGCAAGCCGCGACCATCGATGCCCTTCCCATGCCCGGTCTGCGGGTGCGGGCCATACGATGCGACCACTATGCAATCGCCGACGGCAACCCGAAACATGCCTTCATCGACATTTCCGTACGCCTTCGCGCCGGACGGCCGGACGACGTCAAGCGCGACGCAGCGGAGCGTCTGTTCAAGGCCGCAAAGGCTTTCCTGGAACCGGTCCTGGCCACCAGTTCGCTCGCGTTATCGCTTGAGATGCGCGACATCGACCCGGACCTTTCGCCCAAGACGGGCACCATTCGCGACCATTTGGGGACTGTCTGACCCATGTCTGACCTTCAGAACAACATCGAAAAACTTGAGACCTACCTCGCAAGGTTCCGGGAGACCGGCGTGCTGAACCAGATCGGCGGCAAGGCCTGCCCCGCAGCCTCCGGCGCGACATTCGAAACCACCTCCCCGGTAGACGACAGCCTGATCTGCAAGGTTGCCAGGGGGGATGCTGCCGATATCGACGCTGCAGCCAGGGCCGCCAAGGAGGCCTTTCCGGCATGGCGCGATTTGGCCGCGACGGAGCGCAAGAAAATCCTTCACAAGATTGCCGACGGCATTGTCGCCCGCGCCGAAGAAATCGCCTTTTGCGAATGCTGGGATACCGGTCAGGCCCTGCGTTTCATGTCGAAGGCCGCCCTGCGCGGCGCCGAGAACTTCCGCTTCTTCGCTGACAAGGCGCCAGGTGCCCGCGACGGTCAGGCCCTGCCATCACCGACCCTCATGAACGTCACGACCCGTCTTCCGATCGGACCGGTCGGCGTGATCACGCCCTGGAACACGCCTTTCATGCTGTCGACCTGGAAGATCGCGCCGGCGCTCGCTGCAGGCTGCACCGTGGTCCACAAGCCGGCGGAATTTTCTCCAGTCACTGCACGCATCCTGATGGAAATTGCAGAAGAAGCCGGCCTGCCGAAAGGTGTCTGGAACCTTGTCAACGGCCTCGGCGAAGAAGCCGGCAAGGCCCTGACAGAACATCCTGACATCAAGGCCATCGCCTTCGTCGGCGAGAGCCGCACCGGGTCCATGATCATGCGACAGGGGGCGGAAACCCTGAAACGGGTGCATTTCGAGCTCGGCGGCAAGAACCCCGTGATCGTTTTCGACGATGCCGATCTCGACCGGGCGCTGGATGCGGCAATCTTCATGATCTATTCGCTCAACGGAGAGCGCTGCACCTCGTCCTCGCGCCTTCTGGTGCAGGACACGATTGCCGAGGAATTCGAGGCAAGGCTCATCGATCGGGTGAACAACATCAAGGTCGGTCATCCCCTCGACCCAAAGACCGAAATCGGCCCGCTGATCCACAAGACCCATTTCGACAAGGTGACCGGCTACTTCGAAATCGCCCGCCAGGACGGTGCAACGATTGCCGCTGGCGGCAGCCGCGTCGGGACGGAAGGCTGCTTCGTGCGCCCAACCCTCTTCACCGGCGCGAATAACGCCATGAAGATCGCCCAGGAAGAAATCTTCGGCCCGGTCCTGACCTCCATCCGCTTCGGGTCGGAAGAAGAAGCACTTCGGATCGCCAATGACATTCCCTACGGCCTGACCGGCTACGTCTGGACCAACGACCTGACGCGGGCGCTGAGGTTCACCAACGCTCTGGAAGCGGGCATGATCTGGGTGAACTCGGAAAACGTCCGCCACCTGCCCACCCCCTTCGGCGGCGTCAAGGCCAGCGGCATCGGCCGCGACGGCGGCGACTGGTCGTTCGAATTCTACATGGAGCAGAAACACATCGGCTTTGCGACCGGCCAGCACGCCATCCCGCGCCTTGGTGCGTGAGGAATGTGAACGACATAAGATCGCAGTAACGGGAGGAGACTATGGGAGAAATCGTTCTCGCGGCCAAGGTCACGCATGTGCCGACCATGCTGATGTCGGAACAGCCCGGACCTGTGGAGGGCAAGCGTCAGCCGGCTATCAACGGTCATTACGAAATCGCGCGCCGGGCAAAAGCGCTCGGCGCGACGACGGCGATCGTCTGCGACACGCATTGGGTGATCAACGCAGGCTTTCACATCAATGCCAACAAGCGGTTCGAAGGCCTGTTCACCTCGAACGAATTTCCGCATTTCATCCAGAACCTGCCTTACGCCTACGAGGGCAACCCGGAGATGGGCGACGCCATCGCAAGAGAGGCAACCGAGCGCGGCGCTTTCACGCTCGCCCATCATCTCGATAGCCTGGAACTTGAATACGGCACGCTGGTGCCGATGCGGTTCATGAGCCGGGAACACGACATGAAGGTCGTCTCGGTCGCCGCCTGGTGCACGGTGCACGGCCATGACGAGAGCCGTATCGTCGGCGAAGCGATCCGGGCGGCAGTCGAAGCCAGTGACGAGAAGGTGCTGCTGCTTGCCTCGGGCTCCCTGTCTCACAAGATCTGGGCCAACAAGGACTACGCCGCCAACAACGGCACTTTCACCATCTCATCCGAGTTCAACCGGCAGGTCGATCTGCATGTCCTCGACATGTGGCAAAGGGGCGATCATGCCACCTTCCTGAAGATGCTGCCGGAATATGCCGACCATTGCTGCGGCGAAGGCTCCATGCACGACACCGCCATGCTCTATGGCGCGCTCGGCTGGGACAGCTACACCGCCGAATGCGAGGTCGTGACCGACTATTTCCCCAGTTCCGGCACCGGACAGACCAACGTCATCTTCCCGGTCCAATAGGTTTATCGCAGGAGCCTTCCATGCCCATTCCGGCCCCCAATCTCTATCCACCCTTCAACATCATCCGGCTCAGCCATGTGGAACTGGGCGTCACGGATCTGGCCAAGAGCCGGGCCTTCTATGTCGACACGCTCGGGCTTCAGGTCACGGACGAATCCGATGAGGCGATCTATCTGCGCGCCATGGAAGAACGCGGCCACCATTGCCTTGTTCTGCGCAAATCGGCAGATGCCGCTGCCCGTGATCTCGGCTTCAAGGTGTTCGACGAGGAAAACCTCGACAAGGCCGCGCACTTCTTCAAGGGCAAGGGGTTGCCGGTCGACTGGGTCGAGCGGCCCTATCAGTCGCGCACATTCCGGACCCGCGATCCGCATGGCATTCCGCTGGAGTTCTACGCCAAGATGGACCGCCTGCCGCCGATCCATCAGAAATACGCGCTCTACAAGGGCGTGAAGCCGCTCCGCATCGACCACTTCAACTGCTTCTCGCCGGACGTCGATGCTTCCGTTGCCTTCTACAACGAGCTTGGCTTCCGGGTGACCGAATACACGGAAGACGAGGCAACCGGCCGTCTGTGGGCCGCCTGGACCCACCGCAAGGGCGGCGTCCACGACATTGCCTTCACCAACGGCAAGGGCCCGCGCCTCCATCACACGGCGTTCTGGGTGCCGACCCCGCTCAATATCATCGACCTGCTCGACCTGATGGCAACCACTGGCTGGGTATCCAATATCGAGCGCGGCCCGGGCCGACACGGCATTTCCAACGCCTTCTTCCTCTACATTCGAGACCCGGACGGCCACCGGATCGAGATCTACTGTTCGGATTACCAGACGGTCGATCCGGATCTGGAACCGATCAGGTGGGACCTGAAGGATCCGCAGCGGCAGACCCTTTGGGGCGCGCCAGCTCCCAAGAGCTGGTTCGAGGAAGGATCCCTGTTCGAAGGAACCGAAGTTCAGGCCCCCAGCCTTGCCGCACAACCGATTGTTGCGCCATAGGTGAAACAGACAATGGTTGGAAGAATGCGATGAACTGGACTGACTTTGCCGGCTGGGGCCGGAGGGTGGCCGACTGGGCCGCAGACTATCACCAGACCCTGCGGCAGCGGCCTGTCCGTGCCCAGGTGAAGCCGGGTGAAATCCTCAACGCCCTGCCCGAGGCACCTCCCGAACTTGCCGAGGAGATGGAGAAGATCTTCGCGGACTTCGAGAAGATCGTGCTGCCGGGCATGACCCATTGGCAACACCCGCGCTTCTTCGCCTATTTCCCCGCCAATGCGTCCCCGCCATCAATGCTGGCGGAATATCTCGTTACCGCCATGGCGGCGCAGTGCATGCTGTGGCAGACCTCTCCGGCGGCAACCGAGATGGAAACCAGGATGATGGACTGGCTGCGCCAGGCCGTCGGTCTGCCCGGGTCCTTTACCGGAGTGATCCAGGACAGCGCCTCCACCGCAACTCTGGCCGCCGTCCTGACCATGCGCGAGCGCGCCCTTTCATGGGATGGCAACAAGGCCGGCCTCAGCGGGCAACCGCGCCTTCGGGTCTATTCCTCCAATGAGGTCCACACCTCCATCGACAGGGCAATCTGGATCTCCGGCATCGGCCAGGACAATCTGGTGCGTATCCCCGTTCTGGGCCCACGTCGCTCCATGGATCCGGACGCGCTGCGTGCGGCCATCGAAGCCGATCTTGCGGCTGGTTTCCGGCCAGCCGGCATCATCGCCTGCACCGGTGGCACCGGCGTTGGCGCGTCGGATGATGTTGGAGCGGTCGTCACGGTCGCGAAGGACTTCGGCCTCTATGTGCATCTTGATGCGGCCTGGGCAGGCGCGGCGATGATCGTCCCCGAGTACCGCGAGCTCTGGGAAGGCGTCGACGGCGTCGATTCCATGGTCTTCAACCCGCACAAATGGCTTGGAGCCCAGTTCGATTGTTCCGCCCATTTCGTTCGCGACCCGGAAGACCTTGTGCGTACTTTGGCGATCCGGCCGGAATATCTGAAGACCCACGGCCACGACGGGATCGTCAACTATTCCGAATGGTCCGTTCCGCTTGGCCGCCGTTTCCGGGCCTTGAAACTCTGGTTCCTGATGCGTTCCTACGGTTTGGAAGGCCTGCGAGGGCGCCTGCGCAACCATGTCGACTGGTCAACCGCTCTTGCCGAGCGTTTGCGCGCAGAACCGGATTTTGAAATCACCTCCGAGCCCGTCCTTTCCCTGTTCAGCTTTCGCTTTGCCCCTGAAGGTGCAAGGGACCTCGACACGCTCAACCAGCGCCTCGTCGATACCATCAACGACGATGGCCGGATCTACCTGACCCAGACCCTGCTGGATGGTGCCAAGGTGGTCCGCTTCCAGGTCGGGCAGTTCGACTGCACACAGGAAGACGTCGCCTTTGCCTTCGACGTCATTACCGAAATTGCCAGAAACATGGAGACCGCATGACCCGGCTCGCAACCTACAGCGCCGACGGACAACAATTCTACGGAGCCGTCACTGATACCGGCATGATCGCCCTGTCGCCGGACTTTCCGCAGTGGCCGACGCTTTACGACGCCATCCGCGCCGGCGGTCTGCAGGATCTCGTCACTGCCGCAAAGGACAAGCCGGTTACGCATTCCGAGTTCACTTATGAAATGGTGCTGCCGGACGCGCCGCGGATCCTGTGTGTTGGCGTCAACTTTCCCGACCGCAATGCGGAGTACAAGGACGGCAGCACCCAACCGAAATACATGTCCTTGTTCCCGCGGTTTGCCAGCGGGTTCACCGGCCACGACCGTCCGCTGATCCGACCGCCCGAAAACCACACACTCGATTACGAGGGTGAAGTGGCCATCGTCATCGGCAAGACCGGCCGACGCATCAAGGCGGAAGATGCCTATGACCATATCTGCGCCCTGACCCTGTGCAATGAAGGCACCATCCGCGACTGGGTCCGGCACGCGAAATTCAACGTCACCCAGGGCAAGAACTGGGACTGCTCCGGTTCTATCGGTCCCTGGCTCGTGCCTTTCGAAAAGGCAGACCAACTGGATGAGGCCCGCATTCAGACCCGCGTCAACGGAGAGTTGCGCCAGGACGATCACCTGAAGCGCATGACATTCCCGATCCGTGAGGAAATCGCCTACATCTCGACTTTCATGACACTTCAGCCCGGCGACATCATCGTCACCGGCACGCCGACAGGTGCCGGCGCCCGGTTCGACCCTCCCCGCTATCTGAAACCCGGTGACGTGGTCGAGATCGAGGTCGATGGCATAGGCATCTTGCGGAACGGGGTGGAGGATGAAAAATGAGCCTGAGCGAAGCAGACATCTCCAAAGCCGCAAATGATCTCCTGAACGCGGAAAAGACGCTCGAGCAGATTGGTCTTCTCACCCTGCGCCATCCGAACCTCGACATGGACGGGGCCTATGCAATCCAGAAAGAACTTGCCCGGGCGAAGCTTGCCGAAGGCCGCAAGATCATCGGCTGGAAGATCGGTCTGACGTCGAAAGCCATGCAGGACGCGCTCAAGATCGACATTCCGGACAGTGGAGTCCTCTTCGACGACATGCTGTTTGAAACCGGAGCCACGGTCCCCAAGGGTCGGTTCATCCAGCCGCGCATCGAAGCGGAAATTGCCTTTGTCATGAAGGCCTCTCTCGGTTGCGCCAACGTCACGCGCCAGGATGTACTTGCGGCGACGGATCACGTGTGTCCGAGCCTGGAGATTCTCGATACGCGCATCCAGCGCGTCGATCCGGAGACGGGACAGACTCGCAAGATCTTCGACACCATTGCCGATAACGCCGCCAATGCCGGCCTGGTTCTGGGCAACGAAAAGCATGATCCCGGAGCGGTCGACCTCCGTTGGGCCGGCGCCATCGTCACCAGGAACGGTGAAGTGGAGGAGACCGGCCTTGGTGCGGGCGTCCTCAACGATCCGGTCGAGAGCGTCGTTTGGTTGGCGCGGCGCATGGCCGATTACGGACAGACAATCGAAGCCGGACAGATTATTCTGTCCGGATCCTTCATCCGGCCAGTGGAATGCCCCTCCGGTTCGAAGGTCCACGCCGACTTCGGCCCGTTCGGGTCTGTATCCTGCTCCTTCGCCTAATAGGGAATACCATGCCAGCGCCTCAAAACGCCTTCAAAGCCGCCTTGAATTCCGGTCAGCCGCAGATGGGCTGCTGGGTCGGGCTTGCCGATGCCTACACGGCGGAGATTACCGCGAGTGCCGGCTTCGACTGGCTGTTGATCGATTGCGAACACGCGCCCAACGACCTCAGATCCATGATGGCGCAGCTGAAAGTGGTCGAGGCCTCTGGCAGCAAGCCGGTCGTGCGGGTACCCATCGGCGAGACCTGGATGATCAAGCAGTTCCTGGATGCCGGTGCGCAATCGCTGCTGGTCCCGATGGTGGAAAGCAAGGTGCAGGCAGAAGAGCTCGTCAGTGCCGTACGTTATCCGCCGGTCGGTGTGCGCGGCGTTGGATCCGCGCTTGCCCGCGCGTCCGGCTTTTCCGCCATTCCCGACTACCTGACGACTGCCGACGGTGAGATCTGCCTGCTGGTTCAGGTGGAAAACCGCGCCGGCCTGGCAGACCTCGACGGCATCCTGTCGGTCGACGGCGTTGATGGTGTCTTCATTGGGCCCTCGGATCTGGCCGCCGATATGGGCCACCTCGGTGACCCGATGCATCCTCAAGTCGTTGCCGTAATCCTCGACGCCATGAAACGCATCAAGGCTGCCGGCAAGGCACCGGGTATCCTGACCACCAATCTGGATTTCGCCCGCACCTGTCTGGAGCTTGGCGCAACCTTCGTTGCCACGTCGATCGACGTTACCCTCTATGCCGCGGCCATCCGCGGTGCAGCCCGGCAGGCAAAGGAGTTACTTGGGTCGGTCGAAGGCTAAAGGCCAGAGGCTCGATGCAGTCTCTTGAACAAGGTGCCCATCCTTCGAGACGGGCCTGAAGGCCCTCCTCAGGATGAGGCCTTGGGGTGGTAGTATGAGCTGTCCTTGACTGACCGGATCCGAGACGCCTGCCTGCCAGAACCCCGGTAACTACGTCAGACAGGTCACCATGTCGGACTTTCCACCCCCGGGAGCCCTTTCACCGAAGAGCCTCCCAACCACCCTCCTCATCCTGAGGAAGCGCGAAGCGCTGTCTCGAAGGATGGGCCGCGTGAACGAAAAAGAGCCGCCAGTCCATCTGTGGGGACCTGCGGCTCTTCAAACATGAGGCCGTAGCGGACGGTGCCGAAAACCTAGCCCAGCACAACCACCTTGGCGCCGACATTGACGCGGTTGTAGAGATCGATGATGTCCTGATGCCACATGCGGATACAGCCGCTGGAAGCATTGGTACCGATGCTGGAGGGCTGGTTGGTGCTGTGGATGCGGTAGAGCGTATCCTTGTTGCCTTGCCACAGATAAAGCCCGCGTGCGCCGATCGGATTGCTCGGACCGCCGTCCTGCCCGTCGCGATATTTTGCCAGTTTCGGATCCCGTTCGATCATCTCGTCCGGCGGAAACCATTTCGGCCACTCGCGCTTGAAGCGGATTTCCGCTTCACCGTTCCAGGCAAAGCCGGCGCGACCGACACCGATGCCATAGCGGATGGCACGACCACCGGGCTGGATCAGGTAGAGATACTTGCTGCCGGGATCGACAACGATTGTGCCGGAGGGATATTTGCTCGGATAGAACACCACCTGGCGCAGATATTTCGGGTCGAACTTCTGATACTGGATCGCCGGTATCGAAAACCCGCCATCGGTTCTGGCGGCATAGGCCGTCGCATAATCCGGTGTCCCGTCGGCCAGCGGGGTCAATCCCGCCTGCACGGTTGAACTCTGCTGGCTCTGGCAGGCTGCCAGCAGCAGGGGTATTGCAGCAACAAATGTGCGTCGGCTCATCGTGGAAGCCATATTCGCGTCCTTTCAGCGGCGTGCTCGAACCGTCAAACTTGCAATAATACGGTTCTGACCGGATCAGAAAATTCTAAAGACACATCACGCGATCCAAGAGCGAAAGCAACATATTTATGGTAAACAGTTGATTAAAATTGGGGCTTTTCTGCCGTTAGGTTACGCAAACAATCAGGCGCTCAACCTGTTGCGGCAGGCAATCAGGTCCATTCTTGTGACAGGCACCAGCGCTCCACGGCTGCCGATCACATGCGCGGCAAGGGCACAGCCCGCACGAACTGCCTCACGCGTTCTTGCCCGTTCCATGTATTCGACCAGGAACGCTGCATTGAAACTGTCGCCTGCTGCCGTCGTGTCGACGACCGTGCTTGCCGGTTCCGGCTGATACTGAAAACTGTCGCCATCGGCCCCGCGCACAAGGATCGGCCCCGCCCCGTTCTTGACCACGACCAGCCGCGCCCCATTGGCGAGATAGCGCGCCGCGGTCGCCGCTTCGTCGGTATCCTTGAAATGGCCGGCTTCATCTTCAAACGACGGCAGCACGATGCCGGCGACACTGGCCGCCTTCATCGTCCAGCGGCACATTTCGTCACTTGCCGGCCACAGGCGCGGCCGCAGGTTCGGGTCGAAGACGATTTCCGCGCCGCGCCCGGCAGCCGCCTGCAGGGCGGCTAGCAGCCGATCCCGGGCCGTTTCGGCAAGAATGGCCACGGTGATACCGGAAAAATAGAGCAGGTCTCCTTCCCCGGCTGTCTCCAGTGCGGTGAGATCGTCGGCAAGATGCCGGGCCGCGGACTGAGAGCGCCAGTACTGAAAGCTTCGTTCGCCTTCGCTCAGGAAGATCATGTACATGCCTGGTGCAGCACCTGGCACCGTGGCCATCAAGGGCCTGATTCCTGCAGCTTCGATAAAATCCGTCAGTTGTCCGGAAAGTGCGTCATCGCCGACGGCACTCAGGTACCCGACATCCAGCTTTTCGGTGTCCGTCAGCTGGCTCGCGTACCAGGCCGTGTTGAACGTATCGCCGGCAAAGCCGACGGCGTAGGTTCCTGACGGTGTCGGTGAAAACTCGACCATGCATTCGCCGATGGCGAGAAACCGCATCGGCATACTCATTCCTCGAAATGGTCCAGGTTCTCGGCGCGGATGCGGCCGAGAATGGTGGCAATCCGGCCCAGGTGTTCGGTCAGCATGGATTCGGCCAGTTTGCCGTCCCGCCTGCGAATGGCCGACATGATACGGAAATGGTCGTCCAGTGCGACTTGCGCGCCGGACGCCAGCGACAGGAACCGCACCCGGTCCATATGCGCTTTCTGCTCGCGGATCAGCGCCCAGACATAGTCGTGGCCCGAGATTTCACAGATCCTCCGGTGAAACGTATCGTCAAGCGTGTGAAACAATTGGCGTTCATTCGCATCCACCGCCGCCTGCTGCTGTGCAAGCAGCTCGTCCAGATCGTCGATCTGTGCGTCCGTGATCACTTCGATGGCGGCTCGCATGCAGGCAACTTCCAGCGCCGTCCGCACGAACTTGGCCTTCAGCACCGCAACTTCCGAGATCTTGGAGATAACCGTTGCCCGTTGGGGCCGGATCAAAAGGAACCCGAGCTGCGACAGCCGGTAGAAGGCATCGCGCACGGGTTGGCGAGACACGCCGAAGGCCTTGGCCACTTCCGCTTCCGACATGCGCGTGCCCGGCGCCAGGTCCAGTGACAGGATCTGCTGGTGCAATTCCTCGAACACCGTATCTGCGACGGTCGGGATCTTGATCGGCTCGAGCACCTTCAGGGCGCTACTTTCTGACATCAGCGTTGTCTCCGTTGACTCGTCTACTCAACTAGCATATCAGTTTACTAGTAGCAACATCAGCCTGCCCAAAGGCGCCACGGGAGAAACGAATGTCACTGGAAAGAGCGGATGCACCGGATATTTCGGAACAGGGCCTTGACCCGCACCGCCTGTTTCCCGCCGATGCGACCTCGCGCAAGATCGCGACGGAGCTTTATGCCACCGTCAAGGATCTGCCGATCGTCAGCCCGCACGGACACACGGATCCGCGCTGGTATGCCGAAAACGAAGCTTTCCCCGATCCGGCGCAACTGTTCATCGTTCCCGATCACTACGTCTTCCGCATGCTGTTCTCGCAAGGGATCGACCTCAGCCAACTGGGCGTGCCGCGCATCGACGGCGGCTTGAGCGAGACCGACAGCCGCAAGATCTGGCGAACCTTTGCCGAGAACTTCCATCTTTTTCGGGCCACACCTTCACGCATGTGGCTGGAGCATTCCTTTCAGGAAGTCTTCGGCTGGACCAAACGGATCTCCGCCCAAACCGCGGATGAAGCCTACGACCACATTGCCGATTGCCTGAGCCGCCCGGAATTCCGGCCTCGTGCGCTGTTCGAGCGCTTCAACATCGAGGTGATCGCAACCACGGAATCACCGCTGGACGACCTGAAATGGCACCGACAGATCCGGGACAGCGGCTGGAAAGGGCGGGTTGTCACGGCTTATCGCCCCGATGCGGTTGTCGACCCGGAGTTCGAGGGATTTAGCGCCAACGTCGAAAAATTCGGCGAGCTCGCCGGTGAAGACACCACCAGCTGGCAGGGCTACCTCAATGCCCACCGGGTGCGCCGGGCCTATTTCAAGTCCTTCGGTGCAACGTCGTCCGATCATGGTCACGCCACCGCACGCACCGAGAACCTGTCGGCTGCGGATGCTGAAGCCCTGTTCCAGAAGGCCCTGAAAGGCAATTGCTCACCAGAGGAAGCCGACGCATTCCGCGGCCATATGCTGACGGAAATGGCACGAATGAGCCTCGAGGACGGGCTGGTTCTGCAGATTCATCCGGGCAGCTACCGCAATCATTCGTCCGGCATCATGGCAGCCCATGGCCGGGACAAGGGTTTCGACATCCCCACCCAGACCAGCTACGTCAAGGCGCTCAAGCCGCTGCTGGACGCGGTCGGTTTGGAAAAGGACCTTTCGATCATTCTCTTCACGCTGGACGAAACGGCCTATTCTCGTGAACTGGCCCCGCTTGCCGGCGTCTATCCGACGCTCAAGCTCGGTCCGGCCTGGTGGTTCTACGACAGCCCGGAAGGCATGCGCCGCTACCGGGAACTGACCACGGAAACCGCGGGTTTCTACAACACAGTCGGTTTCAACGACGACACCCGCGCCTTCTGCTCGATTCCGGCCCGCCACGATGTGGCCCGCCGTGTCGATTGCGCTTACCTCGCATCGCTCGTGACATCCGGGAGGCTGGACGAGGACGAGGCATATGAGGTCGCTCACGACCTCACTTACAGGCTTGCCAAGCAGGCCTATCGGCTCTGACGAGCCAATTTCGGGAGGAGACTATGAAAGTATTGAAGACCCTTGCGGCATCGCTTCTGGCCACCGCCGCGCTCACATCCGCATCGCTTGCATGCGAAGTGACACTGAAATCGTCCGACACCCATCCGGACGGCTATCCGACGGTGGAGGCCGTCAAGCAGATGGGCAAGCTGCTGGAAGAGCGCACTGACGGCCGCATCTGTGTCGAAGTGTTCCATTCCGCGCAGCTTGGCGAGGAAAAGGACACCATCGAACAGACCAAGTTCGGCGTCATCGACCTGAACCGCGTCTCCATGGGCCCGTTCAACAACCTGGTCGAGGAAACCAAGGTTGTCTCGCTGCCTTACATCTTCAAGGGCGTCGATCACATGCACACAGTGATGGACGGTCCGATTGGTGACGAGATCCTGGCGGCGTTCGAACCGCACGGCTATGTCGGCCTTGCCTTTTACGACGGCGGGTCGCGCAGCTTCTACAACAAGGTCAAACCGATCAAATCGATTGAAGATCTTGAAGGCATGAAGGTTCGCGTCATGCAGTCCGACATCTTCGTCGACATGATGTCGGCGCTCGGTGCCAACGCGACGCCGATGCCCTATGGCGAAGTCTATTCGTCCATCCAGACCGGCGTTATCGACGGTGCGGAAAACAACTGGCCGTCCTACGAATCTTCCGGTCACTTCGAAGTTGCCGGCTACTACACTCTGGACGAACACCTGATCGTGCCGGAAGTGCTGGTGATGTCGAAGAAGTCCTGGGACAATCTGTCTCCGGAAGACCAGGCAGCCGTCCGCCAGGCTGCAAAGGACTCGGTCCCCTTCATGCGCGAACAGTGGCAGGCCCGCGAAAAGGCGTCTGAAGAAAAAGTCCGCGCTGCCGGTGTCGAAGTCGTCACGGAAATCGACAAGGAGCCGTTCATGGCAGCCATGGACAGCGTCTACGAGAAGCACGTGACCTCCGAAAATCTGAAGGATCTCGTCGCCCGCATCCGCGCGACCGACTGATCTTCGCAAGCCCGCAGTCGGCAAAGCTGTTTCGCGGTCCATCGACCGCGGAACGGCCCGGCTGGCTGCTGGCCGTTTTTCAGGATCCGCCTTGACCCGGTTCCCTGCTTCAGGATCTCGACGTGCAGCCTCATCTCAAGTTCACCGCGCAGATGTTGCGCCATGTCTCCACGGCAGCGCTCTGGCTTGCCGGAGGCGGCCTCATTCTCATGACCGTGTTCATCACGGCGCAGGTCTTCATGCGCTACGTCATGAACGACAGTCTCGTCTGGTCGGAACCTGCTTCCGTCATCCTGATGGGCTGGTTCATCTTCCTGGGCGCCGCCGTCGGCATCCGTGAAGGTTACCATCTCAGTTTTGACGTCCTGCTCTACTTTCTGCCGCAGGGAGCCAAACTGGTGCTTTACAGCATCTCCGATGCCGTGGTCGCCGCCTTTGGCGCGGGCATGGCCTGGTACGGCGCGGAACTGGCACTGTCGGCCTGGGATGTAAAACTGCCGTCGCTCGGCGTTTCAGGCGCGGTTGATTTCCTGCCGCTCGTTGGCGGCGGTTGCCTGGTTTTTCTCTTTTCCATCGAACGCCTGATGCGTCGCGCAGCCGGTCTGCCGACCGCACGCTTCGGCGAAGATCCCATCGAAGAGGCTGCTTGATATGGAACCCGTTATCCTCTTCGGCACTTTCACGGTTCTGCTCCTGATTGGCACACCCGTTGCCTTCTGCCTGGGCGCAGCGTCACTGGCCACCGTGCTCTACATGGGCCTGCCGCCCGTCGTCGTCTTCCAGCGTCTGAACTCGGGTGTCTCCGTTTTCGCACTGATGGCGATCCCCTTCTTCATTTTTGCCGGCGAACTGATGGTGCGCGGCGACATTGCCCGAAGGCTGGTGGCGCTCGCCGGGGCCGTGGTCGGGCATATGCGCGGCGGTCTCGGTCAGGTAAACATCACCGCCTCCGTGCTCTTCGGCGGCATCTCCGGCTCCGCCGCGGCGGATGCAACCGCCATCGGCGGCCTGATGATCCCGCAGATGAAGGAAAAGGGCTATTCGGTCGAATACGGTGTCAACGTCACCGTGGTCTCCTCGATCATTGCGCTGATGCTGCCGCCCTCGCACAACATGATCATCTATTCGATCTCGGCTGGCGGGCGTCTTTCCATCGCCGACCTGTTCACAGCGGGCATCCTGCCGGGCCTCTTGCTCGCAGTTTCCCTGATGGTCACAGCCTGGTTCGTTGCCCGCCGTGCCGGTTATCCGACGGAACGCTTTCCCGGCCTGTCGGCTCTTGGTGCGATGTTCATCAACGCCATTCCAGGCCTGCTGTTGATCGGCATCATCTTCGGCGGCGTGCGCTCCGGTGTGTTCACGGCTTCCGAAAGCTCCTGCATCGCGGCCGTCTACGCGCTGCTGGTGACCACGCTTGCCTACCGCACCATGCACTGGCCGGAATTCGTCGCCGCCACGAAAGCCGCGGTGCGCACCACCGCCATGGTTCTGCTGGTCATCGGCTGTGCGGCTTCCTTCGGCTGGCTGCTGGCCTTCCTGCGCATTCCTGCGGAACTTGTGGCATTCATGAAGGGCATTTCCGAGAACCCGCTGATCATCCTGCTGATGATCAACATTGTGCTGCTCTTCCTCGGCACCTTCATGGACATGTCGCCGCTGATCGTCATCACCACGCCGATCTTCCTGCCGGTTGCCACCGCTTTCGGGGTCGACCCGGTCCATTTCGGTGTCATCCTGGTGCTCAACCTCGGGATCGGCCTATGCACGCCGCCGGTCGGCACAGTGCTCTTTGTCGGCTGCGCCGTCGGCCGGATATCGGTCTGGGATGCGATCAGGACGATCTGGCCCTTCTATGGTGCCGCCATCTTCACATTGCTCCTGGTGACCTACATCCCGTCCCTGTCGCTGTGGCTGCCATCCCTATTCCATTGAGGCAAAACCAATGTTCGTGAAAACCTTTCCCGAAGTGACCGCCGACCCGGGCATCCGCCGGCAGGTGCTGTCCGACAGTCCCGACCTGATGGTCGTCGCTTTCCGCTTCCAGCAGGAAGGCGCGGAAGGCAAGCTGCACAATCATCCACACGTACAGTCGACCTATGTCGAAAGCGGCCGTTTCCGCTTCACCATCGACGGCGAGAGCTTCGACGTCAGTCCCGGCGACAGCTTCGTCATCCCCTCCAACGCCCTGCACGGGTGCGTGTGCCTGGAACCGGGGACACTGGTCGATACCTTCACGCCGCGCCGCGACGACTTTCTTTGAACACCGCCTGCACCCAAGGACTTTGCCATGCTGACCGTTGAAACCCGCTACGCCATCGACCCGGACACCGCCAAGACCCTCGACACCACGGGTCTTCGCAAACATTTCCACGCCGCCGGCCTTTTCCAGGATGGCAAGATCAACCTGATCTACACCCATTACGACCGGCTGATCCTGGGCGGCGCCGTCCCCGGAACTCGCGAACTCGTTCTGGATGAAGTGAAGGAAGCCGGCACCCCGTCCCTCCTCGACCGCCGCGAACTCGGCATTCTCAATATCGGGGAGGCCGGCACCGTAAAGGCGGGTGGCGAGACCTATCAGGTCGGCAAGGGAGATGTGCTCTACATCGGCATGGGCTCCGGACCCGTCACCTTCTCCGGCCCGGGCCGCTTCTACATCCTGTCGGCGCCCGCACACCGGGCCTGCCCAAGCAGGCTGATCACCGTCAAGGACGCGCGCCGGGTGGAACTCGGCTCGGCGGAAACCTCCAACGAGCGCGTCATCCTGCAATTCCTGCATCCGGAAGTCGCCGAAAGCTGCCAGTTGCTTATGGGCTACACCCAGTTTGCGCCCGGCTCGGTCTGGAACACCATGCCGGCCCATGTCCACGACCGGCGCATGGAAGCCTATCTCTATTTCGAACTTGGCCCGGACCAGCGTGTGTTCCACTTCATGGGCAAGCCGGACGAGACCCGGCACCTGGTGATGGCCAACGAGGACGCCGTCGTCTCTCCGCCCTGGTCTATCCATTGCGGCGCCGGCACGGGGGCCTACACGTTCTGCTGGGCCATGGCCGGCGATAATGTCGACTTCACCGACATGGACATGGTCGCGATGGGAGACCTGCGATGAGCCCGTTTTCCCTGGAAGGCAAACGCGCCCTGGTGACAGGCGCCAACACCGGCATCGGCCAGGCCATTGCCATCGCCATGAGCAAGGCAGGCGCCGAAGTTCTGTGCGCGGCCCGGCGCGACTGCGACGAAACGCTGGCCCAGATAACCAGGGGCCGCCATGTGCACCTCGATCTGTCCGACCCGATGGCTGCGATGCCACTGTTCGAGGCGGAACAGATCGACATCCTGGTCAACAATGCGGGCATCATCCGCCGCGGCACGGCGGACAGCTTCAGCGAAGCCGACTGGGACGACGTGATGGACGTCAACCTGAAGTCCGTCTTCTTCACCTGCCAGGCTTTCGGCAATGCCGCGTTCAACGCCGGCCGGACCGGGGCAATCGTCAACATTGCCTCGCTGCTGTCCTTCCAGGGCGGTATCAAGGTCGCGTCCTACACCGCGGCCAAACACGGCGTTGCAGGCATCACCAAGCTGCTGGCGAACGAATGGGCGGCGCGGGGCATCAATGTCAACGCCATTGCACCGGGTTACATCGCCACCAACAACACCGAAGCCCTGCGTGACGACCCGGAGCGCAGCCGGCAGATCCTGGAACGCATTCCGGCCGGCCGCTGGGGTGAAGCCAGCGACATTGGAGAAGCCGCGGTCTTTCTCGCTTCACCGGCTGCAAAATACATTCACGGTGCTGTCCTCAATGTGGATGGAGGCTGGCTTGCACGCTGACTTGCCGCGCCTTTCCAGAACAACACCGGCGGCAAAAGCCGGCATCGTTCATCTGGGGCTCGGAGCATTTTTCCGGGCCTTTGGAGCGATCTACATAGAAGAAGCCACGAAGGCTGCAGGCGGCACCGGACAGAACAACTGGGGCATCATCGGCGTCAGCCTGCAAAGCCCACGCATGCATGACCAGCTGGCTCCGCAGGACTTTGTCTACACAGCGCAGGAACTTGGCCCGGAAGGCGAAACCCTTCGCCAGGTAGAGATCATCCGGGATGTGCTGGTCGCACGGGAAAACCCGGAAGCCGTGCTGGCCGCGATGGCGGATCCCGACGTCAGGATTGTCACCCTGACCGTGACGGAAAAGGGTTATTGCCACGATCCGGCAACCGGCAGACTGAATGCCGATCACCCGGACATCACACACGACCTGAAAGCCGCGCTGCCTGTCTCCGCTCCGGGTTACCTTGTGCGGGCGCTTGCAAGACGGAAGGCCGCCGGCTTGCCGCCCTTTACCGTGCTCACCTGTGACAACCTGCCGGACAATGGCCGCCTGGTCCGCCGGATTGTCCTGGATCTTGCCGGGAGGCTCGATCCGGAACTGGCCGCGTGGATCGAAACCGAAGGCCGTTTCCCGTCAACCATGGTCGACCGGATCGTGCCTGCCACAAAACCAGAGGATATCGACGCCCTGGCCCGCAAGACCGGCCGCTACGATGCAGCCCCTGTGCTGCATGAGCCGTTCCGCCAGTGGGTGGTGGAAGATGATTTCGTCCCGGCTTACGGCGCGGATGCGAGGCCGGACCTCGGTGCCGTAGGTGTCGAGCTTGTTGAGAGCGTCACCGCGTTCGAGCACATGAAGTTGCGTATGCTCAACGGCACGCATTCCTCGCTGGCTTACCTCGGCTATCTCGCGGGGCACGAGACGATCGCCGAAACCGTTGCAGATCCGCTGTTTGCCGGGTTCGTGAAAAACCTGTGGCGCCAGGAAATCATTCCGTCCTTCGAGGCTCCGCCGGGTGTTGATCTGGAAGCCTACGCGGATGCGCTTTTCGAACGCTATGCAAATCCCGGCATCCGGCACCGCACCTGGCAGATCGCCATGGACGGCAGCCAGAAACTGCCTCAGCGCATTCTCGGCACCGTGCGCGACAACCTGACGAACGGTCGAAACTGCCCTGGCCTTTGCCTCGCGATTGCCGCCTGGATGATCTATGTCGGCGGCACCGATCTTAAAGGCAAGCCGATTGACGTGCGCGATCCGTTGAGCGATCGCCTCAAGTCTCTTGTCGGAGAAAGCGATGGCGACGCCGGCAAGGTGGCAGCGCTTCTGGGTGTCACCGAAGTCTTCGAACCCGACCTCGCCGCTGCCATTCTGGCGCCCGTCACCGCCGCCTATGCTGCCTTGAAGGCTGACGGTGTCGGCAAATCAATCGGAACCCTGTCATGATCGAAGGTTGGCGCTGGTATGGCGGCTATGACCGCATCTCGCTTTCTGAAATCGCCCAGACCGGTGCTGTCAGCATCGTCACGGCACTGCACGAAATTCCCTACGGCCAGATCTGGCCTCGCGAAACAATCGCGAACACCAGGACCCGGCTCCACGCTGCCGGTTTCGACTGGACCGTGGTGGAAAGCCTGCCGGTTCACGAAGCCATCAAGCGCGGGGAAGGCGATCTTTCGGAACTCTTCGCCAACTACCGGCAATCGATGGCAAACCTGGCCGCTGAAGGCATAAAGGTCATCTGCTACAACTTCATGCCGTTGCTCGACTGGACCCGGACGGACCTGGCCGCGCCCGTGGCACGTGGCGGTACCTGCCTGCGGTTTTCCGCTGCCAGGATGGCGGCCTTCGAAATCTACATGGTCAAGCGACCCAAGGCGGAAGACGATTATTGCGAACAGGTTCTGGTCGAGGCAAAACGCTGGTTTGATGCCGCAAAACAGCCGGACCTCGACCGCTTGACCCAGGCCATCATGGCGGGTTTGCCCGGGGCCTATGATCGTTACGACCCGAACGGCCTGCGTGAGGCACTGGTGCCCTATCAGGGACTCGACCGGGCGGCTCTCAGACAAAACCACAAGCGCTTCCTGGAGGAAGTGGTCCCGGCGGCCGAAGAACTTGGCCTGAAACTGGCGGTACATCCGGATGACCCGCCCCGGGATCTGCTCGGTCTTCCGCGGATCGTCTCGGATGCGGACGACATCGACTGGATCCTGTCGGCGGTGGACAGCCCGTCCAATGGCCTGACGCTGTGCTCGGGCTCACTTGGCGCCAACCCGAAGAACGATGTCCCTGCAATCGCGGAACGCTTTGCCGGCAAGATCCATTTCGCCCATCTGCGCAATGTCGCGAAAGATCCGGATGGTTCGTTCGAGGAAGCAGCGCATCTTGGCGGCGACACCGACATGCCTGCATTGCTCGGCGTTCTTCTTGGCGAAGAAGCCGGACGGCGACACGAGGGCCGTAAAGATGACGAAATCGTCTTCCGGCCAGATCATGGCCACGAGCTGCTGAGCGACGCCGACCGCGGTGCGCATCCGGGCTATCCCCTGATCGGGCGAATGCGCGGACTGGCGGAACTGCGCGGCGTTATCGCAGGTTTGACGGCTCGCCGCGCTGTCCAGGCCTAGCCGTTACACAGGACATGCCCTCGGACTTCGTCTTCGGGCACGCCCAGCGCCTTCAGAAGAGACGGATCGATAACGGTTTCGGAGCGGTTCAGCAGATCCTTGTTGGCCCGCCCGATGGCCTTGCGCGTGTTCGGGCCGAGCGACCCGTCCGGAGTACCCACGTCGATGCCGCTGTTGTTGAGACCGGCCTGCACCAGCCGCACAAGACCGGCATCATATTCATCGACCTGACCGCAGAACTCCCGGGGCACCTCGGCAAAGGCGAGGCTTGCCGGGATGCGTTTGAAGGATGTCTCGAACGTTCCCATGTTTTCGGCGAACAGCTCGACAAAATAGAGCAGCGCAACCCGGTGATTGTACTCCTTCAGCGCCAGACCAACCTCGGTATTGTCGATCCCTGCGGCAATGTTCATCAAGGCCGACGCATCCCGGTCTCGAAACCCCGAAAGCTTGCCGTTGGCTTCCAGTTCGAACAGCGCCACTTGCCCGAAGTCACCGAGCAGACATTTCGAACTGCCATCGCAGACGTAGGACCGCCAGCTGTCGCCATCCGGGCCCTTCACCCCCAGGCAGACAAAATTCTGCCCGGTGACATAGGTCAGGAAAGTGCGTTCGTTGGATTGCAGATTGGCCAGCAGGTCCTGCGACACGGTGTTGAAGCGTCCTTGATACAGGCTGGAACAATAGGACAGCATCTGGCTGCGGCTGAGATTTGACAGATCCTGCGGACGTCCAACGACGAAGATCCCTTCAGCAGCCATTTCCGCCAGGGACAAGTGATACATGGACCCGGGCTTCGTGCCGTACATGTTGCGCATGAAGCCGATGCCGATACCTGTGCTGAGGAAATAGTCCGTAACCTCGTTGACGCCCCGATTGATCAGCTGAACAACCTGCCCGACCTGCTCCGCGCTGTAGTTGCCCTCAGGAAGCTGGATATAAGGCTGATGAATGCCGAGACGGGCGGTTTCGTGAGCAAAACGGCGAGGAAAGAAGAACCCCTCGTATCGCGTGTAGCCCGCCAGAAAGACCAGGGAACAGGCGGACTCGCAGACGGCATTTTCCGGCAGCAGCGTGATGAAGTTCTGCTCCGCGATGTATTTGCCGATTTCCAGCGCCTCGCGCAGGTTGCCGCCCGGGCTGTTGAGGGAAATCACGTTGTTATAGGGGCAGTAGCCGGGCCTCAGGCAGTCCGAAAAGCCGGTGCGTTCCACAAGAGCCTTCAGGTGATCGAGGTCCCCCTTCTGGATCTGTCCCTCGAGGGATATGACCTTGCCCGTCTTGAGACCACCCCAGGCCGGCACGATATGCAGTGTCTCATAGGTATGCGCGCCATCGCCTGCGATGCCGTTTTCGAAATAGGGCAGCGACCCGTCCTTGACGGCACTCTTCGATGTGAAACCGTCTTCAAGGCCCTTGGCGTGACCGACGGCTTCTGCGCTCACCGTCCCAAGGTCCAGAAGCTGGTAGCCGGCGGCTGATGCAGGATTGCTGTCGAGAAGACGCATTTCCGCAGCATGGGCCACCGAAAAGGCAGGAATACATACAGTCACCGACGCAAGCGTCTGTATTACGCTTCGGGCAACGCCTTTTCCCGCCACCGCCGCTACAGCGTTTCGCAACATGATCAGCCCCTCATTCAATCCAATTGTCTGCAATTTGATTTTGTAAGGCCGCAAATGTGGCAGGGATGATGGGACAGCGTCAAATATCCCACTGACGCAGTGGCCACTTTCATTTTTTGCCAGCCGTATGGTAGAAACGGATCAATCCGTGAAACGACCACGTAACGGTTCGGGATATTGCCATGAAGCCTTTTGCATTTCTTTTGATTTTTATTTCCCTGGCCCTGCCTGCCGCGGCGCAAAGCACTATCACGCTTGAGGATTTCGATCTTGGCGGCGACACCAAACCCGCAACTTCCGCCTCGCGTGACGCCAGTGCCCCGGCGGAGACCGACATGGAAAAATGCCTGCTTGATCAGGCCGCCTGCAGCAACTCGGAATTCAAGTCAAACACCGCCCTGTCGATGGACGATGTCGTGAATCTCAAGCTTGTCGATCGAGAAGGTGCTGCCTCCACCCCGCCACCAGCCGGCGGCTCTTCGGAAACCGCGTCATCGGCACCACTGCCGACGATCGACATGGAAATCCTGTTTGATTACAACTCGGCTTCGCTGCGTCCGGACCAGGCCGCGAAGATTACCGAACTCTCGCGCATTCTGAGCCAGGACAAGTTCAAGAACTATCGCTTCCTGCTGCTTGGCCACACAGATGCAAAGGGCAGCGCACAGTACAATCTTGCCCTCTCGCAACAGCGCGCCCAGACGGTCGCAGGTTTCGTTGCAGCCTGGGGTGGGCTTTCAGAGCAGCGTGTTCTGGCAAGCGGAATGGGCGCCTCCAGGCTGAAGGACCAGAGCGATCCCTACGGCGAACAGAACCGCCGCGTCCAGCTGGTCCTGCTGCCGGTCAACTGATCCTCACAAGAGGACCTGCCTACACAGTCGCCACCCCGACGTCCTCCCGGCCAATCGAGGCGCGGGCTGGGATCGGGGATGTACAGACCTTTCGGTTTTAGAGCGCGGGCGCATCTTCGTTGAAAGCGACCCGCTTCTTCTCCTGCGTCAGTTGATCTTGAACTCGGCAAAATGATAGGCGACCCGTTCCGGGTCGGACCCGATGGTCCCGGACATCTCGTTTTGCGCGAGCTGTCCGTTGATCCGCCTGAGCACTTCCTTTTTCTGCTGATCGGAAAAAGCCGGTCCCATTGAGCAGAAGAAGCCGATGCGGTTCGCCCCCTTCTCGTCCGCTTCTTCCACGACCAGCCCATAGCGCGAGCCGGGCGAGATTTCGTACCGGATCTTGCCGCCGCCGAGTTCAACCGTCTTGAAGTACGAAGTCGGGATCGGCGTCACCCGGTTTGACGGCGTTATGTTAAAGAAATCCGGTGCGCACTGCTGCGGCACATCCGCCAGAACCGAGACTTCCTCGCCGGCACTGACCGAACCGGGATAGACCGCCAGCAGGGTCTGCTGATCATCTGTCTCCGGAGCGGCTGCGTTGGTGCGCTTGAAATAGAATTCCGTCTGCATCTGAGACAGCTGCTGCGGCCGCTGCTCGCCGTCGGTCTCGGCCATCACGTCACGCGTCACCCGCTTCATCAAGACGGAGACTTCCGCATCCGGTGTGGCGACGTGGCGGGCCAGCGCCTTGGCAAAAGGCGAGTTCTGTCCGGCACCATCCTTTGCAACGGAATTCGGCAAGGTGGCAAAAGTGACCAGCATGTCGCCAACGGTGCGGATAGGGGCAAGCCCGCGGGTGATCCCGGTGGACCGCCCGTCGGAGGAGGACTGCGACAACAGATGTTCGGCAAAGGGGTTGTTGCGGCAGGCATCAAGGAACAGGAGACTGATCGGCACCTCTTCCATCACCTCCATGAACGAACGCAGGCTGACCGTTTCCCGTTCGATCGAGGTCGCAGACTTCAGTTGCGCATCGACAGGGATCAGAAAATTCTCACCATCCTTCTGAATGCCATGGCCTGCGAAATAGAGCACCGCCACATCCAGGTCCGGAGCACGATCGGCAAGATCGTCCAGGACCTTGCCAAGACCGTCCTCATCAAGGTCGAAATGAACCGAAACTTCGAATCCGACCGCTTCCAGCGACTTGGCGACAAGATCCGCATCCCGTCCCGGGTTACCGAGCCGGCCGATCTGCTCGTAGGACGAATTACCGATAACAAGCGCAAAGCGGTTTTCCTCTGCCTTCGCCAGACCGGCGGCCATCAGAAAAAGACAGCAGAACCCCGTCAGAAGCCTGACACATCTCGACATTTGACCGCCCGGCACCACTGCAACCTCATCCTTAGAAATCATCAATTTGAAATACCTCATGACGCCCTGACAATTGACTCAAGCGACCCTGCGTGATGTTGTCTTGCGAACAGATTGAAACGCAATAAGGAACGGAGAAGCAACCGGGATTTTACACCGGTGCGTCAGTTGCAACGTCTGCGAGCCCGGAAACAACCGGCCCTCAACCTTTCGCTGCAAACACCCGCCAGACCGACCTATTTTATAATTTATCATGCAAGAGTTGGAGAGACTTTCCAGCATGCCGCTTATCCGAACTGTTTTACCCGCCCACCTTATGCATCTGGCGGGCCTTGCCGTCTCCGCCGTCATCGCCCTGCCCCTCCTGACCACTGACGCTTCCGCACAACTCGTTTCATGCGAGAGCATTCAGAAGGACTGGCTTGCGATGCCGCTGAGCGCCGGTCACGAAGACCGCGTCAGGATCTACGACCAGGCCTTCAATGACAGCGATTGCGACGGCATGGTGGTGGAAGGCTTTGGCAAGGAAATCATCGATGCGCGGCTCGACGTCATCGCGCCGTTTCAGGATCTTGAAGGCTATACCGGCAGCCTTGAAACCCTGAAACAGGACTTGGCCGACCTTCAGGAATTCGGCAGCCACTGGCGTATTTCCTATCTGCTCGGAGAAATTCTGCGCAAGCAGCAGCAAACCCTGCCCGCGTTCCGCGCCTATCAGGAAGCCCTTGGCCTGGTGGATGACACCGAGCTGACCCCTGCGGAACCGGCACATGCCATGATCGCCCGGCTGCGCGACCGCCTGGATGAGCTGGCGGTGGTCGTGGCCCAGATTTCAGAGGAACCGGGAGACATCAAGATCCCGGTCACCCGCAGCGGACAGTCGATCTCGCAATACAGCTTTTCCACGCGCGGCTACAAACGCAAGAAGACCCTGGTTCCGATCCAGTTCGTCTACGATCAGGATGTCATGACCAAAGCCGGCCGGACCAGCTTTGAAGACGTGCAGGAGGCCCTGGAAAAGCAGGGTTCCCCGGACATCCAGGTCGTCGGCCATACCGATCCGGTCGGCTCTGATGCCTACAACATGCAACTGTCCATGAAGCGTGCCGAGGCCGTACGTAGCGCCTTGCTGGCAGCCGGATACTCCGGCTCCATCGAGGTGCTTGGCATGGGTGAAAGCCAGCCGTTCCAGTTCGACGATCCATCCCTCTACACCGAGGACGTGCGCAATCAGGCGCACCGGCGCGTTGAATTCGTCCAGAAATAGGCGGCCCGCATGACCAGATCCATTCTGCCGGCCTCCGCGGCTTTCCTGAGAAAGCGGGTGCCGGGATTTGCCCCTGCCCTCGTGCTTGCAGCAGGCCTTGCCGCGCCGCTTCCCGCATTTGCCGGCAATCTCTACGGCCTCGTCATCGGCATTGACGACTATCAGCACATCACTGACCTCAAGGGCGCCGTCAATGACGCGAGAGATGTTGCCGGAACACTGGAAAAGCTGGAGGCCAGCAAGGTCATCCTGCTGACCGACGCCGACGCCACGCGGGACAACGTCTTTGCCTCGTGGCGGGAGCTGACGGAGCTTGCCGGCCCGGGGGATACGCTGGTGTTTCATTATGCCGGTCACGGTGCCCGGCAGGAAGCGATCCTTCCCGGGCACGAAGAACTCGACAACATGTTCCTGCTGGCGGGCTTCGACGAAACCGGCCCGGGTGTCAACGAGCGAATCATCGACAACGAGGTCGGCCATCTGCTGGCTGAAGAAAAGGAAGCAACCGTCGTCTTCGTCGCCGACAGCTGTTTTGCAGGCGATATGGCCCGGGCGGCCGATTTCCGCGCCGAAGTAAATGTGCGCGTTGCCGATGTTCGGGTCGACAAATCCTCGGACCGGATTGCCGACCGGGTCAGGCAACTTGGCGAAGTTGAGGAAGATGCACTTCAAAATGTCATCTGGCTTTATGCCCAGGACCGCAACAAGGTCACCCAGGAAGTGCGGATCGGCGAAGAGCTGCGCGGTGCGCTCTCCTATGCCTTTTCCCGCGCTCTTGAGGGTGAAGCGGACGGTGACAGCAACAGCGTTTTGAACACGGCCGAGCTGAAGCGTTACGTCAACAGCTCGGTCAAGCGCCATACCGAACGGCGGCAACGGCCGGAGGTCAATGCCGGATCCAGAGACCTGGAAATCCTGCTGCATGATGCTGCCGGTACGCCTGCCCCGAGCGCCGGACTACCGGAACTGACGCTCTACACCACCCCCGGCGAGACAATTCCCGCCCTGTCAGGCATCCGCAAGGTCGACAGCAAGGCAGAGGCCGATCTGATTTACGACGGTGATGGCTCTTCACTGGTCTACAAGACCGGTGACGTGATTGCCTCGTTTCCCGCCCCGCCTTCCGCTGAGGCCCTGCAGGCAACCGTCGACAAATGGCGCTTCCTTGCCTTCCTGATCGGCTTTGCCGAAACTGAAGGTCCGGAACTGGACCTGTCCGACGGCAGCCGGACCTATGTCGAAGGTGAGCAGGTGACATTCTCGATCCGCTCGTCCGGCAACGAAAATGTGGTCCTGTTCAACCTCGCTTCAAACGGGGCAGTTCAACTGGTCGGCCCCGTTCGCAGAGGCAAGCGCGGTCTGGCTGCAGGCAAGCTCCGGCCTGGCCGGACTGACAGCTTCCGATCCGCGGTGATCCCGCCTTTCGGCGCCGACCATCTCATCGCCATCACCACACCGTCCCCCATGCCCGATCTCGTGGATGCGGTTCAGGACGCTCAACAAAACAATGATCTCGCCGCCCTGGCGAAGGAAATCGGCCACACGCTCGACGGCCAGTCCTTCGGCCTGGACTGGGTCGGGCTTTATACGCGCGCAAAGGGAGACCTTCAGTGAAAACCGGATACCTCAAGGCCTTCGCGGCAACCATGTGCCTGTGCCTGTCCGCCGGCACGGTTCATGCCGCGCAAAAGGCATTGCTGATCGGCGCCGGCGTCTACCCCTATCTGGAACCGGACGCGCAGCTTTCAGGCCCTGCGAACGACGTGCGCCAGATGGCGGATTTCCTCAAGGGCGACTGGGGCTTTGCATCCTCCGATGTCCGCATCCTGGTGGAAGAAGGCGCAGCCAAGAACAACATTCTGGGTTCCATCACCGGTTGGCTCGCCAGTGAAACGCGCCCGGGTGACCGCGTCATCATTTATTATTCCGGTCACGGCTCGCAGGTTCCCGATCGCAATGGCGACGAGGAAGACGGCCTCGATGAAACCTTCGTCCCGACCGATTACGGGCGCAGGGGTGCAAGGGCCGAGGATATGCTCACCGACGACGAGATTGCCTCCGCGCTGTCCACACTGAAGGGCCGCGAAGTGATCCTGATCGCCGATTCCTGTCATTCAGGTACGGTCAACCGCGATGTCGTGCCGGATCTTGTTTCCAAGGGTCTTGATGCGAAAGCGCGTTACCTGCCGTTCTCGGGCGTTTCCAGGTCCCTGCCGGTGGTGCGTGACGAAGAGCCTCTGGCACGCGAAACCAATGTGCATCTGACCCTGTCCGCTGCCCTGCCGCACCAGCTGGCCTGGGAAACCAACGGCTCGGGCATCTTTACCCAGAACCTGATCCGGGGCCTGCGCACGCGCGAAGCCGACCTCAACGGCAATGGCCGTGTCACCACCGCGGAACTTCTGAACTATCTGCGTCCGCGGACCGAGCAATGGTGCCAGCGCGTGGAAGATTGCCGTGATCTGCAGTTCACGCCGAACATGTCACCGCGCAACGAAGCCTTCATTCTGCAACCGGCTTCGGCCGAAGGCCCCGTCCAGACGGTAACCGGAAATACCGCCGACGATGTTTCCGACGTGCTTCCGGAACAATCCTCTCAGGAAATCAAGGTCTCCATCCTGCCCGGCTCCGTACACCAGATCGGTGACGAGGTGCAATTCCAGCTCACCAGCGGGGTCGATGGCTACCTGACCCTTTTCGACTTGACCGTCGAAGACGATCTGGTGCTGCTGTTCCCGACCGATGAGGATCGCTCCGCCGGCAAGACCGGCCGCATCCGCGCCAACTCCGCACTCACGGTTCCCGACCCGTCCTACGGCTTCAGCTTCGAGGCAGAGGCACCAGCGGGCAAGGGCAAGCTGCTGGCGATCGTGACCGAGGATCCGGTGGACCTGGAAAACCTTCTTGCTGCCAACGGCGAATTCGAGCCGATCGGCGACAAGATCGATTTCATGAAGGAACTTTCCGGCCGCCTCAACAAGGTCTGGACCGCGGACAACGCCAATCGCAGCGCCCGTTGGGCGGCCGGTTATCAGGATTATGAAATCCGGCAGTAATCCCTTGCAGGCTTGCTCAAGCAGGCCTCACACTTCACCTTCAAGCATCGCAAACAGGCACTTTCCAAGACCTCGTTTGGTCAAGATCATCGGGGCGGCCCGGCGCCCGCTTCACTCAGCAGTCGACGGTACCCATGTTGCTCAAATCCATCGTTTTCTGTCTTTCGCTGGTTTTCTCGGTTTCGCAGCTTTCTGCCGCCGAGATCACACAGCGTCCCGATCTCGCACCGCGATTGGCACAATTGAAGCCGTTGTATCCGGGCAAAGGGTCTGCCGGCAGCGTGGTCAATGAACTGCAGGGAACGATATTCCTGATTTCCGGCGTCATCGAAAAAGGAGATCTGGAAAAGCTGAAGGCTGCTCTCGACGGCACCTGGGGCAAATTTATCGTCTTCGACAGCCCCGGCGGCAGCTTTCTGGAAGGCATCCGCATCGGCCAGTATCTGCAATACAACGTTGGCTCGCAGGACCCGGATCTCAACGGTGTCTTCGTTCTCAACGGTAACGAGTGCCTGTCCGCCTGCGCACTCGCCTTCACCCTGGCAGCGACCCCGCGCAACGCTGTTTATGGCGGCGATATCCGCTTTCTGGAAGCTGGCGCGGCACTCGGGTACCACATGGCGTTCCTGCCGGAGGAGAAGGCCAACCAGCTTGTTGCGGTCAAGGAAGCCATGAACCTGGCCTATGAAGTGACGCAGACCTACGTCAAGCTGATCAAGGGCGGCATTGCCCCGTCCATTCTGCTGCAAGAGGCCCTGTCCCACCGTACTGCCGACAGCTTCTTTTATCTGGCTGGTGGCATTCGGTCCTACGCGATGGGCCTGACGCCGGTTTCAGCCGGCACTATTGCCGACCCGATCAACAAGAGCGCCCTTTACATGGACACGGTTGGCGCCATGTGCACGCAGCTTTTCCAGGCAGACAATTCAATCAGGAAATCTGAAGTCGAATATGAATTCGGCGCAATTGACGGGTCTGGTCCGAACCCGCAGGAAACCAAGCTGGAAGATCTCATCCAAGAGTTGGGGTCACGCCGTATCGCCGCCAGCCACAATGGCGTTGCTTATTGCACCGTAGAACTTTCCGAAGACGGCACCGTCGGCATGCGCATCACCTCCGGTTCGCTACCCTGTGCGAAGGGCGGGTATGACGCCCCCACATGGTGCGCAATGCCGGGACCTTTCGACGATACCCTGCCGAAAGTGACCAATGCGCTGCTTGCCGACGCAGCCAGTTGCCACGGCGGCACGCTGACGACCGAATACGCCTACTGGACGAGCGATGTCATCGACTACGACATCGGCGAGGAAACACCGACCGCTCTGACGGACTGGAATTCGTGGGAGCGCACCATCGCGCGGGACGTCAACGTTCGCCAGAACCCTTCTCTCGATGCGGAAGCCGTTGGCCGGGTGCAGATCGGCGACAAGGTCAAGATTTCCGATTGCCGTATCGTCTCGGGGCCGCAAGGTGTCTGGTATCAACTGTCCACCGGCGGCTGGATCAGTGCCCGCTTCGTTTCCGAATTCGACCAGTTCACCCGTCCGGCAACAGAAGAAACCATGATAGGTCGATAAGGGCCTTGACCCCGTCAGCTCCCGGCAGGCAAGGCCTCTTCCTGCTTTGCCTTCAGGCTGCGGTTTTCACCTGTTCTGCTGCAGGAGACCCACCGACCGTCTGCTGCCGGGCGTCATAGCTTGTCAGCAGGCGGTCGGCAACACCGGCAGACAGCCAGATGGCGGTCAGGGTGATCCACGCCGTCAGCGCGAAGATGGAAGCTCCTGTGATACCGGCCCCGACGGCACAGCCGCCGGCAAGCATGCCGCCGAACCCCATGAGCGTTGCTCCGGTGAGGTAGCGCGCCATCGACTTGCCGCCTTCGAACCCCTGCAGGGCGAGTTCCCGCGTCACGAAAGCCGCCAGGAACGAGCCCAGAAAGACGCCGGGCACCAAGCCGACATCGAAATCAAGCAGATCGCCCGGTGGTGACAGAACCAGCATCAGGGCATCGGCGGACGGTCCGGTGAAGGTTACGCCTTCCACCTGCACGGGGTCGAAAGCCTGCCGGGCCATGGCGGATGTGAACCACCAGGCCAGGGGAATTGCCAACCCCGCGCCCGCTGCCGCCACCAGCTGCCAGACCTTCACCCTCGACCGCCAGGCAAAGACTAGCCCCGCCACCAGCCAGAGCGCCGTGAAACCAAGCGTCACGGATGTGCTCAGTCCCAGCATCTCGGTCAGATTGTTGCCGCCGATATCCCCTGTCGTCCAAAGACCTGCAAACCATTCGCGCACCGGCTTCAACAGGCCACGCAGGCTCGCCTGGGCGACAACCGCAAAGACGAGTCCTGAGAGCAGCGCCCTCAGATTGCCGGTGGCCGAAAGCACCAGCAGACGGCTTGCGCATCCGCGCGCCAGCACCATGCCGGTGCCGAACATCAACCCGCCCAGCAAAGCTCCGGAGAGGCTTTGCGGCGATGCCAACTGGCGGGCTTCATTTGCCTGCACTTCGCCCAGGTGGATCAGCACTTGCGTGCACAGAACCGCCGCGGAAAAGGTCAGGAGCCAGACCGGCAACCTGTCCTTCGGCGCACCGCGCGAGAATTCCAGGCTGGCAGCGCGCAGACAAAAGCGGCTTTGCTGGGCAAAGGCGCCAAAAAGGACGCCGACAACCAGCCCGCCGATTGCCAGCAACCAGGGCTCGGAAATTTCGTCCAGAAGAAATGTCAGGTCCATGGGCCCCTCCCGGGCACACTGCGTCCTCGATTGCCACCAGCTTGGTGCCCTTTCGCTTCAACGGGCATTGACCTCTCTCAATGAAACATAGATAAATTCAAAAGTTTGAATATGTGGAGGATGCCATGTCCGGGCAATTTCGGAAAGATCTGACGAGACGCAACGTTCTTGCCGGAGGCCTCGCGTTTGCGACCGCGGGTTTTGCCAGCCGGATAACGCCTGCCTTCGCAACCGCGAACCTGACCTTCGGCGCACACGACATCACCGTCTTTTCCGACGGTCATCTGACCCTGCCGATGAACTTCATTTTGCCAGAGCAAAGCGAAGAAGAGATCGCGGCGCTGCTGAAACCCCATGGCCTTGCCACGGACACTCTGACGCCGGATTGCAACATCACATTGCTCCGCACCGGCGACCGCACAGTCCTCTTCGACGTCGGATCAGGCGCCAATTTCCAGTCGACGGCAGGTGAGTTGCCGGGCCACCTGGCGGAAGCCGGTATCGATCCGTCGGACATCACCGACATTGTCTTCACCCACGCCCACCCGGACCACCTTTGGGGCATCCTGGACGATTTCGACGATCCGCTTTACCCGGAAGCGCAGATCTGGATGCCACAGGCCGAATGGGACTACTGGCGCGCCGACGATACGCTGGCCAAGACGCCGGAGGAGCGCAAGAGTTTCGTGGTCGGGGCACAGGCGCGTTTCGACGTGATCGAAGACCGGGTGAACATGATCAAGCCGGGCCAGGAAGTGCTTCTAGGCGTTGAGGCGGTCGACACGGCGGGTCACACTCCGGGGCACATGTCCTACATGCTGCACGGCGGATCCGAGAGCCTGCTGGTGGTGGGCGACGCGATTTCCAACACAGTGATTTCTTTCGAAAAACCCGGCTGGGCTTCCGGCTCCGATCAGGACCGCGATATGGGCATTGCCACCCGCAAGGCGCTGCTCGACCGACTGGCGCAAGATGGCTCCCGCGTCATCGGTTACCACTTCCCCCACCCCGGTGGAGGGCACGTGGAACGCACCGGCGATGCCTACAGTTTCGTCGCAGCCTGAACTGCCGGATGAAAGGTGCCGGGATTCACTCCGCCGCCGAATGATGGGCACTACCCTGGTTGCGCTGGAAGGCGGCAAGGACGTTGCCTTCCACAAGCCAGGCAAGCCCGACCCGCGCACCGAGTGCCATGGATACCATCACGATGGGCGCAGAAATCGCCAGCGTGGAAAAGCCGGTAATGCCCTGCCCCACCGTGCAGCCCATGGAAAACACCCCGCCGACACCCATCAGGGTGCCACCCAGAAGATGGCGGCCGAGTTCGCGTGCATCGTCGCATGCTTCCCAGCGGATATCCCGTTTCCACATGGCCGCGACCACGGCGCCGACCAGCGTACCGGCAATCAGACCGACGCCGTAATCCGGCAGGGTCCCCGTATAGGTGATCAGCTGCATGATGGTGTCACCAACCGGTACCACGAAGGATCCGGCCTCGATCTGGATCGGATCGAAGGAGCGTCCAGCAAGGAAGGTTGTCGCCCACCAGCCGAAGGCGATCACGCTGCCGATGACAACACCGGTTCCGATCTTGCTCCATTGCCGGCGATAGGACGCCGATTTGAAGATCCAGAACAGACCGGCCAAAGCGAGCACGATGGCAACCACACCCTGCAGCTTCATGCCCACCAGGGTCGAGACAATGTCGCCCATGGACTGGCTGCCGCTTGCGGTGAAGGAAACGGCAAGATCATCGACGATCGGCACTCGCACGATGCCGACGATGCCCCTTTGGGCGGCCAGTGCCGACAGGCCGATCACCGTCAGCACCACGAGAGCCCGGAGGCTGCCGCCACCCAGACGCAGAACCGCGCCGAAACCGCAGGTGCCGACAAGCGCCATACCGATGCCGAACATGAAGCCGCCGAGAATGGCGCCCGTCCAGGCAAATTCCGGTGACAGGTAAAAGGAGGCAGCCGTGTCGGCCATGCCGAAGGCGACGAGCAGCTGTGTGCCGATCAGCGCGGATACGGAAGCAAGCACCCAGGTCCTGAGCGCGCTGCTGTCGCCCGCGTACCAGTGCCTTTCCAGGGCCGACAGCGTACAGAAGTGGTTTGACCTGGCAACGAACCCCAGCACGCACCCCGCGAGCACACCCAGAAGCGGTGTCAGCACCGCCGGATCGAGATTGACCATACGCGTCCTACCCTCCGCCGGTTATTCCGGCCGCGTTTCCCGTACTCGCTCTTTCGGCGATTTTTCAAACCGTAGCAGGCAGCGAAATTTGCAGCAATCGAACTCGTTGCTGCATCGCACGCCCGTATGTTGCGCTACCTGCGTTTATTTTTCAGGTGCACGCACGTCCTTGCAGAACAGCTCGTAAAGGCTCGAAATGATCGAACTTACCTCATCGTTCATGAGGCTGTAGTAGATCATGCGCCCGTCGCGCCGCGACTGCACAAGGCCTTCCAGGCGAAGTCGAGCAAGCTGCTGGGAAACCGCGGCCTGCGGCATTGTCAGGATCTCTTCGAGCTCGGAAACCGACTTTTCGCCTTCAGACAGCAGACACAGGATGACAAGGCGCACTTCGTGCGAAAGGGCCTTGAGCAGATCGCTCGCCTTCCGCGCCTGCTCCATCAGCAGGTCGAGGTCCTTCGCATCCAGGTTCTTGTCAAAGGCCGGCAGTATCATCCGGAACCCACACCCTTTTCAGCATTGCCATTGCAGCGCACCAAACCGCTTTTCAGATTCATGCCTCAACTTCAGTACCGGATCAACAGCATCACTTGCTCGTGTCCGGAAGCTTTCCCAACATATCGGTCAGCAGCGGCCAGAAGAAGTGCTCTCCCGGATAGCCGCGCAGACGGTCGATTTCAACGCCGTCGGCCACCAGAATGAAGGTTGGCGTCATCCGCTCTTTCGGTATGCCGGCCAGGTCCTGCGGCCAGGCGTCGGTAATATCGACGCGGCGCAACGGCGCTTGCCGGCCTTCCGACGTCTTCGGATAGGCGATGCCGATTTCCTCGTTCCAGCGCTTGCACCAGACACACCCCGGCTGCTCAAGCATGACCAGCTCGGCACTCCAGGCGGGCAACGCCTGAAACAGGCCGGAAACCAACACTCCGGCAAGGATCATCGCACGTGTCGCGACGGACATTTTGCAGTCTCCACATTTCTTCCATTGCAATATATAGGAACTTTTGAATATTTTAAAGCAACCGAAGATCGAGTTTCTCTGGGAGGAAATGAATGCTCGATGTTTCTCTGGGCGCTGCCTTTCTGGCAGGTCTGCTTTCATTCATTTCGCCTTGTGTCTTGCCGATTGTGCCGCCCTACCTGTGTTATCTGGCCGGTGTCAGCGTCGATGAACTGAAGGGCGACACGGCCACGGCCGAAACGGGTCACCGGGTGATTCTGGCGGCGATCGCCTTCGTGCTCGGCTTTTCGCTCGTCTTTGTCGCCCTCGGTGCAACGGCCAGCGTCATCGGCCAGTCAATCGCCCGCTACTACGATATCCTGTCTTATGTTGCAGGCGCGATCATCATCGTCATGGGCCTGCATTTTCTCGGTGTCTTTCGCATCGGGCTCCTGTTCCGCGAAGCCCGCATTCATGTCGAACGCAAGCCCGCGGGTCTGGTTGGAGCCTTCGTCATGGGCCTGGCTTTCGCGTTTGGCTGGACACCGTGCGTCGGCCCGGTTCTGGCGGCAATCCTGTTCGTTGCCGGATCGTCGGACACCACCTGGCACGGCGCCGGGCTGCTTGCGGTCTATGCACTCGGCATCGGTCTGCCTTTCATCCTGGCGGCAGCGTTTGCCAGCAGGTTCCTGAAACTGGCCGGACGTTTCCGCAAACACATGGGCACGGTGGAAAAGATCATGGGCGGCCTCCTGGTGCTCACCGGCCTGCTGTTCATCACCGGGCAAATGTCGGCAATCGCCTTCTGGCTGCTCGAAACTTTTCCGGTTTTCTCACAAATCGGCTGACCGGCCATTTCCGGTCCAGGGAGGACAATGACATGCGTATCTGGAAACAATTGGTGCTGGCAGTCGAGCTCTTGGCGGCCCTGACCACAACGGCGCTCGCCGCAACGCTCGGTGACGACGGCCTGCACAAGCAACCCTGGTTCACCGTAACCTTCCGCGACATCGGCGAAGACATTGAAACCGCGGCAGGAGAAGGCAAGCGCCTGGCAATCATCTTTGAACAACGCGGCTGCATCTATTGCCGCCAGATGCACGAAAAGATCCTCTCCGACCCGGAAGTGACCGACTACATCAAAGAGAACTTCATGGTCGTGCAATACAACATGTTTGGCGACGAGGAAGTGATCGACCTGGACGGCGAAGAACTGACCGAAAAGACCGCCGCGCGCAAATGGGGCTATGTCTTCACACCCACAATCGTGTTCCTGCCGGACGAGGTTCCGAGCGAGGGAACCGTGTCGGAAGTGGCCGTTGCAACGATGCCCGGCGCCTTCGGCAAGTGGACTTTCCTGAACATGTTTCGCTGGGTTCAGGAAAAAGGCTACGAAGGCGACGAGCATTTCCAGAAGTATCATGCCCGCATAATCAACGAGTTGCGCGAAAAAGGCCGCCTCGACGCGGAATAGGAAGAGCGGATAAAACAGGTTTATGCCGGATACGGCAAAAGGCCTATTGCATAACATATGCAAAAAATCATATCTTTTAATATGAGGAGGACAGGCAGGCTGGGGAATCGGACCTGCCGAAGGAACGCAAACGGCACGACAGCCGGCCGTTCCGCACTGAGGAGGAAAGCCGACACAATGTTCAAGGGCGCGACACATTTCAGCCTGCCGGCGGCCTTTGCCGGCCTAGCCGTCCTGGCCGCTTCCGCAGCGGCCGCCGGAACGGTTGCTCCGGACAGCGTTCCCATAGTCGATATGGAACTGTCCGAATCCCTGACGGGCGTTCAGGGAGACCCGCAGGCCGGACGCGAAGCCTTCGCCGACCGCAAGAAGGGCAACTGCCTGGCTTGCCATGCCAATGCCGATCTCAGCGACCAGCTGTTCCACGGCGAAGTCGGCCCCGTCCTCGACGGTGCCGCCGACCGCTGGAGCGAGGCGCAACTGCGCGCCATCGTGGTCAACAGCAAGGACGTCTTCGGCGAACAGACCATCATGCCCGGTTTCTACACCCTGAAGGTGGGCATCAACGTCGACGAGGAATTCGCCGGCAAAACCATCCTGTCAGCGCAAGAGGTAGAGGACGTCGTCGCCTATCTCATGACGCTGAAAGAGAATTGATCTCGGGTTTCAAGGAGCAAGAGATGAGCTTTACAAGACGCCAGGTGTTTGGTCTCACGATCGGAGCAGCTGCATTCGTGGCCGCCGGATCGCGGGTTTCCTTCGCCGCAACCGACCAGACCGAAGAGGCCATCAAGGCCTTCACCGGCGGAGCAGATCCCAAGGAGGGAACAGTTTCCCTCGACACGCCGGAAATTGCCGAGAACGGCAACACGGTGCCGGTCGGCGTATCCGTCGACAGCCCGATGACGGCAGACAGCTTCGTTGAGTCTGTCCTGATTCTGGCCGACGGCAACCCCAACCCGGCTGTTGCCACGTTCCACTTCACTGCCATGAGCGGTGTTGCCGAAGCCAAGACCCGCATCCGGCTCGCCAAGACGCAGAACGTCATCGCGGTCGCCAAGATGAACGATGGCTCCACCTTCATCGACCGCAAGGAAGTGAAAGTCACCATCGGCGGCTGCGGCGGCTAATCCGCAACAGCGCAAGCGGCTTGTCCGCAGGACCGGCACCGGCCTTTAGCCGAAACGCCGCCCGGCAAGCAGATCAGGGATACGAAGGAACCAAATCATGGCAGATCCGAAACCGCGCGTGAAAGTGCCCAAGAAGGCAGCTGCGGGCGAAGTCATCACCATCAAGACGCTTATCAGCCACCCGATGGAATCCGGTCAGCGCAAGGACAAGGAGGGCAACCTCGTTCCGCGCCAGATCATCAACAAGTTCACCTGCGAGTTCAACGGACAGGTGGTGTTTTCCTGTGACATGGACCCGGCCGTCTCGGCGAACCCCTACATGGAGTTCAGCGCCAAGGTGAATGAAACCGGCACGTTCAAGTTCACCTGGGTCGATGACGACGGCAGCGTCTACGAATCCGAGAACAAGATCACTGTTGAATAGGCGGCGGCCCTGCATCTGCGGCTGTGACGTCCGCACGGACTGAAAAGCCCGGGACAGGGTGCATCGAGAGTGTCGGGACATCGTATCTGCAGTCGGTTGAAGGCAGGATGTTCCAGGGATCGCTCAAATCGGGAGGAGACGATTTGGCCAATAGAACGAAACGCATAGCCACCATGTTCGCAATAACGATGGTCGGCACAAGCGCAAGCCTGGCCGGGGGGCCGGTTGACGAAAAGCTCGTTATCGACGGGGAAGTGGAGATCATGACCCGTGTACCGGCGCCGGAAGGGCACCCGTTCGACGAACTGATCTCGGGCTGGCACTACCGCACGGAAGAAACGCGTGATCTGGAGGCCGACAGCTTCCAGAACCCGGGTATGCTCTATGTGGAGCGCGGCGAGGAAATCTGGAACACCGTGGACGGTGCTGCTGGCAAGTCCTGCGCCTCCTGCCACGAGGATTCCGAGGAGTTCCTCAAGGGTCTCGGCGCCAGCTATCCCAAGTGGAATGAGGACGCCGGCAAGCCGTTCAACATCGAGCTTCAGATCAACCAGTGCCGTGAACAGAACATGCAGGCAGAGCCCTACAAGTTCGACGCGGCCGATCAGAAGGCTCTGACGACCTACATCAAGCACCAGTCGCTTGGCATGCCGATGAAAGTCGATCTGAGCGAAGGCGAAATGCAGACCTGGTGGGACAAGGGCAAGGAGCTCTACTACACCCGCACGGGTCAGCTGAACCTGTCCTGTGCCACCTGCCACGAGAACTACAACGGCAACTACATCCGGGCTGACCACCTCAGCCAGGGCAGCGTCAACGGGTTCCCGACCTATCGTCTGAAGCAGGCGGACCTTGTCTCCCTGCACAACCGCTTCCGCGGATGTATCCGCGATACGCGGGCAGCCTTCCCGGCCGCCTTCTCCGATGAGCTGATGGCTCTGGAGGTCTATGTGACCTGGCGTGGCTCGGGGCTCGGCATCGAAACCCCGGCGGTTCGCCAGTAGGCTGACCGTTTAAACTCCGGCGCGGTCGCAGCCACCGCGCCGGTTTCTTTCCTGTCGCCGGCGAATTCCCGCCCGGCCACCAGGCGGAAACAAAGGGCTGAAAACATCAATGTCCCGAACGTGGGATAACCGGGGTGCACGGCGTCGTCGTGCCTCAACGGGAAAACTGTGCAACCGGCCGGGCATCGGCCGTTGGTTTGGAGTAACTGAGGATGTTCTCAAGACGTGAGTTCCTGATGGCGGCAACCGCGACAAGTGCCTTGCTCGGATCGGGCATGGCGGGTTCGTGGTCGCGGCTGATGGCCCAGCAAGCCCTGACGGAAGACCAGCTCCTGGGTATGGACCCGAAAGGCAAGCTCACGCTGGTGCATATCACCGACATCCACGCCCAGCTGAAGCCGATCTACTTTCGCGAACCGTCCATCAACCTGGGCATCGGCGACGTCAACGGCAAACCTCCACACGTGACCGGTGCCGATTTCCTGAAGCTCTACAACATCGAGGCCGGGTCGCCGGATGCCTATGCGCTGACCTCGGAAGACTTCGTCTCCCTGGCCAGGAGCTACGGCAAGATGGGCGGCATGGACCGGGTCGCGACCGTGATCAAGCGCATTCGTGCCGAACGCGGCGCTGACAACGTTCTCCTGCTGGATGGCGGCGACACCTGGCAGGGCAGCTACACATCCAACGTCACCCAGGGCGAAGACATGATCACGATCATGAACTCTCTCGAGCCTGACGCCATGACCGGGCACTGGGAATTCACCTACGGCACCGACCGGGTTCAGGAAGTCATCGACAGTCTGCCCTTCGCCTTCCTCGGCTCCAACATCTACGACAACGAATGGGACGAGCCCGCCTTCGAAGCCTGGAAGATGTTCGAACGTGGCGGGTCCAAGGTTGCCGTCATCGGTCAGGCTTTCCCGTATACGCCGATTGCCAACCCGCGCTGGATGATCCCCGGCTGGTCCTTCGGCATCCGCGAGGAAGACATTGCCAAACATGTGACCGAGGCTCGCGACGAGGGCGCTGAAATCGTCGTGCTGCTGTCGCACAACGGTTTTGACGTCGACCGGAAGCTCGCCTCGCGCGTTGACGGCATCGACGTCATCCTGACGGGCCACACGCACGACGCCCTGCCGGAACCGGTCATCGTAAACAACACGCTGGTGATTGCGTCCGGCTCCAACGGCAAGTTTGTCTCCCGGGTCGATCTCGACGTTCAGGACGGCAAGCTGGCCGGGTATGCCTATCGCCTGATCCCGATCTTCTCCGACGTCATCACGCCAGATGCGGACATGGCTGCGCTCATCGATGAAGTTCGTGCGCCTTACGAAGCGGACCTCGCCCGCGTTCTCGGCAAGACCGAGAACCTTCTCTACCGGCGCGGCAACTTCAACGGCACCTTCGACGATCTGATCTGCCAGGCACTTCTGACCGAACGCGACGCCGAAATTGCCCTTTCACCCGGCTTCCGCTGGGGGACATCGCTTCTGCCGGGCCAGGACATCACCTTCGAGGATGTCCATAACGCCTGCGCCATGACCTATCCGGCCGCTTACCGTTCGTCGATGACGGGCCAGATGCTGAAGGACATTCTGGAGGATGTCGGCGACAACCTCTTCAACAAGGACCCCTACTACCAGCAGGGTGGTGACATGGTCCGCGTTGGCGGCATGGGCTACACCATCGATCCCGGCAAGGAAATCGGCGAGCGCATCTCGGGCATGACCCTGCTTGCCACCGGAGAAGCCATCGACCCCGCCAGGGAATATGTCGTTGCCGGCTGGGCCTCGGTCAACGAGGGCACGGAAGGCCCGCCCATCTCCGAAGTCGTTGAAGCCTATCTCACAAGCAATCCCGTGGTCAGCCTGCCGGACAACCAGTCCGTCAAGCTAGCAGGATGACGCCTTTTCTTCAGAGATCCTGAGGACACGATCATGACTGACAAAACCAACTCCAAGACGCCGGGTCTTTCCAGGCGTTCCCTCTTGAAAGCAGGCTTCGCCGCAGGCGCCGTTGCAGGCACGGCTGGTGCCGCGCGCGCGGCCGGCGATCCATTGATCACCGAGATACAGGACTGGAACCGGTACCTCGGTGACGGTGTGCAGGCGCGCCCTTATGGCACGCCGTCGGAATACGAGGCCCATGTGGTCCGCCGCGACGTGGAGTGGCTGACGGCCTCCACCGAGAGTTCGGTGAACTTCACACCGCTGCACGAGCTGGACGGCATCATCACGCCCAACGGCCTGTGTTTCGAGCGCCACCACGGCGGCATTGCCGACATCAATCCTGCAGATCATCGGCTGATGATCAACGGTCTGGTCGACAGCCCCCTCGTCTTCACCATGGAAGACCTGAAGCGCTTCCCGCGCGAGAACCGGGTCTACTTCCTGGAATGCGCCGCCAACTCCGGCATGGAGTGGCGTGGCTCCCAGCTCAACGGCTGTCAGTACACCCACGGCATGGTTCACTGCGTGATGTACACCGGCGTGCCGCTGAAACTGATCCTGGAAGAGGCTGGCCTGAAGACCAACGCCAAATGGGTGATGCCGGAAGGCGCCGATGCTTCGGCCATGACCCGGTCCATCCCGATGGAAAAGGCCCTCGACGACTGCTTGGTCGCCTTCAAGATGAACGGTGAAGCTCTGCGTCCCGAACAGGGTTATCCGCTGCGTCTGGTCGTGCCTGGCTGGGAAGGCAACATGTGGGTGAAATGGCTGCGCCGGATCGAAGTCGGCGACGAACCCTGGCACCAGCGCGAGGAAACATCCAAATACACGGACCTTCTTGAGAACGGCAAGGCCCGCCGCTTCACCTGGGTGATGGATCCCAAGTCCGTCATCACCTCGCCGAGCCCGCAGGCCCCGATCAGCCACGGCAAGGGACCGATGGTCATCTCCGGTGTCGCCTGGTCCGGCAACGGACGGATCAAGCGGGTCGATGTATCGCTTGACGGCGGCCGCAACTGGAAGACCGCCCGCCTCGACGGCCCAAGCCTGTCGAAAGCCATGCACCGCTTCTACCTGGACATCGACTGGGACGGCTCGGACATGCTGATCCAGTCCCGCGCGATGGACGAGCACGGCTTCTTCCAGCCGACCAAGAACGAGCTGCGTGCCGCCCGCGGCGAAAACTCGATCTACCACAACAACGGCATCCAGACCTGGTATGTCAAAGCAGACGGAATGGTGGAAAATGTCGAAGTTTCTTAAAGCCCTCAGCCTTGGAACCGTCCTCGCCACCCTGCCCCTGCTTGCCGCGACAGCTCATGCGGGAGATGCAGAAAAAGGTGAGAAGGTCTTCAAGAAATGCGCCGCCTGCCACGCGGTCGGGGAAGGCGCAAAGAACAAGGTCGGTCCGGAACTGAACGAGATTTTCGGCCGTACCGCAGGATCGCTTGAGGACTACAAGTATTCCAAGGCAATGATCGAGGCCGGTGGTGGCGGGCTCGTCTGGGACGAGGCAACACTGACGACCTATCTGACCAAGCCCAAGGACATGGTCAAAGGCACCAAGATGGCCTTTGCCGGTCTGAAGAAGCAGGAAGACCTGGACAACGTGATTGCCTATCTGGCCACCTTCTCCAGTGCTGCTGCTCCCGCCGACCAGCAGGGCGCCGCAGAACCTGCTGCCACTGAAACGGAAACCGCCAGCGCCGACACGGCAGCGGAAGCTCCAGCCGTACCAGTGTCCGAAGTCCGTGAAGGTGGCATCTTCGGCCTTGGCCGCGTGGCGACGGACGACGAGGTCGCCGCGTGGGACATCGACGTTCGCCCAGACGGCAGCGGCTTGCCTGAGGGCTCCGGTACGGTGGCCGATGGGGAAGTGCTATTCACGGACAACTGCGCCGTCTGTCACGGCGATTTTGGCGAAGGCGTCGGCCGCTGGCCGGTTCTGGCCGGTGGCCAGGACACCCTGACCGAGGAACGCCCGGAAAAGACCATCGGCTCCTACTGGCCGTATCTGTCCACTGTCTACGACTATGTCCGCCGCGCCATGCCCTACGGCAACGCCCGTTCCCTGTCGGATGACGACGTTTACGCGTTGACGGCCTATCTCCTTTACCTGAACGACATCGTCGAGGACGAGGACTTCGAATTGTCGAAAGACAATTTCCTGGAGATCCGTCTTCCCAACGAGGAAAACTTCATCGCTGACGATCGCGCCGAAGAGCCGCATTATGCTGCCAAGGCCGAACCCTGCATGAGCGACTGCAAGGACAGCGCGGTCGAGATCACCATGCGCGCCCGTATTCTCGACGTGACCCCGGGATCCGTCGACGACGACGAGGCCTCCGGCATGGGAGGCGTCGACTGACATCGTTTTGCGGCAACGGCCCGTGAAAGAAAGGCCGCCCGCGCAAGGCCGCCGCAGGATATCCTGCGGCGTTAGGAGGAGGAAACGATGGGAATGTTTTCACGACTGGCAGTGGCCACTTCGGCCCTGCTGATGCTTGGCTCTGCCGTATTGGCAGGCGACGGCATTCACAAGCTTGCCCTGCAGATCAGCGACAATGATCCGCAGAAGATGAACACCGTCTTGAACGTCGCGTCCAATGTGGCACGCCACTACTCTGAAATCGGCGAGGAGGCCGATATCAAGATTGTTGCCTTCAATGCGGGCCTGCACATGTTCCGGGCGGATACGTCCCCCGTTTCGGACCGCATGAAATCCTTCGTGGAGAGCATGCCGAATGTCGCCTTCGAGGCTTGCGACAACACCCGCCAGGCCATGGCCAAAAAGGAAGGCAAGGACATCGAGTTTCTGGAAGGTGTCGAAGTCGTTCCCGCTGGTGCCGTCACTCTGATGGAGCTGGACGAAGACGGCTACACCATCCTGCGGCCCTAGACAGTCACAAGACCCGCCGTGCGGACAGTTGCAAGGTCCGTACGGCTTCGTCCCTTTCGGCATGTAGCCCGCCGGAACGCCCGGCTTTTGCGTTTCCGCAATCAATTGTCAGCCGTTGCAGGTCTTTCTTTTGCACGAAGCATTCGCGTCCGGCATCGGACGGACTTGCTTTCCCACACCCTTCTGCCTCAAATGGGAACCAGCAGCAGTTCTAGGCGTTTTGATGGATTGCCAATGGAGATGCCATTTGAATGACCGAAACAGTCCCGTTTCAAACCAATTGCCAAACCTGCCCCCTGAGACGGAAATCCGTATTCCGCTCGCTGGAAGACAAGGAACTGGACTTCATTTCGGATTTCAAGACCGGTGAGCTGACGGTCGAAGCCGGAGCAACCATTGTTCAGGAAGAGAACAAGAGCCCGCATCTCTACACCATTCTGGATGGCTGGGCCTTTCGTCACAAGGCTCTGGCGGACGGCCGACGGCAGGTGCTGAACTTTGCTTTGCCGGGCGATCTTGTCGGCCTTCAGCTTGCCGTCCTGAACGAGATGCAGCACACGGTTACCGCCCTTACCGACACTACCTTGTGCGTCTTTCAGCGCGACAGGGTCTGGTCGATCTTCAAGGACTACCCGAGCCTGGCCTTTTCAATGACCTGGATCGCAGCGCGTGAGGAACAGATCCTGGACGGGCACATAATCAGCCTCGGTCAACGTTCTGCCTTGGAACGGCTCGCCTATCTCATCCTGCATCTTTACGACCGCGCAGAGACCATCGGCTATGCGAGCAATCAGGCGCTGGATGCACCGTTTTCCCAAAGTCACCTGTCAGATGCGCTTGGCATCACACCGGTTCACACCAGCCGTACGCTCCGCAAGCTTCAGGAAAAGAGGCTGATCAGCTGGGCGAAGGATCGGATCCGGATCCTGGACAGGGATGCTCTGGAAAAACTCGCCTCATACGAGAGCATGGCCGATGAGTGCCGCCCGCTCATCTGAGCGGCGGCCGACATCTTCACGTTTGCTTGAAAGGCATCTTCCAGCGAAAACGAGCGCGTCAGATCAGGGCGCCGATCTGGGCTTTTGTATAGGGCTTGCTCAGGACCACCTGCCCCTCGAACGCCGTGGGCAGCGGGTCGAGATCGCTGTAACCGCTGGCGAAGATGAACTTCGTCCCCTTTTCCAGCAGCTGACTGGCGAAAGCCAGGCTGGTATCGTCGCCGATCTTCACATCCAGAATGGCAAAGCTGAACAGCTGAGCTGCCAGTGTTTCCGCCGCTTCCGCAAGATTTGCGAGCGTCTGTACCGGCGAGAACCCGAGCTCTTCCAGCATCATCTGCGTATCGAGAGCGATGATCGGGTTGTCTTCGACAACCAAGGCAGGGCCGCGCGGCACTGGCGCGGTGATGTGGGTTTCCGTTGTCACGAGGGTTCTCATCGTCAGACTGTTGACCATCTGCACGATGACACGAAATCAAATGCCCCGCATTAACATAAGTTATCGGGTCGATTGATTTTCCACTTTGATGTCAGCCTCTTCTGTTGTCGCAAAGAAACGTGAAACCTTTTCTTAACTCGGGAGTTTACTAGGCGGAGGTAGACACCATGTTCACGCATCGCAAACGAATTCCGACCAACGCCCCTACGGCAATCGCCATTGCCGCCCTTCTGGCTTCCAGCCTGATTGTGGCAGAACCCCTTTTCACCAATGAAGCTGGTGCGGAAACCGCTCACAACAGCAACACGCCCGCACCGGTAGAAGTTGAACAGAAGGCCGCTCCCAAAGGCGACCTGAAGGTTGAGCTTGCCGACGTGCATGGCCGCCCGATGCGCTGCGTCTCCGGCACGCGCGTAACCACCTGTACCGGCTGGCCGATTTCCCACGGCATGCTGGCATTCAATACCGAGTAAAGAGTTCATGACGCAAAATCGTTGAAAAGCCGCCTTTTCCAGGCGGCTTTTATTTTGCCTTGATCCGTGGCGAACGACACACGACCCCGCCGGAAGGGCCCCACCCGGCAAGCATACTGGCAATTGACAAATTGTCCGTTTCACCTGATGGAACCTAGAACCGGTACCCACCCTCACCCACGGCATCGAACAATTGCAGCCTGGGTGCCACCTTCCATCCACTCCGGAAAGAAGAAACCCGCGACAACGTTGAACCCGCGGGCATTGGAACGCCGGCACGGGTGGCCTTTGTCATGTCCGCGGGTTCGCAGGATTGCGATTGTCAGTGAGATGCGCCGGCCTCGGGCTCAGCTTCGGAACGCCCGGGCTCTTCAGACTGAGCTGTGTTGTTGATGATCTCCAGCACACTGACCACAACCAGCAGCAACGGCACGGCTATGAATCCGCCGATCGGTCCCCACAGCCAGATCCAGAAGGCAATTGCCAGGAAAACCGCAAAGGGGTTCAGCGTCATCGTCCGGCCGAGAACGGTTGGTGTGACGAACTGCGCTTCGATCAGGTTGAGAACCAGATAGGCCAGCGGCGGCGTCAGGATCTCCACAGCCGTGTATCCCGTCGCAAGTCCGATGCCGCTCATCACCAGGACCATGATCGCCGGCCCCAGATAGACGACGTAGTTCAAGACGCCGGCAAGCATTCCCCACAACAGCGGCGAGGGAACATCGAGCAGCCACATGGTCAGCGCCACGGCCACGCCGAGCCCCGCGTTGATGACGCTGATGGAGATGAGATAGGTGGAAAGGCGCGCTTCGATCGTCCGAAACGCGGTCACAATGCAGCGCCTGCCTTCACTGTCGGGAGACAACTGGAGCGCCGCCCTGCGCAGATGCGGGCGCGTCAGCAAAAAGAAATAGAGACTTGCCAGGAACAGGACTACCTGGGCCATGAAGGCCGGTGCGAAATAGAAAACGCTTTCTACCGCGGAATTGTCGTCGACACTCACCTGCATGCCGCCCTTCTGGCCCATGGCACTGCGAAGGTCTTCCTGCAGGCTCGCGACAGACGAAAAGAACCCCTGCCAACTGACCAGCTGCGCCTGCAGCCGTGACCAGATGAGCGGAAGTCTGTCGAGCCAGTCCGACAGCGGCACGACGAAAGCCGCTCCGGCGGTTAGGATCAGCGCGATGAAGACGAGTACCATCCCCCCTGCGGAGAGCCAGCTCGGCACGCCCAGGCGAGACAATCTTTCCATGGGAAGTCCGAAGATCGTGCCGACAACCACCGACAGGAAAACCGGTGCGAAAAACACTTGGGCAAGATCAAGGGAAGCAATCACCACGATGCCACACAGGATGGCCGCCGAGTAGCGGACAACCGGGTCCGATCTGACAGCCTCGCCCACTGTTACGGGGGGAACAAGTCCTGTTACTGCGGGTCGGTCTGGCTGCGCTGTCATTACTGTTTGCTCCGGTGGCCGGCAAGAAGGCGCGGCAATGGGTTAGCCGCGCTCTTCGTCACCTCGTGCCTGCGCTGCCAGAAAGGCCAGACCGCCCAAAGCGGCGGTGATCATCAGGCCTTTTGATTTTGTGAGCTGTGGCAGAACGGAAATGGCAGCGGCCAGGCCCAGTCGCTGCGCGGCCTGACTATGCGCCTTGCGTCTTCGGTCCTTGTGCTTCAGGAAGCTGAGCACCGCCACGAAGACCAGTCCCGTTACGGCCATGAAGACGGCAATTAGCAAAGCCGCCATCGCAGGGCCGAAAACCGGCGCCAGAAAGGCGCCGGCTGCCACCACGCCGGCCACATAGGCTGTCGCGAAACAGACTGCCGCAATGCCGCCCAACACGGCATTGCGCTTGGCACGGTGAACCATGCCATTGAAGTCTCGCGAAACAGCCCCGAAGGCCAGCGGAAGGGCGCGCAGGAGCATCAGCGGCGCACCAGCGCTGCAATCAGGAAGCCGACACCGGCAGCAATGCCGATCGACTGCAGCGGACGACGGCGCACTTCAGCAACGAAGGCGCGTTCGTAATTCTGCAGCTCAGCAGACAGGTCGCTCAGGGCGTCCTGGGACAATTTGGTCAGATCCTGCCCTGCTTCGGCGGCCTTGGTCTTGTATTCATCCGTCTTGCCGGCGCCGTACTTCTTCAAGGAGCCGGCGAGAGAGGCAATATCGCCGCGAATGCGTTCGATGTTTTCCTCGATCTCACGAGCGCTAACGGTGTCATTGGCAGGATTGGCGGTCGATGCCGTGGCAGTCTTCGCAGTTGCCATCTTGTCGCTCCTGTTTTCAATTGCGTGAAGCCCTGATGACGGGAGACACGCATCGCGTGAATGGGATCAAGCCCGGAATTCGGACACTTGGACACCGCGCTGAACCAAATTGCGCGGTCTGGCTTGTAAACGGCCTTGCGCTCATTTGGTTCCAGACAACACAGCATGAATTGTTGCAGCGGCGTCTTCACGGCTGTCCGTCAGCCGCGCAAAGCCTCGATCAGATCGGATTTGTTCATTGAAGACCTGCCGCTGATGTCGAGCTCCTGTGCCCTTTCATAAAGCGCATCCCTGGTCCAGGCTTCATAAGGTGCGGCCTTGCCACCCTTGCGCGACGGCGCTTGGTGGTCGTTTGCCTGCGCATTGGCAATTCTCGCCGACTTTTCCTTGCTGTAGCCCTTGTCGCGCAGGGCGTCGTAGGTGTCTTCCTTCTTGATGCTGGAGCTGTTTTTGGAAGCCATCGCCGTGTCCTTTCATTTGTTGTTCCGCTGTTTTCAAAAACAACCTCAAATGAAAAACGCCGTCTCGCGCGGGATCGTTCCAATATCTCTTCGATGAAAGGACTGGATAGAGATCCTTTTATCGAAGTGATAAAAATGAACTATGCCGCCCGGAAGCTCAGACTTATAAAAAATACAAATGCTATTCTTGAAATAATTTCAGATCACATTTTCCATACTGTCAAAAATCGAAATATTTTCAAAAACATGGAACTGAGGACGAGCTGAAGACTTTTCCTATCGAACGTCCGGGCCACGCTCTTGTCAGCAGCACACCCGGACACATCGATCGCCAATCGAAAGCACGAAAGGAAGAACTATGTCGACGTCTCAAGTTCTTAACATCGAAACCCCGAAGGTCGACCCGATCAAGACGGGTGTTTCTGCCGAGGTGCGCGAACAACTGGCGAAGCATCTCTCGGTCATTCTGGCCGAAACCTACATGCTCACGGTGAAATCGCACCTTTACCACTGGAACGTCGTTGGACCGCTGTTCAAGTCGATCCATGACCTCACCGAAGAGCACTATGAAAATCTCTTTGCCGCGACAGACGACCTTGCCGAGCGCATTCGTGCCCTTGGACATAGGGCACCGGTCAATGTCGACGAAGGCAAATTGAACCTCACCGTCAGCCTGCCGGCCGGCGGCATGCCGAATGCCTTCGAAATGATCGAGGATCTGGTTCGCAGTCATGAAATGATCGCTGCCGAAATGCGCGACATGGCAGCTTACGCCGGCGACAATAGCGACCCGGTGACGGAGGATCTTCTGACCCAGCGCATCACGTTCCACGACAAGGCAGCCTGGATGCTGAGGGCCGTCATTACCGAATGACCGTTCCTCACCCGCATCCCGGGTAACTTGCAAGACGACAAAGGTCCGTCTGCCGCAAGACGGCAGGCGGCCTTTGGCGTATGCACCAACTCAGTTTCAACCGTGTGATACCATGATCAGCGTATCGAAACGATTTGCCGGGTTCCGGACGCCTGCAAGCGTCCTGGAAGACCGGCACCTGTCGAATGAGCAAAAGCGGACAGCCTTGCTGGCCTGGCGGGCCAGCCTGCGCAAGGCACCTCGGGCAATCTCTCGGGACGGCCGGTCTCCAGCCGAACTGATCGAAGAAATCGACGAGGCCCTGAAGGCGCTTCGCCGCGAAAAGACTTCGCTCGGCAAAGGGTCATAAAGCTTCGCTCGTCGCAGGACGTAACGCACCTCTGTCGGCCCTGCCTGCAGTTTACGGCACGGGCGCTCTAAGAACTTGTCTTCCTGACCGGAAACTCGATGACGCAACTCACGCCTTCCGGAGCGAAGTCGATGGTAACGTCGCCGTCGAGCGCCGGCCCCACCAAACGCTCCAGCAGCATTCGCCCGAAACCGTTGCGCCTTGGCGGCACAACTTCCGGACCGCCACTTTCCTTCCAGACCAGCCTGATCCTTCCGTCTACGGTCGTCCACGATACCGACAATTTCCCCCCGAGCACTGACAAGGCGCCATATTTGGCGGCATTGGTCGTCAGCTCATGCAGGGCAAGACCAAGGTTCTGGGCCGCATCCGCCGTAATCGAATGCGGATCGCCCTCAATCTCGATCTGGGGGCTCCCCGGGTCGATCGATTGCGCCAGATGCGCCAGCACAAGTTCTTTCAGGTCAGCGCCATACCAGGACTGCGACACCAGCAGATCATGACTGGCCGCCATTGCCTGGAGCCGTGCCGCAAAACTCTCGACAAAATCCTCGGTGTTGTCCGAACGCGCGGCTGTCTGGCGTGCCATGGCCTGAATGACTGCAAGCAGGTTCTTGGAGCGATGCGTCAGTTCCCGCATGACGAGATGCATCTGGCGTTCGTTTTCCCGCTTGTGGGTCAGGTCGATGGAGATGCCGATCAGGCCGGTGATCCGGCCTTCCTTGTCGCGCGAAGGCTCCATGCGCATGTTGTAGCTGCGATTGACCCCGTTCATGTCCATGTCGAATTCGATGACGGCGCTTTCGCCTGTCTCGAGGACCTTCTTCTTAACCGGAATGAGTTTCAGCTGATCTTCTTCCGGAAACAGCTCATCATCGCTTTTGCCGATGAAGAAATCCGGTTTGAAACCGGGCGACGGATTGACGACATGAATATATTTCAGGTCCAGATCCTGTTCGAACACGGTTGTAAGCGAGCCGTCGAGCGCCTTTTCGAAACGCCGGTTTGCCTCCGCGAGCTGACTTGCCAGCGAGGCAAGACGGATCTCATAGAGATTCTTCTCGGTCATATCGATGGCCGTGCACAGCACACCGTCTATGTTGCCGCTGCTGTCGCGTGTCGGATGAACGATCAAGTCCAGCGAAATCGTCCCCGTCTCCTCACTGTCGAGCGCAAAGTAAGTAGATGCCGTCTCGCCGGTTTCCAGCACCTGGCGCTTGACCGGTTCCAGTTCCGCCGCGGTCTCTTCCGGCAGCAGATCCTGATCGGTACACCCGATGACGTCATCGGCTTCCTTGCCGAACCGCGGATTGTGGATCCACGTGTAGCGCAGATCCTTGTCCTGGGTGAAAACTGAGATGTTGGATCCGGTCAACGCAGTCTCGAACCGCTCGTTGATCCGTCTTATCTCCCGCCGCGATCTGCCGACCTTGTCGGAAAGCTGGAGATTTTCAGCCTTCAGCATATCGTTGGCCCGCTCCAGATCCTTGAGCGAGGGAATGGCCAGCAGCATCGGCTGCACCCGCCAGACAACCACTGCTGTTGCCACCGAGACAAGGGCTGTTACCAGCTTGATCAGACCTTGTGCGCCGTAGATCGGCCACCAGAGCGTTACCAGGGCTGTCAGATGGGTCAGCGCACACGCCAGAATGAAGGCAATGAACAGGTAACCGATCTTGCGGGAATTGCCTTGAATGTCCGGACGCTTGCGCAGAAACCCGAAGATCATCAGGGGAATGGCAATATAGGCCAGCGCAATCAGGGCATCGGAGATCGCATGAATGGCCACGAGATCCGGACGCCAGAGCAGGCAGTATCCATGCGGCATGAAGGCGGCCGCACCAAACAGATAGGACACGATTTCAGACATTTCGAATTTGCTCCGTCATCCGGGCATATAAACTTTCACGGCCGTCCCGCGTCGGAAAAGCCGCTCCCGCGCCGGTGCGCCAGCAAACATTCGAAGCTGGCAGCAACCGCAATTCATTCGGAACCTTTGACCTCAGGAACCGTTTTCCAGATGTCAGAAAGACAAGGAGAAAACGACCGATGAATTGGGACCGGATTGAAGGAAACTGGAAAGAATTCAAAGGCAAGGCCATCACCCAATGGGGCAGGCTGACCGACGATGATGTGGATCGTGTTGCCGGCAAACGGACCGAACTCGCAGGTCTGATCCAGCAGAAATACGGCAAGACCCGTGAAGAAGCCGAGCGGGAAATCGATACTTGGATCTCGCGGCACTGATGGAAGAAGGCGGGCAGTGCCCGCCTCTTCCTCCCGCTACGGGATCTGTCGTTATCGCGCACTGAAGGGCAGACGCCGAAAACGGCATCTTGCTTCGCTCTCGACGAACGAAAGCAGTGGAACACGCCCCCCGTGCTCATCGCGCAGCGCTGCCCTCAGGCAGCTGCCACCTCTTCCGCCCCTTTGAAGAACAGCGCCTGGCTGATCCCCGCCTTCACCGTATTCGGATTGAACGGCTTGGTGATAAGGAACGTCGGCTCCGGCCGTTCGCCTGTCAGAAGACGCTCGGGGAACGATGTGATGAAGATGACCGGAACGGACATTTCGGCAAGGATATCCTTGACCGCATCGATGCCGGACGATCCGTCGGCAAGCTGGATATCGGCAAGCACAAGACCCGGGGCCTGCGCCTTGGCCGCTGCGATGGCATCGCTCGCTGTCCGGGCAACGCTGGTAACGCCATGGCCGAGCGACTCCACGATCTGGATGAGATCCATGGAAATAAGCGGCTCGTCCTCGATGATCAGCACATCCGTCTTGGTCTGCCTGTCAATTTCCGCGATCGCATCCTGGACGAGCTGGGTCACTTCATTTTCGCTACGCTCGATGATGAGGGCGGTTTCGGGAAGCGAAAACCCTTCCAGTGTGGACAGCAACAGGGTCTGCCGGCTTTCGGCCGCCATGGTTGCCAGCCGCTGCTGAGCGGTCTGCTCGAAGATGGAAACCGTCCCGTCATTCGCGATGGGCGGAACGACGCTCGCGTTCCAAAGGACATGGAAAAGCCGGTACAGACCGATTTTCACGCCATGAGATGTATCGATAATGGTCTGATCTGCCACCAGCGCCTGCAGGCAGGCCCTGACATAGGCATCGCCACTTTTCTGACTTCCCGCCAGTGCTCTTGCATATCTACGCAGATACGGCAGGAGCGGCGCGATTTCTTCCGAAAGGCTCACGGACATAAATTAGTTCCTCAATAGTTGCCGCCTGAAAGCGGTCGACGGGCCCGCGTCAAGCGCACCCATAAGCTGGAAATGCATTCGGCAAAAAAAAGTTCCATACTCGAGGAACTTTTTTTTTGCCGCCGCGTTTACGTCGCAAATCAGCCTATCGTCGAAGACGCAAATATCGGGAATCTGCCATGGCAAGCAAGCTTAACCCAAGTCGGCCCAACGCCGGATTTGGTGTAATAACACCGGCCGCCGGAGCCAAGTCCAAAGAAGACTGGATCGGCAACCAGCTCAAGAAGGTTTACGACGAGGCCCTATCGGAAGACATACCGGATGACATGATGGACCTGCTGTCCGCCTTGGACGACAGAGGCTCTGACGAGGAGGCCGCCGAATGAACGTCGCAAAGTTCAAGCAGGATCTGGTCGACGCCATACCGCGATTGCGCGCCTTTGCCAGATCGATCAGTGGTGACCGCGACCGTGCGGACGATCTGGTCCAGGAAACACTGGCAAAGGCGATCGCCAACAAAGACAAGTTCACCGAAGGTACCAACCTCACCGCCTGGCTGATTACCATTCTCCGTAACCAGTATTATTCCGTTGGCCGGAAGATGCAGCGCGAGGTCGCCGACCCTGACGGTGAACACGCCGCCAGCCTGGAAAGCAAACCGCAACAGGCAGGCCATCTGGAACTGAAGGATTTCCTGAGCGCCCTTCAGGTTCTTCCGGACGACCAGCGTGAAGCCCTTATCCTGATCGGTGCCAGCGGCTTTTCCTATGAAGAAGCAGCCGACATCCTCGGCGTGAAGGTCGGCACGGTCAAAAGCCGCGTCTCCCGTGCACGCCTTCGTCTGGATGACCTCATGAACGGGACCGAGAAATTTGAACGGTCCGAAATCGCCGCCGCCGAATCCGCCTCCCTGATCAGGGACGCTCTGTCCGTCTGATCATTCTCTTCTACACCGGAACCTTTCCGCTTCTGCGTCCGTTACAGGCCGGCGCACTGCATCCGGTGTGATCAGGCAAGCCGGTTGGCGCACGACAGCTAACAATGACCGGCAGGGTTCCATCGACGATGGAACCCTGCCGGTTTGAGGGGGAACGGGAATGGATCTGGCCTATCGGGAAAACGCCCGCGAACAAGCCCTCGTCCGTCTGGCCAAGGGCTTTCTGTTCATCCCCGTCTGCATCACACTTCTGGGGGCTGTCCTCGCATTCGCAGCCTTCCTGATCGATGACCTGCAACTCCTGACCGGTGTCTTCGACTTTTTCGGCTACAGCTCCATCAGCATCGATGGTGCCCGCTCGGTCCTGTCGACCATTGCCGGCGCGATGATGTCGGTCATCAGCCTTGTCTATTCCCTGACGCTGGTCGTATTCACACTCGCTGCGGGCAATATTTCGGCCCGCCTGCTGGAAACCTTCGCCAGCAACAGAACCACCCAGATTACCATCGGCCTTCTGGGCGCGACCTTCCTTTATTCCATGCTTGTCCTTTTCGGTGTCGACGACACCAAGGATCTCCGGTTTTCCGTCATCCTCTCGATAATCCTAGCCTCCAGCAGCTTTTTCTGGCTTGTCTATTTCGTCAACGACGTTGCCGGCCGTATCCGGGTCGACGCCGAAATCGGCCGCATTCATGCAGCGTTGCGATCCTCGATCGACGAGCTTCTGGCGCACGAACCGCGTGAAAAGCCGAATGACCGCGAGGAGATACCCGACCTGCCGGTCTGCACCTTCAAAGCCGCGCGCAGCGGCTACATCACCTTCATCGACAGCGAACGGCTGATAAACATCGCGAAGTCTCTCGACGGTTTCATCGAAGTGTCCGTCATTCCCGGAACCTACGTCATCGAAGGCATGCCGATCGCAAAGGTGCGCACGGAGGCCGAAGACCCTGATCTGAAGCCCTTGAACGGTACCTTCAAGATCGAAAAGGCCCGGGCTCCCGAAGGGGATATCCAGTTTTCGGTGCACCTGATGGTGGAGATCGCGCTGCGAGCGCTCTCCCCCGGCGTCAACGACAGCTACACCGCGATAAGCGCGATCGATCACCTGTCGGCCTCCGCCGCGCGGATCCTGCAGCGCGGCGCTCCCAGCTCGCTCATTACGGATGACGACGAGACCCCTCGCCTGTGGTTGACGATCCTGGAAGTGCACGATCTCCTGGACACGGCGATCAGTCCGCTCAGGCAGGCTTCAAGAGGCAACATCCTAGTGCTCGACCACCTCATTTGCGCTTTGGAAAAGGCGTCCCTGGTCTGCCGCAAGGAGCACCTGCACCTTGTCTCGAGGCAGCTGTTCAATATAGCCCAGGATGCCGTTTTTTCGATCGAGAGCAGACCGGACAGACACCAAATCGCCCGCCGGCTCTGGACTGCCCGCAATACGCTGCGCATTCAGGCCGAAGCCCGCTAGCCACCGGATACCGGCAAGGCGACTGAATCACCTATGTCATTGAACGAGGAAAGCGTTGTCTTGTCAGGCGTTTGACGTCGCCTGAATGCCTGTTGGGGAAGGCACAAAAAAGGGCGCCGAAGCGCCCGTTTTGTTCTCGTGTCAGACCCTGCGGCCTCTGATGGCATGTGCGACTGCCGAAATCAGGAACAGCGCAATGGCGACAAAGAAGATCAGTTTGGCAATAGAAACCGCAGTACCGGCAATACCGCCAAAACCAAGTACGGCTGCAACAATAGCAACCACCAAGAACAACAATGCCCAGGAAAGCATAGCAACCTCCGATATTTGAGATACGGAGATGAAACGCCTCGTTTTCGAAATCGTTCCAAATATTTTTGAAAATTATCTCGGAAACTTCAAGACCACCGCAGGGAACCTTCTTCGCGCCCGGCCGTTTCCGTCACAGTCACCAGCATCGGAGATCTGTCATGGAATATGGAATTGTCGGCCTGTTGATCCTCATCCTGGACGTCTACGCGATCATTCAGGTCCTCGGAAGCGGCTCCTCCACCGGGGCAAAGTTGCTTTGGGTTCTCGGGATCCTGATTTTCCCGGTCGTCGGCTTCATTGTCTGGCTGCTGGCCGGTCCGAAAAGCGCAGGCAAACTCGCCTGATTTTTCGCGTCACGGCTCAACGCCCCCCAGGCGCAGCCGTGACGCCTTCTCCCGGAACTTCCCGAAAGTTCAACCATTTACCTACTGCACTTTCAACTTTTCAGAACACGAAAGGGAGATGCTGAAATGCTTCGCCATCTACTCGCCACCACCGCAATCGTAGCTGCCATTTCAACGGCGGCTGTTGCCGGTGAGACCTCTGCGATGAAAGACGGCGGTCAGGCCGGTGCAAGTGATGACACCGGCGTATACGAATTCGAACTCCACACCCTTGCACCGGATACGACCACCGGCATTCTCGCCACCAACATGGTCGGCAAGCCTGTGGTGACCAGCAGAAATGCCGAAGGGGAAGAAATCGGCGACATCAACGACGTGGTCTTCGGCCGCGATGGCTCCGTGCATGCGGTGATTGTCGGTGTCGGCGGTTTCCTCGGCATCGGCGAAAAGGAAGTCGCCCTCGATTTCGCCCGCCTCAACTTCGTGGCCGGTGTGGACAAGCGACTCATCGTCGTCAGTGACGTCTCGCGCCAGGAACTGGAAGCGGCAACCGCCTATGAGCGCCCGGATTACATCCCGTACTGGATGACGACGGAAGGTGCGCGCGAGCAAATGGACAAGGTCACCGAAAACGCCAGGTCCACCTATGAAACAGTTAGGAAAGAGGCCATCGACCCGGCCAGGCAGCAGCTGGATGAAGCCATGTCCACCGGCTGGACTGAAGAAAAGACCGAGGTCGATGCAGCCAGCGTATCCACGGACGAGCTGATCGATTCAACGGTCTACACCAACCAGGACACAAACATCGGTGAAGTCGCCGAGGTCCTGATCGGCAAGGACGGCAAGGCCCAGGCAGTTGTCATCGATGTCGGCGGTTTCCTTGGCTTCAACGCAAAGCCGGTTGCCGTTGCCTTCAACAGCCTGAAGATGTTCGAAACGGAAAACGGCGACCTTCTGGTCACCGCCCCTTTCACCAAGGAACAGCTTGAAAATGCGCAGACCTATGAGCCTGCCACCTACAAGGCCAATCCGGATGCGGTTCTGCTGAAAGGCTGAACGGCTGTCTGAAAGACACCAAGGAAACGGGTCGCTTCGGCGGCCCGTTTTTTTTTGCGTGACCAGAGGTCGTGGCTCTACCAGCGAGGAGGAGCTGGCTTAAAGGCAGAAGGACAAAGGAAAACTGGCTCACATCGGGGCTTCTTTCGTGCCGTGGACGGACGGATCACACACCTGTCCTGATCCGCGCTCCCCCCGGTTGTCCGTCACGAGGAGGCCTCCCGGTTTCGGGGCGAACTCATGGACAAGGTCGTCACGAGAAGCCCTCAGGCAAGCCAGTAAACGACGGTGGCGACCGCTGCCAAGGCCACCATCAACCCCACCAGCGTCACGACGCCATCGCGCACCAGCAACCCGAGGCTCAGGAGAAGTATTGCCGAGCCGGGCAAGGCGACAGCAAAGGGCAGCAGGGTGGCGGGATAGACAAGAAGAGACAGAAAGATGCAAAACGCCGCGACGATCCGGCTCGCGGTTTCGCCGGCGAACATGGCCAGGCGTTGCCCGAGGTAACGGTCGGCGCGTTCGGCATAGGGGGTGAGCTTGTCGATGATCGACTTCACCTTCTGCTTGGGGAAACCGCGATTGCGCACGAAAGACGGTAACCAGATCGAGGTTCTGCCAAGCACAAGCTGTCCCGCCACCAGAAGCGTCAATGTTGTGAGAACAATCGGCACACCTGGTATGGCCCCGATGGGAGATATCATCACAAGGGCCGGCAGAAACAGAAGAGGTCCCGCCGCACGGCTGCCAGAAGCATTCAACAGCGAGCCGACATCGGCGCGGCCTTCCTTTTCAATTTCGTCTTCCCAGTTTGTAAGAACTTCCTTGATTGTCTCCGACTGAACTGTCGCCATCCAGGTATCCCTCCAGTTCGAATTATCGTCGGACGTCCGCACTCTTTTCAGCCCAATCTGCGTCCGGAATGCAAAAAGGGCCGGCAAAGCCGACCCTTCTTGACGTTATGTCACTGTGTTCACTTGATCGCTTCCAGTGACATCCGACTGACACCAACCGTGATGTTCGTGCCCGTCTGGCTTTCCACACTGAGCGGGTTCAGCGCAATCGACTTGTCGAAGCCGCCAATAAGGGCATTGGCCTTGATACCCGCACCAAGGCTCGCACCTGCGGTCACGCCGGCATATTCACCTTCAAGAGCGCCCACCTCCAGGTCGGCAGTCGGTGCAACGACGCCCCATATCAGCGTGGCCGAGTCGGTCGTCCCGATATCAAGCCCGTACTCGCTTACGGTCGCCGTGTAGTAGCTGGCAGGGCCGTCACCGACCCGGTCGAAGGTGCAGTTCATGACGGCCTTGGAACCGACGATGAAATTGGTTTCCTGCTCGACAACGCATGTCAGTTTGCCAACTTCAACGCCAGCAGGCTTGTCCTGGGCCATCACAGGGGTCGCAAGAAGCGTGGCTCCCGTCAGGGTCAGGGCGAGTTTGGTAAACCGTGTCATCAATGTCTCCTTCGTGTATGTGGCCTCCGGATTGCTCCGGTCCGCCTTCATCACGGTGGAAACGTCTGCCCGGTCTGTCAGTTCCAAAATAATTCTGCTCTTGTCCCCTCAGCGCATGGCCATCGGCAGATAAAGCGCAATCTGCGGCAGGGCGATCAGCGCCGCGACCATGGCCAGCATCGCCAACACATAGGGAATGGCTCCCAGCATCACCTCGGCAATGGATCCGCCGCGCCGCGCACTCTGGACGACGAAGAGATTGAGCCCCACCGGCGGTGTGATCAGCGCCATCTCGATCAGCACGATCATCAGGATGCCGAACCAGACCGGATCATAGCCCAGGCTGATGACGATCGGCACAACGATGGGAATGGTGATGACCATCAGCGATAGGGTCTCGATGAAGAAACCAAGCACGATATACATCGCGACGATCACCAGCAGCGTCTGCAGGGGACCGAAGCCGAGCCCCTCCAGAAAGCCGCGCAATTCCTGCGACAGGCCGGCGGCCGAAAGCGTAAAGTTGAGAAACGACGCCCCGATAACCACCAGCATGATCATCGCCGTGACCCGCACGGTACCGATCAGCGCTTCGCCGATCATGCGTGTGTTGAGCCCACCGAAAAGCGCGGCAATTGCCAGCGCTCCGGCAACCCCGACAGAGGCGGCTTCGGTTGGTGTCGCCCAGCCCTTGTAGATCGAGCCGATGATGGCACTGAACAGAAGAATGATCGGCAGTAGATCCGCGAGCCCGAGTGCCATTTCCCGCAAGGGGAACGTCCGCCGTGCCCCGCCGAGCTTCGGATTGACCAGGCAAACAAGCGCGGTCACTGCCAGAAAGGCCATCGCCAGCAGGATGCCGGGCAGAAGCCCTGCCAGAAAAAGCTGCGGGATCGAGGTCTGTGTCAGAAAACCGTAGACGATCAGGTTGATCGACGGCGGGATCATGATGCCGAGCGTACCCCCGGCGGCGATCGCACCGGAAAAGAGCTTCTGGTCATAGCCCAGCCGATCAGCCTGCGGCATGGCCACCGTCGCCACCGTGGCAGCCGTTGCCACAGACGAACCGGACGTGGCCGAGAACATGGTGGCGGTTGCCACATTGGCATGCACCAGCCCGCCTGGCAGCCAGGAGACCCAGCGGTCGAGCGCCGAGTAGGTGCGTGCGGCAATGCCGGTGCGCACCAGGATCTCGCCCAGCAGCACAAAGAACGGAATGGCGATCAGCGCTGCATTTTCCGACGTCGACCAGACCATCGACCCGAGGCCGCGTGTCAACGGAAAGGCACTGAAGAACTGGTCGATGCCGAACCCCAGCAGGAACAGCACGATGCCGACGGGAATGGAAAGGCTGAGGAGCCCAAGAAGGCCTACGGAAACGAAGGAAAGCATCAGGCTGTCTCCCCTTCCGGAAAGGCACCGATCGCCTGCTCGGATTTTGCAAATTCACCGCGCAGGACCAGCAGCACACCGGCGACAAAGGTCAGCCATGCGGTGACCGCGAACCACACCCACCCGGCAAACCAGGGCAATTGCACCAGCGCGAGCGGAGTTTCCAGGGGTGTGTTCGCCCTTGAGGAATTGCGCAGTGTCGTCTCCACCACCGGCCAGCACTTCAGCGCGACGATCGAGACGGTCGAGGACAGGGCAAAGATCGACAGAAGATCCAGCACCGCCCGCCATTTTGGCAGACCGACCGAACGGCGCAGGAAATCGATCCGGATATGCGAAAGTTCGCTCAATCCGAAAGCCATGCCCCAGGCCGTTCCGATGGCCATCACGTAGCCGGAGATTTCGTCGGTGCCGCCGAAGGAGGCACCGACACGGCGGAGACAGATATCAATCAGAACAAGACCTGCACAGGTGAGGAACAGAACGCCGACCGAAATCGCTATCGCCCGGTTGATCCTCGACAGGATTGACAGGAGTTTCTCCGCCACCTCGATGTCTCCCGGGCTTAGTTGGTCTTGATCTGCACACCGACGACGGTGCCGACGCTGTCGTTCCAGCGCGCGGCCCAGTCGCCACCGGCCCGCTCTGCCCATTCCGGCAGAACATCGGTTTCCAGGATCTGGCGTGCCCGCTCGATGTCACCGTCGCTGGCTTCGACAAGAACCATGTCCCGCACATCGCCCGAAGCGCATTCGCCCTTGCCGGTCAGGCAGGCGATGTCATTGCTCAGCGCACCTGCCGCCGATGCCCAGGCGGGGGCTTCGAAATTCTCGGCAATTTCCTTTTCGATCAAAGCCCGGGTCTCGCCGGACAGAGCGTTCCACTTGTCGAGATTGATCGCCGTCACCACCGGGTCCCAGCCGCCAAGCGGGATCGGCAGAAGATGCGTGCTGACTTCCCACCACCCGGCGCTGTAGCCCGAGCCTGCCCCGGTCACCGCACAATCGACGACGCCCTTCTGCAGCGCGCCCGGCACCTCGGAAAAGGCAACCGTAATGCCTTCTGCTCCGAGCGCTTCCAGGAACTTGGCCGTCATGCGGCCGGATGCGCGGATCTTCTTGCCCTTCAGGTCGTCCAGCGAACCGACTTCAGCGTTGCAGAACACCACCTGCGGCGGATAGGGCGCAATCGCAAGCACCTTGGAATTGAAGCGCTTTTCGAAGATCTCCTCGACCATCGGCCGGGCGGCATCGACCGCGGCATGGGCCTTGTCGGCAGACATGGCCACCAGCGGCACATCGAGGCCTTCCAGTTCCGGTGCATCGGCAACTGCATAATCGCCCACCGTCATGCCGACGTCGAAAACACCCTGGCCAAGCAGGCGGAACACTTCGCCAACGCCGAGGTTCATCTGGTTGTGAGTGGTGACGGTTGTGTTGATGGTGCCACCGGATGCCTCAGGCAAGGCGGTCTGCCAGAACGGCGCCTCATAATCCTGGTGCAGAGGCAGGCTGGACCAACTGCCGACGACAGACAGATCTTCCGCGGCGGCGGCCGAGGACATGGCGGCACCGGCCATGAGGAAAGTCAGAATCTTTTTCATGTGTCCACTCCGTGAAGGTTCGAGCTTACAGCGTCTTTTTTGTTATGATTGGAATTTCAGCGTCATCCGGGATGTCCGTGATCAGCATGTGTCCCGGTTTATGGGTAATCAGCAGCGGCAGGGCAGCGTTCTGGATGATGGCTTGCGGTGTCACTCCGCAAGCCCAGAAGACGGGCGTGAAACCGGCCTCCACCGGCACCGCATCGCCCCAGTCCGGATTGCCGAGATCGGAAATGCCGATGGCCGCCGGATCGCCGATATGGACCGGTGACCCGTGCGCCAGAGGAAAGCGGGCCGAAATGGCAACCGCGTCCCGCACCCGCTCATCCGGGATCATCCGCATGGAAACAACCATCGCTCCCCGGAATGGCCCGGCCGGTGTCGTTTCCATGTTAGAGTGGTACATCGGCACGGTGACATTGTTTGAAATGTGCCAGAGGTCGATCCCCGCCTCGATCAGCGCATGTTCGAAAGTGAAGGAACAGCCGAGCGCAAAGGCAACGAGATCGTCTGACCACAAGGCGCTTATGTCCGTTACCGAGCCTTCCAGCCGGCCATCGCGATAGATGTTGTAGGCGGGGACGTCGGTACGAATATCCAGGCAGTGTCCCAGGGTGAACAGGAGGGGGTTTCCCGTGTCCGAAGCACCGATCAACGGACAGGGTTTGGGATTGCGCTGGCAGAAGCGCATGAAATCCAGCGCAAAGGCTTCCGGAATGATCGCCAGATTTGCCTGAAGCAGGTTCTTGCCGAGCCCCGCCGTGTGCGAGCGATAGCTGCCGGACCTTATCTGCGCCCGAAGCGTCTCGATGTTTTCCTGTCGAAGGGTTTCATAAGATTGCAGCACCGGGGCTCTCCTTCATTGGAGAAAGGCTCCCGCATTGCTGTTATAAACTCAAATTGAATGATTTTAGCAGATCTTATAAATGATTTTTATAGCCAGAGTAAGCGACCGCAACCTCCAGCGCCTTCTTCGCAGCAGCCGCGACGATGTGGCTGCGCGGGTCACCGAGATAGCTCGCCGAAAACCTCAGGGCATCCGGTACCCATCCCGGATCGAACTCGACGATGCTTCCTCCCTCGACATAGGGCCGTGCCAGCGCCCTCGGCAGTGCGGCGACCCCAAGCCCTGCTTCCACCAGCCTGAAACAGGCAGACAGAGACGATGACGGGAACATCTGCACGTCCGGTGCAACCCGTTCGAACAACAGCGTTTTCAGCTCGCGGTAAGGCCGCGTGTGCCGGGCGTAGGTGATTACGGGTTTTTCCCGCAAAAGCGCCTCGGCTTGCGCGCCCTTGGCCGGACTGTCCGCCGCCACATACCAGCCGAGGTCGAAACCGGGCAGCTCGATATTGTCGACCGAATATTCCGAAATCGGCCCCAGCAACAGGGCCAGATCGATTTCCCGGTCGAGCAAACCGGCGCGCAGGTTCACCGAGATATCGACGTTGATTTCCACGATCAGATTGGGAAAGTCGGCCCGCAGAGCGGCAACCAGATCCGGCAGCCAACACTGTGCAATGGTTTCCGAGGCTCCAATACGCAGATGCCGGTCAATCCCCTCACGGGAGACCACCGTCTCCTCGACCTTGTCCGACAGACGCTCGAACTGCTCGGCAAATGTCTGCAGCAGCTCGCCGCGCTTGGTCAGCTTCAGCCTGCCGGGCGAGCGTTCAAACAGCTCGGTCCCCAGGGCTTCCTCAAGCCTCTTGATCCGCGTCGTCACCGCCGGCTGCGTCAGGTTCAAACTTCCCGCGGCCTTGTTGACGCCGCCATGGCGGACAACGGCCAGAAAGGCTCTCAGCTGATCGAGATTGAGCGGATGCATGAAACGTCCCGGCGTGATCGGTTTGGGCTACTTTGCGCGAAGCTGCGGACATTGAAAAGGTTTCGGGAACAGACCGGCGTGCAAAAGCAGAACGAGAGAGAACCTCATCCCCGGCCTTTTCGCGAGATATTGCTGCCCAAGGGGTTCGTGTCCGTTGTCCCTTGGGGAAAAGAATTTCGCTACAGTTTAGGCTCAGGCGCTCAGCGCCAGTTCCGGCCTTTCAAGCACTTTCCCTGCAAGCCGCCTGATCCGCTCAGGGTCCGGATGGAGGTCAGCCTTTTCCGCCATGCGTGCCCACAGGACCTTCAACAGGGTCTTGCTCGTCAGGTTCATGAAGTCATGGGCAAGGGCTGTCGGGTCCTCGCTCTGCAACACCCGATCCCTAACCCGGCACCAGTTGGCGACAACCTCGCCCAGTTGCGGGTAAATCTTGTCGTTCCGCAGACATTCGGCCCGCAGGAATTTCTCGAATGCCTCGCTTTCCTTGCCCGGCAACAGACGCGTGACCAGTGCTCTTTCATGAATGGCGTTGGCACCTTCATAAATCGCGGTAATCCGCACATCCCGGTAGCACTGTTCCAGGACGTATTCCTTCAGATAGCCGTACCCGCCGAGCACCTGCATGCCAAGCTCCGTTGCCTGCATGCCGGCTTGCGTGCAGTAAGCCTTGGCGATCGGTGTCAGGAATTCCGCTAGCGCCCCGTTCTCGCCTGTTTCGACCGTGACGAGCGCAAGGTGCGCGATTGCTCGTCCGCCAAGGGCAAGGGCATCGATCTCGTCCAGCATGCGACGTACGTCGGCATGACCATCCAGCGTCACCGGCTTGCCCGCGGCATCCCGGCCCTGCTTGCGTTCCGCCGCATAGGTGCTGGCGATATCCGCAGCGCGGGCGGCATGGGCAACACCCTGCAAGGCCACATCCACGCGGGCATGGTTCATCATCGTGAACATCGCCTTCAGGCCTTCGCCTTCCCGGCCAACCAGTTCGGCGACGGCGCCGTCGAAAGCAAGCTGGCAGGTGGGCGAAGCATGCAGACCCATCTTTTCCTCGATGCGTGTCACGGTCACCGCGTTGCGGCTGCCGTCCGCGCGGGTGCACGGGCACAGAAACAGCGACAGGCCCTTCACGCCATCGTCTGACGTGCGGGCCAGCACCAGATGATGGATCTTCTCGCTCATGTCCTGATCGCCGCCGGAGATGAAGATCTTCTCGCCGCTGATTGACCAGCCATCACCAGCCTGCACCGCCCGGCAACGGATGCGGGAAAGATCGGACCCCGCGTCCGGTTCGGTCAGGCACATGGTGGCAAGGGCCTCGCCGGAGGCAAATTGCGGGATCACGCGCGCCTGCTGATCTTCCGTGCCAAAGGCCAGCAGGGTGCGGGCGGCACCCGCGGCAAGGCTCGTCACCATCTGCAGACTGTGGTTGGCGCCGGTGAAGATTTCCGAGGTGATCGCAAGTACGCCGGCATCAAGCCCCTGTCCGCCAAGCTGTTCCGGGATCGTCAATCCCGGCCAGCCCTGCTCCGCATAAGCGGCATAGGCTTCGCGGAACCCGTCCGGCATGCGCACCCGCCCCTCCACCAGCCGGCAACCCTGGCTGTCGCCCGGTTCGTTCAACGGGGCCAACTGCTCTTCTGCAAAGGCAGCAAAATGACCGCCGATCTCGGCGGCAAGATCCGCATCGAAGTCCGGCAGATCGGCTGCCCCGGCAACATGGGTCAGGCAGAACAGGATATCGTCAAGCGGTGCGGTGAAGGGTTTCATCGGTTACGGGCTTTCAAAGGAACGGCGATACAGCAGTTGCTGCAAATTCCCCCTCATCCTGAGGAGGGCGCCAGCCCGTCTCGAAGGATGGGCGGCAAACTCCAGCGCAAGCGGCCCATCCTTCGAGACGGACCCGAAGGTCCTCCTCAGGATGAGGAGATCGGTTATCGAGGACTTTGTTTCGGAATGTTTCGAGAGCCCGGACATCACAACTTCGCTCCTGTCCTCACCCCACCCGAAACAAGGACACCAGCACGGCGGAGGCAAGTCGCCGGCCGGTGCCGACGAAGAGAGTATTGTTGACCCAGTCATAACGCGGGTCTCCGGTCTCCAGCCTCGCCGCCGTGCGGAAGTAATAGAGCGTCGGGTCGATATCCTCGCCGCGGGCAAGCGCTTGCAGCACGTCCGGCGGACCATGGCGAACACCCTTGTTGATGATCTCGATCACCGCGCCGTCGTCTGTCTCGAAGGCGTAGCGGGTGTCGATGTCGGCCGAACCGTCTGCCAGGATCGTCTGCCAGTCAGCGCCCATGTCCAGCACCGTTCCGGACACCTGACCTGTCACCCGGCCACCGACAATCGGGATGATCCGCCGCGCACCCGCCCTGCCCTGGCCTAGTTCCCGGACAGGGCCAAGTTCGACCTCAAGGTCGCAGAAATGGGAGAGCTGCGGAGTGATCATGCCAGCCCCAGCAGCCTTGCCGCATTGCCCTTGATGATGTCCGGCCGCAACTCGTCCTTGATGGCGATCTTCTCGAAATCCGCCAGCCAGCGCTCCGGCGTGATCATCGGCCAGTCGGAGCCGAACAGCACCTTCTTCTTCAGGATCGAATTGCAGTATTTCACCAGGATTTCCGGGAAATACTTCGGCGACCAACCTGAGAGGTCGATATAGACATTCGGCTTGTGCTGGGCGACCGCCAGGGCTTCCTCCTGCCAGGGGAAGGAAGGATGCGCGAGGATGATCTTCATGTCGGGAAAATCGACCGCGACATCGTCCATATACATCGGGTTGGAGTACTTCAGCCGCATGCCGTTGCCGCCGCGCATGCCGCTGCCGACGCCCGTCTGGCCGGTGTGGAACAGCGCAATGGAGCCTTCTTCCGCAATGGCTTCATAGAGTTCGTAGGCCATGCGGTCGTTGGGGTAAAAACCCTGCATCGTCGGGTGGAACTTGAAACCCTTGATGCCGAAATCCCTCATCAGGCGCCGCGCCTCGCGCGCACCCATCTTGCCCTTGTGCGGATCGATGGAGGCGAAGGGGATCAGCACATCGTCGTTTTCGGCGGCAAGTTCTGCCACTTCTTCGTTCTTGTAACGGCGGTAGCCGGTCTCGCGCTCGGCATCGACCGGAAAGATTACCGCCGCAATGTTCTGTTCCCGGTAATGGGCTGCCGTTTCCGGTACGGTCGGCGGATGGCTCCAGGGCGCGCGGAAGTATTTCGCCATCGTCGCCTGCAAGTCGTCATAGCCATCGTCGGAATGACAACCGCAGGGCTCTTCGGCGTGAGTGTGGATGTCGATGGCGCGAACCTTGGTGATATCGACCATTTCAAGCGCTCCTCAATCAGAGTGTGACCACAGCAGGGTCATCGTCGGTGTAAAGCCGTTCCAGCAGGGCCTCGCGGCGCGCCAGAACCTTTCGGATGTTCAGATTGCCCTTGGCGGTCATCTCGCCTTCGGGCATGGAAGCCGGCTGAGACAGCACGATGGCGCGGGACACCAGTGTCGAGCTGCCGCTGATCTCGCGGGCGCGCGCCGAAAGCCGGCGGTGGATTTCGCCCTGCAGCAGCTTGCAGCGGAAAGCACCGTCATCATCGTTGAGGTCAAAGCCTTCCCGGGTCAGCTCCGCGACATTCGGGAAGATCATCACCCCGATCTGGTTCCGATCGGCGCCGGTGATGATCAGGTCTGCGGCAAGCGGTGCGAGACGGGACAGCATGTCCAGCTTCAGCTGCGCCGCCCGCACCCAGGTGCCGGACTGCAGCTTGAAGTCTTCCGATATCCGGCCGTCAAAGCGCATGCCCTTGTTTGCGTCCGCCGGATCAAGAAACAGCATCGCATCCCCGGTGATGAAGAACCCTTCTTCATCGAAGGCCGCAGCGGTCTTTTCAGGATCGTTGAGATAGCCGGGCATCACGTTGGGGCCCTTCACGCGGACTTCGCAGCGCATGTCCGCATCGGGTAAAAGCTTGACGGTGACGCCGCTCACCGGAACACCGACAATGCCGGAGTGGGGTGCAGGTTCCTGCTGCATCAGGGCCGAGGGCGCTGTTTCGGTCAGTCCCCAGGAAGACGTCATCAAGGGCACCTCGCCCTTGACCTCCATCGCCATGCGCTCAAATCCGGACCAGACCTCCTGCGGCAGGGAGGCCCCTGCATAGAAGATCAGGTCCAGATCCTCGAAGAAGCGCTGACGCAGATCCGCGTCCGCTTCCAGTGCCTTCAGCAGCATGCCGAAGCCAAGCGGTACGTTGAACACCAGCGTACCGGTCTTCAACGACAGGTTCTCCACCGTCCGCTCGAACAGGCCCTTCACCGGCTTGCCGTCGTCAATGTAGAGACTTCCACCGTTGGCCAGCATCATGTTGAAATTATGCGAGCCGCCGAAGACGTGGTTCCAGGGCAACCAGTCGACGATCACCGGCGGACGCTTACGCAGGAACGGCATGGAGTCGGCAAGTTGGGCCTGATTCACGCACATCATCCGGTGGGTGGTCAGAACGCCCTTCGGGCTGGAGGTCGAGCCGGAGGTCATCAGGATCTTGCCGACCGTATCCGGCGTGACCGCCGCGAAAGCACTGTCGACGTCGACGCTGCCGTCTCCCTTCAGAAGGTCGGCGAAGGCGGTAACGTTCCGACACCCCGGGCGGCTGGCGACAATCTCGACCGACGCAAGATCTTCAAGGTTCAACGCTTCGCCGTATTGGTCGGCATCGACCACATAGGCCATTTTCGGCTTGATGAGGTTGATCGCCTCGCGCAGGCGGCCATGGGCACCGTGAATGAGCGAATACTGCTCGGCCACCGGCACCACCGGCACTCCGACATACTGGGCAGCAAGCGCAAGAATGCCGTGATCGACGCCGTTGCCGGACATGATCAGGATCGGCGTATTTCCACCCATGCCTCTTGCCAGGAGCGCAGCACCGATCGCCCGAACCTTTTCCAGGATGTCCGCATAGCTTTCCTCGCGCCAGCCGGCACCGCTGCGTTCAGCCAGAAACACCCTGTCCGGAGCTTCCCCCGCCCATTGGTGCAGCCAGTCTCCCGTCCGCTCGACCACCGGGCTCAGCGGATAGGTGGACCGCAGCAGAATGCTGCCATCCGGACGGTCTTCCCGCTCGACCGAGTGGCGCAGAAATTCCGTGGTGCGCTTCATGATCGTCTCCTCCCGAAACCTCATGTCAGTCTTCCCGTTGGCGGTTGCTTTCAATCAGTTGCATCACCTTGGTGGCGACATTCAACGCGTCCTTGCTGATACCGTTGAGCAGCATCTTCTCGTGCTCCATGACCGCGGCGATTGCCTTTTCACACAGCCGGCGACCTGCCAGTGTCGCCTTCAACGCATAGGCCCTGCGGTCACTCGGCAACCGGTCCCGGACGATCAGGTCACGCCGCTCCAGTTCGTCGACAATCACGACCAGGTTGGGCCGTTCGATATCCATGGCCTCGGCCAGTTGGGACTGTCGCAGGCCCGGGTTGTCGACGATCAGCACAAGGGCGGTATAGGTCAGCATGCGCAGGTCGAACGGCTTCAGGGTGCGGCTCAGGTCCGACTGAATGACGTTGAACGTCCGCTTCATCTGATAGCCGTAGAGCGCGCGCAGAGTCCTGTCGCTGACGTTTACAATTCCGGTCTCGGTCTCCGGTTCCATCGCGGTTTTCCTCATGAGATCACCTGAAGGTCGGATTGCGCTTTTCCAGGAAGGCGGCAAGGCCTTCCAGCGCGTCCGGACTGGTCTGTGTAATCGCGGCGCACAGGCTCTCGGTAAAGAGACCGTCCGTCTTTGACATGTCCGCAATGCGCGCCAGCGCCTGGATCATGATGTAGTTGGACAGCGGCGCGTTGGAAGCGATCCGGCCTGCCAGGTCCTGTGCCTTGGCCAGTGCCTCTCCCTCGCCGACGGTGTAATGAGCAAGGCCCAGAGCCAGGCCTTCATCCGCGTTGTACTTGCGGCCGGTCAGCATCATCTCGGTCATCCGGTCCGCGCCCAGAATGCGGCCCACGCGCACGGAAGCGCCACCACCGACGAAGATGCCCCTGCGGCCTTCCGGCAGCTGGAAGAACGCAGAGGTTTCGGCAACACGCACGTGGGTGGCACTGGCCAGTTCCAGACCGCCGCCGATGACGGCGCCGAACATGGCGGATACCACCGGCAATCCGCCGAACTGGATCCGGTCCATCACCTGGTGCCAGCCGCGCGAATGGCGCATGGTTCCTTCCGCGTCGCGCGCCACATGCTCGGACAGATCAAGGCCGGAGCAGAAATGCCCGGCCGTGCCGGTGATGACCACCGCCTTCACCTCGGCGGGCGGAGACAGGAAAAAGCCGTCAATGGCCCCAAGCAGCTCGTCGCACATGGCATTGCGCTTGTCCGGACGGTTCATGGTCAGGGTCGCGACGCTGTCGGAAATCTCAATTTTCAGGATCGGTTCTGTCATCGGTGTCTCCTCAGCGCGGCGGCAGACGCACGGCGCCATCCAGGCGGATGGTCGTGCCGTTCAGGAACGGGTTGGTCACGATGTGCCCGGCAAGCAGGGCGAATTCCTCCGGCTCGCCAAGACGTGGCGGGAACGGAATGTTGGCCGTGATCTTGGCTGAGACCTCTTCCGGCAGGCCTTCCATCATCGGCGTTCTGAACAGGCCAGGCGCAATGGCCATCACGCGGATGCCGTGCTGGGCAAACTCCCGCGCTGCCGGCAGGCACATGGCGGCAATGCCGCCCTTGGATGCCGAATAGGCAGCCTGGCCCAGCTGGCCGTCCTCGAAGGCGACCGATGCCGTATTGACGATCACGCCACGCTCGCCGTTTTCCAGCGGCTCCACGTCCATGAGGCGTCTTGCGGCATGGCTCATGACATTGAACGTGCCGAAGAGATTGACCTTCAGCGTCTTTTCAAACGTATCGAAGGAGAGCTTGCCTTCCCTACCGACGATGCGCGCGGCAAAGCCGACGCCGGCGCAATTGACGACAACGCGCGGCGTTTCACCGAGCAACCCGATCGCTTCGTCCAGTGCAGTCCCTACGGCTGCCTCGTCGCTGACGTCGGCCTGAACGGCGAAGCCGCCGATTTCTTCCGCCACAGTGCGGGCCCGGTCGATATCAAAATCAAGGATCGCAACTTTCGCGCCCTGGCTCGCAAAATGACGGGCCGTCGCGGCCCCGAGGCCACTGCCGCCACCTGTCACGAAAGCCGCTTGTGCGGATATCAGCATGGCACAGCCTCTGAATTGGTTTTAGTCATCATTGTTATATCTCATACCTATTTTGATACGCCGAAAGGGCGCACTCCTTCCGGCTGGGTTAGCCAGCCAGAAGGAACAGGGTGATTGACGGAAAGAGGACCAACAGGATCACGCGGACTATGTCGGACGTCACGAACCAGAGAACCGCCTTGTAGGTCTCCTTCATCGGCGTCGACCGATCCATCGCGTTGATGATGAAAAGGTTCATGCCGACGGGCGGTGTTATCAGCCCCACCTCGACAACGATCAGCACCAGGATACCGAACCAGATGGCAACGTGTTCCGGGCTCATGCCGAAGTCGAGCACGCTGATCACCGGAAAGAAGATCGGGATGGTCAGAAGGATCATCGACAGGCTGTCCATCAGACAGCCGAAGACCAGGTAGAACAGCAGGATCAGTGTCAGTACGACAAGCGGACTGAAGCCCTGGCCAACGACCCAGCCGGAGAGTTCCTGCGGCAACTGACTGAGTGCCAGGAAGCTGTTGTAGAAGCCGGCACCGAGCACGATGAAGAAAATCATCGCCGTGCTCATGGCCGTCTGGATCATGCTGTCGACAAAGACCTTCCAGGTCAGGTTACCGGAAATGAGCGCGATGATGCCCGTTCCGGCCGCACCGACGGCAGCGCCCTCGGTCGGGGTGAACCAGCCCAGATAGATGCCGCCGACCACGAGACCGAAGACCAGCAGCACAGGCCAGACATCCATCAGCGCACGCATGCGCTCCGCATAAGGCACCGGCTCACGCGTTCCGGCGGAGCCGGGGTTGAGGCGGACATAGATCGAGATGGTGATCATGTAGCCGATGGCCGCCAGGATGCCCGGAATGAAGGCAGCCAGGAACAGCTTGGCGATGTTCTGTTCGGTCAGGATGGCATAGATCACCAGGATGACCGACGGCGGAATGAGAATGCCGAGCGTGCCGCCGGCGGCCAGCGTTGCCGTCGAAAAGCCGCCGGAATAGCCGTAGCGGCGCAGTTCCGGCAGGGCGACACGGCTCATGGTTGCGGCGGTTGCCAGTGACGATCCGCAGATGGCGCCAAAGCCCGCGCAGGCCCCGACCGCAGCCATGGCAACACCGCCCTTGCGGTGGCCGAGCCAGCTTTCGGCGGCCTTGAAGAGAGACGACGACATGCCGGAGTGGGTCGCGAACTGCCCCATCAGCAGGAACATCGGAATGATCGTCAGCGAGTAGCTGGAGAAGGTGGAATAGGTCTCCGACTTCAGCTTGGCGAGAATGATGTTGGAACTGCCGGTCGCAAGATAGAGACCACCCAGACCGCAAATCATCATGGCAAGGCCGATCGGCGCCCGCAGGAAGATAAGCAGCAGAAGAACGGGAAACGACAGATAGCCGAGTTCAAGCAGGCTCAATGGACCCCTCCCTCGGCATCGGGCGTGAAACGCCGGCCGGTGATCAGTTCAAGCACCTTGGCGACGGCGCAGTAGAGCGCGACGACGGAGGCAACAGCGGCGGCGGCAAAGCTGAGCGCGAAGGCCCACCAGATCGGAAACTGCAGCAGGAAGGTGGTTTCGTTGTAGCGGATCTTGTCTTCCATGCCGACAAACAGCCGCCAGGTGATCAGGAAGATCAGCAAGCTGAGGAGAACCTCCCACACGACTTCCAGCCACCGGTTCATCCAGCGCGGAAAACTGCCGGCGAAAACGTCCACGGTGGCGTGCCCCCGCTTAAGCTGACAGATGGGCAGAAAGGCGAAAATGGTGAAGCTGATCCCCGCCTCGACCAGCTCGAAATCGCCGGAAACCGGACCGACACCGGTCGCGATCAGCGCGTTGGCGGCGCTTTCGGACAGCGAGGTCATGAATTCAGAATGACCGAATGTGTTCAGCCCGCGGCCAAGCACGCTGACACAGGTCAGCCCGATCAGCGCTGTCAGAACCAGACCGCCAAGGATCGCCATGAAGCGCGCGAGACGCTCCACCAGAGTGAGCAGCATTTTACGTGTATCCTGTCGAAGGATGCCCTCCGGAACACCTGGTTCCGGAGGGCTGCTTCATGACGGTCAGTTGGCCATCAGCGCTTCGGCACGGGCCTGCAGCGCCTTGCCGTCGATGCCCTTGGCATCCATTTCGGCGTACCACTCGTCGATGGTGCCCTGAGCGGCGGCTTCCCACTCGGCAGCCTGCTCGTCCGTCAGCGTGATGATGTTGTTGCCCATCTCCACGGCTGCGGCCCGCGGGCCGGCATCATCGGCCTGCATCTGCTTGCCGGCGAAGGCAGAGAATTCCTCACCGGAGTTTGCGTCGATGATGGCCTTCAGGTCGTCCGGCAGGCTGTCGTACTTGTCCTTGTTCATCCCGAAGATGAAGGACGTGGTGTAGAGCGCCTTGCCCGGAAACTCGGTATGGTTCTTGACCAGCTCGTTCACCTTCAGCGCGCCGACGACTTCCCACGGAATAACCGTCGCATCGACAACACCCTTGCTGAGAGCTTCCGGAATGGCCGGAACCGGCATGCCGATCGGCGTTGCACCCAGATTGGAGAACAGCTTGTTGGTGACACGGGTCGGTGCACGCAGCTTGACGCCGTTCAGGTCGGACAGCGCGACGATCGGCTTGCTGGAGTGGATGACACCAGGACCATGAACCCAGAGGGCCAGCGGCTTGAAGCGCGCGAAGTCCTCATCCATCATCGTTTCTTCGGCAAGCTTCCAGTAGGCGCGGGACATGGTCTCCGCATCCGTCATCGTGAACGGAAGCTCGAACACTTCTGCGCGCGGGAAGCGGCCCGGGGTATAACCGGCAACGGTCCAGACGATATCAACGACACCATCGACGACCTGATCGATCAGCTCCGGCGGCTTGCCGCCCAGCTGCATGGCCGGATAACGCTCGATCTTGATGCGTCCACCGGATTCCGCTTCGATCTTGTCGGCCCAGGGGTCGAGAACGTTCTTGGGTACATTGGCCTGAGCCGGCAGGAACTGGTGCAGGCGCAGCGTGACTTCCTGCGCAAGTGTGGACGACATGCTCCCGCCAAGTGCGATTGCGGAGACAGTCGCAGCCACAGCCAGTTTGGCAAACTGCTTATGCAAGTTGATCATGGTTTCCTCCCTGTTCGATCAACTTCAAAACCTGACCGGATTCCTCCCTCCGATCAGATGATGATCTATAATAGTTATATTACATAACTTTTTTCAAGCTCTATTTGGCGACCTGGTTCACTCCCTTCGCCCTGAGCTTTGCATGCAGGCGACCAATCGGAAAGTTATACATTCTGGTCAGCCGCAAAAGCATCACAAGATCCCGTAAAATTTGCCGGAGTTTGTGATGGATCAATCCCGAAGGCAAGGGTTTCCGTGAGAAGAATGGACAGAAAACGTCTTTATCATCAACCCTGCCACTTCCTGCAAAGGAAGACCCGCCAGCCGGCATGACGACAGGCACCTTACCTAACGCAAGGGCATCAAGGCGGTAGCATCAAGCCAACGGGAATTTGTGGAAAGCCTGCCGGAGATCGCAATGTCCCGGGACTTGCGGGTTATCCGAACGCCGGAACACCATTGGCGTGGACACGCGACCAGGGGCTGGCTCAATGGAATGGAAAATCAGGGAAAGCACCGGCAGGCCGTGGGCTCGAAGCCCGGCCTGCCGGTCAGGTGCCGGCCTACGCGGACTTGGAGTTAAGGGCCGGTGAGAGGGTCAGTTGCTCGAACAGCCGGGCGACGGCCTCCGCGCCCGGATCGTTGTGACCGGAGAGGTTCGCCTCCGAGACATAGGATGCCCTGCCCGCGCGCGCCCGCGTGATCCGCGACGTGGCGTCCGCGCCCTGACGGGCTTCGGCAGCAGCCGCCTCGACACCGTTTTCCAGAGCGTTGAGCGCCGGCAGCAGAGCATCGATCATGGTGCGGTCACCCGGCTGGGCGCCGCCCACCTGCATGATCCGGTCAAGACCCGCTTTCAGCGCTCCAATGGCCCCACGGCCGCTGGAGGACGCATCGCCGGCAGCGGCAAAGAAGATCGCCAGCAGGACACCGGAAGACCCGCCCATCGTCTGGCTGAGTTCCAGACCGATAGCGCGATAAAGCTGGGTGAGATCCGCCAGCGGCAACCGGTCGAGCGCCTTCACCAGCGCCCGGGCGGCGGTGGCAAGCGTGCTGCCGGTATCGCCGTCGCCCGACTTGGCATCAAGCGCATTGAGATCGTCCTCGGCCGCGATCAGGATGTCGCAGCAGCGTTCGATGAACTTCCGCGTCTCCGGGTTCTTGGACGGCAGCGGCTGGATCGGCGTCAGACCGTCCGGCAGCGGCAGCACCGACACAGCGCCAAGCGCCAGACAACCGGGCCACGCCCAGGGTGCGACCGGCGCCTGCAGCAGGGCTTCTTCCGTCTTGCCGACCGGCAGCAGCGACACGGAGAACCCGTGCATGTCGAGCGAGGTCATCATGGCGGCCGGGCCGATGACCCAGCGGATCTGGCTGCCGATGCGCGAGGCCGTGAGCTCTTCCAGAAGCACCGACATTTCAAGAGGTGTCGTGCTGCCCAGATTGTTCACGATCGCCACATGAGGTCCGGGTGCGAGGTTCGGTGCAAGCCGGTCCACCACCATCGCCATGGCGGCACGGGCATTCGAATAGTCAACCTGCTCGATCCCCGCCTCGCCATGAATGCCAAGCCCGAGTTCCGCCTTGCCATGGGCAATCCGGTCTTCCTTGGGCGAGCCAGGCACCGTGCAGGTGTCCAGCGACATGCCGATCGAGATCGCACCGCCGATGGTTTTCTTCGCCGCCTCGGTAATGGTTTCCAGATCCGCGCCCTGATCGGCAAGCGCTCCGGCGATCTTGTGCACGAACAGCGTACCGGCGACACCGCGTGCCTGCGGCAGGTCTGGCAGGGCAACGTCGTCATCGACGATCACCATGTTGACCTTCAGTCCGAAGGAGCGAGCCCGCTCGGCCGCAAGACCGAAGTTCAGCCGGTCGCCGGTGTAGTTCTTGACGATCAGCAGGCAGCCGGCCTTGCCGGTGACGGCCAGAATGCCCGCCAGCACGGCATCCACGGAGGGCGAGGCAAACACCTCGCCGCAGACGGCCGCCGTCAGCATGCCCTGGCCGACGAAACCTGCATGGCTCGGCTCATGCCCAGAGCCGCCGCCGGAGACCAGCGCCACCTTGGATTTGTCCCAGTCGGTGCGCACCACCACCTTGATATGCGGATAGCCGTCGAGACGGGCGAGCCGCCCGCCGGCCGTGCGCAGCATGCCGTCAATCGCTTCGGTGACGAGCGTTTCCTTGGTATTGATGAATTGCTTCATGTCCCGTCTCCTCAGGAAATGCGAGCGCCGCTGGCGTCGAAGAAAAGCGGATTTCTTGGTTGAATGGCGAGAGTGTCGCCCGGTTCCAGGGCGGTGTGGCTGTCTGACAGCGTTACGACGGAATGTCCATCCAGAGATAGATGCAGCCGGGTCTGATCACCCAGATGTTCGACCCGGCGAACTTCCGAGACCTTGCCCTCGCCTTGCGCGATATGCTCCGGGCGCAGGCCGATGGTCTTGGCACCGCTCGGCGCACCGGCAAAAAGATCGGCCGGCAGCACGTTGATGCGTGGCTGGCCGAGACGCCCGGCGACATAGAGATTGACCGGGTTCTCGTAGATCTCGCGCGGCGACCCGAATTGCACCAGGCGGCCATGATCGAGAACTCCGACGTGCGTTGCCATGGTCATGGCCTCGATCTGGTCATGGGTCACGTAAAGCAACGTCGCCCCCAGGCTTTCCTGGATGCGCTTCAACTCGATGCGCAGGTCCGAACGCAGCTTCGCATCGAGCGAGGAAAGCGGTTCATCCATGAGATAGATGGACGGATCGCGTACCAGCGCCCGGCCGATGGACACCCGCTGCATTTCGCCGCCGGAAAGGTTGGTCGCCTTGTTGGCAAGCTTGTGCGAAATGCGCAAGACTTCGGCCACTTCGGCAACCTTGCGGTCGATCTCGTCCGCAGGCGTCTTGAGCAAGGGCGAGCGAAGCGGAAATGCCAGGTTCTCCCGCACGCTCATGTGCGGATAGAGCGAATATTGCTGGAACACCATGGCAACGTTGCGCTGCGCCGGTGTGTCGCCAACCACCGACCGCCCCGCGATGACGACGTCGCCCGCGTCCGGCTGTTCCAGTCCCGCGATCAGACGCAGAATGGTGGTCTTTCCGGCCCCCGTCGGCCCCAGCAGCGTCACGAAGGCGCCGTTGGGGATGTTCATGCTCACCTCATCGACAGCGAGCGTATCGCTGAACCGCTTGGTGAGGCCTGACAGCCTGACTTCAGCCATGAGCAAGCACTCCCTCGTTCAGTTCCGACCGCAGCGCCCGCCCCGACTGATTGTCGAACAGCGTCACCGTTGACCCGTTGAATTCGAGTCCGACAAATTCGCCGGCGCGAACAGGCTGGTCTGAGGGAATGCGGGCCTTCAGCTCACCGGAGGTGGTCTTCAACGTGACGATCTGCGTGGTGCCGAGATATTCGGCGGCCAGAACCTCGCCCCGGTAGGATCCGCTGTCGTTGAGCGTGATGTGCTCCGGACGGATGCCGAAGACCATGTCGCCTTCAAAGGGTTCCATCAGCCGCGGCACGTCCAGTTCCTCGTGATGCATCATCACCTTGGATGCGCCCGCATGGACCTCGCCGTGAAAGCGCAGGAAGTTCATCGGCGGCGAGCCGATGAAGTCGGCAACGAACATGGTTGCCGGCTTGTCGTAGATATCCTGCGGCGTGCCGAACTGCTCGATGACGCCATGGTTCATGACCACGATCTTGTCGCCCATCTGCATGGCCTCCAGCTGGTCGTGGGTGACATAGACAGTGGTGGCGCCCATGCGGTCATGCAGCGCCCGCAGCTCCTCGGCCATATGCTCGCGGAACTCCGCATCGAGCGCACCGAGCGGCTCGTCCATCATGAAGGCTTTCGGATCCCGGACGATGGCCCGGCCGAGCGCGACACGCTGGCGGTCGCCGCCGGAAAGCCCGCCCACCGGCCGGTCGAGGATCTTCTCGATCCCGAGAATGCGGGCAACTTCCGCCACCTTCTCGGCAACCTGATGTTTCGGCATGCCCTGGCTGACCAGCGGATAGGAGATGTTCTTGCGCACATTCATGTGCGGGTAGAGGGCGAACATCTGGAAGACAAAGGCAATATCGCGCTGGCTCGCCGGCCGTTGGCCGACCTCCTCGCCGTCGATATAGATCTCGCCTGACGTCGGCAGCTCCAGCCCGGCGATCATGCGCAAGGTGGTGGTCTTGCCGCAGCCGGACGGCCCCAGAAGCATGAAGAACTCACCGTCCTCGATCTTGAAGGAAGACGACTGCACGGCAGTGAAGTCGCCGAATTCCTTCCGAAGGTTTCTGATTACGATCTCTGCCAAGACAGTCACTCCGGAAAGTGGCTGACGATGATGAACATGACTGTTCCGGTCAGCGTGACGATGAAGGAATAGGTGTAGGCCCACAGGAAGACCGGCTGCATCAGCATGATCACACCAATGGCGATCAGAAGGGATGCGAGCATTTCCCAGGACCCGCGGCGCAGGCGGACGAGGCCGCTCATGAAATCGCTGATCATTTGCGGACCGCTCCGAAGGTGATGCCGCGCAGGAGATGTTTGCGAAGCAGGATGGTGAAGACCATGACCGGCACCAGGAACAGGGTTGCCCCTGCCGCGACCGCCGGCCAGTCCTGGCCGCCGACGCCGATGATGGTCGGAATGAAGGGGGGAGCCGTCTGTGCCGTGCCGGAAGTCAGCAGCACCGCGAAGGCATATTCGTTCCACGAGAAGATCAGGCAGAAGATGGCAGTGGAGGCGATGCCCGTTGCCGCCTGCGGCAACACCACCTTGTAGAATGCCTGGAAGCGGGTGTAGCCGTCGATCAGCGCCGCTTCCTCGTATTCTCGCGGGATCTCGTCGATGAAGCCCTTCAGCAGCCAGACCGCAAGCGAGATATTGACCGCCGTATAGAGCAGGATCATGCCCAGGTGCGTATCCGACAGCCCAAGGGTGCGGAACATCAGGAAGATCGGGATCGCGACCGCGATCGGCGGCATCATTCTTGTCGACAGGATGAAGAACAGCAGGTCGTCCTTCAGCGGCACCTTGAACCTTGAAAAGGCATAGGCGGCGAGCGTTCCGAGGAACACCGACAGGAAGGTGGAGCCAAATCCGATAATGACCGAATTCAGGAACCTTTCGCCGTAGCGGGAGGGGCCCGCGATCACCATGTCGCGGTTACGCACGATTTCCTCGTACCAGGTAGCGGGCGGCGGCAGGGCCTGAAGCTGTTCCGGCGATACGCGGGTGCGGGTGGTGAAGAGGTTGACGTAGCCTTCCAGAGACGGCTCGAAGAGCACCTTCGGAGGATAGGCGATGGCATCGACCGGAGACTTGAACCCTGTCGTCAGGATCCAGACCAGCGGCAGCAGGGTGATGACCGCGTAGGCGATGACCAGCAACCCGGCCACCCACTTCTGCCGCGAAGACGGTTCTGTGATGGAATAGCTGCTCATCTTTCCTTCACCTTGTTCAGGGCTTTGACGTAGATCGAGGCGAGGCCGAAGACAGTCACGAACAGGACGATCGCGTAGGCGGAGGCATAGCCGGTGCGCCACTTCTCGAAGGCTTCACGCTTCAGGTTGATGGAGGTGAGTTCGGTCACGGAGCCTGGGCCACCGCCGGTGAGCTGCACCACAAGATCGAACATCTTGAAGTTCTCGATGCCGCGGAACAGGACTGCCAGCATGAGGAAGGGCAGCACCATGGGCACAGTGATCGTCCAGAACTGGCGCCACTTGCTGGCCCGATCGATTTCCGCGGCCTCGTAGATATAGTCCGGTATCGATCGCAGGCCTGCCAGACAGATGAGCATCACGAAGGGGGTCCACATCCAGGTGTCGACAATCACGATGGCCCAGGGCGCGAGCGCCACGTCGCCGATCATCTGGAAGGATGCCGGATCGACCCCGGTGAAGAAGGACACACCGTAATTGAAGAGACCGATCTGCGGCTGGTAGAGAAAGGTCCAGAAATTGCCGACAACGGCCGGCGACAACATCATCGGCAGCACAATCAGGGTGGTCCACAGATCGTTGCCCTTGAATTTCCGGTTGATCAGCCAGGCCAGTGTGAAACCGATCAGCACCTGCAGGACGATGGTCCAGAACAGGAAATGCGCGGTCGCCTGCATGGTCAGCCAGATGTCGCCATCGGTTAGGATGCGCTCGTAATTGCGCAGGCCGATGTATTCGACATCGCGGTTGGGCCGATTGGCGCGGAAATTCGTGAAACTGAGATTGATCGTCCAGATCAGCGGGAAGATATTGACCGCAAGCAGCAGGAAAATTGTCGGAGCGACAAAAAGCCAGGCAATCGTACGGTCGGAAAGCCCTCGGATTTTCGCGGCAACGGTGGGCGGCGTTGCCTTTGCTACTCGGTCTATCGGGGTGTCGGACATGAGACGCTCTTCTTGAGAAACGGTTCCGGAAAGCACGGGCCGGTACGGCCGGTCTTTCAGGGTGAGACAGCCCGCCAGAAGGCGGGCCGTCCGCAGAGGCAGGATCAGGATATGGCCGCCAAAAGACCGGCCATCCGCTGAGACAAGGGCAGGTCAACCCCTGACAAGCGCATTGGTATCGTCAGGGTTCACCTGGAGCCGTCAGAGTTTGCCTTCGTCCTCGAAGGTTTCGGTCCAGTCGGCGATCAGCTTGTCGAGCGCTTCCTGTGCAGTGCCCTGGTCGGCAACCACATAGTCATGAAGGCGTTTTTGCATCGCCAGCAGCAGTTCGGCGTAAGCCGGCTCCTGCCAGAAATCCATCACGTTATCCATGGCCAGAAGGAAGTCGGACGCAAACGGCGCACTGTCCGGGAAGCTCGGGTCACTGAGAACGCTGACATGGCAGGAATAGCCGCCGAGATCCCACCACTTCTTCTGAACGCTCGGCTGCGCGAACCACTTGATGTACTCAAGCGCCGCATCCTGCTTGTCGGAATAGGCCACCACGGAGATGCCCTGCCCGCCGAGCGTCGAGGCTTCCCGGTTCTGGCCGGGATTGACGAAGAAGCCGATCTTGTCGCCGCCCACATCCGGGTCGGCATAGAGGCCTGGGAAGAAGGCGAACCAGTTCATGGCCATGGCCACCTGCCCCGACTTGAAGGCATCGAGGGACTGTTCCATGTAGCTGTCGGTGTAGCCCGGGGGCGTGCCGGTCTTGTAGAGTTCCTTGTAGAACTCCAGTCCCGCCACGGCTTCGGGCGAGTTGACCGCACCTTCCATGTCGTATTTGCCCGGCGTCATCTCGTATTTGAAGCCGAACGGATAAAGCGCGCTGGTCGCGCCCATGGTGATGCCTTCCGAGCCGCGCTCGGTGAAGATGGACGCGCCGTACCGGGTTTGACCGTCGATCTCGCGCCCCTGGAAGAATTGTGCGACTTCCAGAAGCTCAGCTTGCGTCTTGGGCGGAGCCAGGTCACGGCCGTGCTTCTCCTTGAACGCAGCCTGAATTTCCGGCATTTCGAACCAGTCCTTGCGATAGAACCAGCCGTTGGCATCGCCCATGGCCGGCAGCGCATAGTAGTTCGGCTCCCCCTTGGGCCAGGTGGAATAGGCATAGACGGTCGCCGGAGCGAAATCGTCCATGCTGATGCCTTCCTTCTCGAAGAAGTCGTTCAGCTTGACGTAATGGCCGTTTTCGGCGCCGCCGCCGATCCACTGGCTGTCGCCGATCAGCAGATCGCACAGCTTGCCGCCGGAGTTCAGCTCGTTCAGCATGCGGTCGGCGAAGTTCGGCCAGGGCACGAATTCGAAATTCATGGTGTGGCCGTATTCGGCTTCAAATTCCTTCGACAGCTCGACCAGCGCGTTGGCCGGATCCCAGGCCGCCCAGCACAGCGTCAGCTCATCGGCCTGCGCATTGGAAACAGATAGTCCGCTAACCGCAACAATGGCGGTTGCCGCGAGAAGTTTCGCAGTTTTCATGGGTGAAGTCCTCCCGAATGGTCGCGTGCCGGCGCATGCCGGACCGCAGCACTCCTCCAAGTGCAGGCTCACGCTATCTGACATACGTATGTCACGTCAATCAAAAAACTGACATACGTCTTTCTTTTCGAGGTCAATCAGACCTGATTCATGCCGGCAACACAGGGCATGATATTGATATTGCTTATTTTTAGGGGACAGAACTCTTGGCTGGAGCGGCCAGCCTCAATAGAGGTTTTCGCGCATGATGATCTCGATCCGGATCTTTTCCTGCGCCTCATAGATGTCCGTGCCGTCGCATTTGGCCCGCAAGACCCGCAGGGCACTGCGCACGAGATGCCCGACATTCTGGGCGATGACAGCATCAAGTTCGCCATCGGCAAGAGCCTGCCGCGTTACGGGCGTCAGATCGTGAGCGATCACCACAAACCGTCCGGCAACGCCATGCTCACGCAATGCATCCAGCATGGCCGCATTTCCCGACCCCATGGAATAAACCGCCTTCAGCTCCGGATGTGCCTTGAGCGCATGGTCAAGGGTTTCATGGATCCGGTCCGGATCGTCGTAGAATTCGATCGTCGGCAGGGTTTTCAGTTGCGGAAAGTCCCGCGACAGCACTTCGTCCAGACCGAAGCGGCGCTCGATACTGTCACGCGCCACCATGGAATTGGTCACCACCAGGATGCTGCCGGTCTCGTTGCGCAAAAACTTACCCAACAGCGCCCCTGCGGTCTTGCCGGCAGAGAAATTGTCGACACCTGCAAAATAGTGGCATTTCGAGTTCGGCAGGTCCGACACCAGCGCGACGACGTAAACACCTGCACTCTTGATATGCGCGATGGCATCGCGCACCTGCGGTGTTTCCGGAACCATCATGGCAACGCCGTCCAGTTCGGACAGGTCCAGGGTCTTCAGCTTGTCGACAACCGCGTGCGGATCAGCGGCGTCGACCAGCAACACGCTGACGTCGGTCCGGTCCGCCACCTGCGCACCGGACGCTTCTTCGACCGCGGCCACCAGCGTTTCGACGAAATGATTGGGCCCTTCGGGAAGAACGAACACGAATTTGTACTGGCGCTGCCTGGCGAGATTGGCCGCATTGGTATCGCGCACATAGCCGAGCTTGCGAACAGCTTCCTTCACCCGCTCCGCGTTCTTCGGGCGCACATCCGCACGCCCGTTCAAGACCCGGTCGACGGTCGACAGGCTGACCCCGGCCTCCCGGGCGATATCGTGTACGGTTGGCTTGACCATTACGTCTCCCGGACCATCCCGCGTTCTCGTGAACGCAGACAAGATGATCCACCACTTCAACGCCGATCAGCGTCCGGGCGCCCTCGCGGGATCGACCGGATACCCGCGGACCGACAGGGAGACAATGTCGCGCAGCATTCTGACATACGTCAATCAAAAATCCGCTTTACGGCGATTGACGGAAGAAATTTCCCCAAGGATATCAGGCAATTGCAAATCGCGGGCAAGCGTTGCAGAAGCAATATGGCGCCATTGGCCACGCTTTCCTGGAGCTAATCCGATTCATGGCAACAGGGCAAGCCAGGGCGGTCGTTTCAACCGGCACCGGCTCAAGGAACAGCAATCAAACAGCGGACAGACCGGGGTCAGTAGCACCTGCACTGAAGGCACATGTAGTCTCTGCAAGCTGCGCCTCGCCATTTGCATCCGCAAAGGCCCGAACCATATGCGCAAGCCCTTCCTCTATGCTTGTCTTCGTTTGCCAGCCAAGCAATTGCCGGGCTCTTTCCCCCGATCCGACGAAGCCGTTGACGTCGAAGCTGCGCGGCCCGACATGGTGGATTTCGGCGGCCGTTCCGGCAAGCCGTACGCTGGCTTCGGCAAGTTCGGTCAGGCTGGTGCCGACCCCGGAGACGAATTGCACAGGCGGCGACGCCTTCCGTTCCGCCTCGATGAAAGTGACCATCTTCAGAATACCGTCAACGACATCATCCAGATAATTGAAGTCGAAGACATGATTGCGGCCCTCGACCTGCAATCTGCGCCCTTCGGCGGCGGCTCTTGCGAAGGCGGGAACAACACGGTCCGCATGATCGGAAATCCGGCCATAGACGTTCGAGAACCGCAGGATAGCGGCCTTGACACCGGCCTCCTGGGCTGCCTCCACCAGCTTCTCGCCTGCCAGTTTTGACCGTCCATAGACATTCATCGGGCAGCGTGCAGTGTCTTCATCTGCCGGAAATCGGGTGACCGGCCCATAAGCTTCCCGGCTGCTGCCGAAGAGAACCCAGGGGCGGCTCCCGCTACTTGCAGCAGCTGCAAGAACGTTGCGGGTTCCCCCGACATTCACCTCCCGGCACAGCACGGGATTATGCTCGCCCCAAAGCACCCGGGACACTGCTGCCAGGTGAATAACGCCGCTGCAGCCCCGCACCGCGTCTTCAACCGCAGCGCCGTTGCGGCTGTCCTGCCCAGCATCGGCAATATCAAACGTACGGACAGGACGGCCCAGCGCCGTCAGCGTGTCCACAAGGGCGGACCCGATAAGGCCGGCACTTCCGGTGATCAGTATGGGAAGGGACATGATGTGGTGTGTTCCGGGGTAGCTGCGAAAGCCCGGCCGCCTACCCGCTCGGCCGTTAAATCGCGCCTAGCACACGCCGTGCCAAAGACGCCCGGCAGCATCACAAAGCTGCTGCGGATCAAAATCTCTCGGCCAATTCCGCCAGACAGCTTCTCAATCAAGCAGCGTTTGCTCGGAGCCCCCTCAGCCAATGCCGGCCCATGGCATGGCCGCGCCAGGGCATTTCCTGCCGAGCGCACCACCAGCACCGGGCGAATTTTGCCTGGGGACAGCGGAAGATTTTGTCCGACGCGACCAACAGCCGGCATCCATTCAACAGGAGAAATCAGCGTTTTTCGCAAAAACAGGCACTGGCACGGAAGTTGCTGAGCAGCCTTCGGCCCGCTATGGGGCTTTCTGGAACCTCCTTAAGTGACGACAATCAACGCCACGCCCAGCGCGGCAACCTTCTACGTCTCACCTGCAAGCACGTCGGTGTCTCCGGCCACGGAGGAGCCATCTTCCGATACAACTTCCGGACAAACGACGACGGGATCTGGAACCAGCACCCTCACCTCGTCCCAGACGCTCGCCAGTTACGATGCGATCACCTACCAGGAAGTCAGTTCGGACGACGCGGACCATATCCGCGCGCTGACCACCACCCAGATCCGGCAACTGACGGCGGAGGACCTTGCCGGTTTTTCCGCGAGCGAGTTGCAGGCACTGACGGCACCCCAGATCGCCGCCCTTTCCGCCACCCAGATCCAGGATCTTTCCGGAACACAGATCGAGGCGTTTTCGCCCGGTCAGGTCAAGAGCTTTGCGACATCCGTCCTTGCCGGGTTCTCCGACAGCCAGTTTTCGCATTTCGGCTCTGACGATATTTCCGCACTGACCAGCCTGCAGGTGAAGGCGCTTTCACCCGCGAGAGTGGCGGGCCTGAGCCTGGAACAGTTTTCCGGCATGGCCAGCACCCAGCTTGGCATGCTGAGCGTGTCGCAATTCCGCAATCTGACCGTGGATCAGGTTGCGGCAATGACGGCGGAACAATCCGGCCAGCTGACGACCACCCACATGGGCAGCCTGACGATGCCGCAGGTGAAGGCGATCAGCGTCGACACGCTGCTGTCGCTCGCCAGCACCCAGTTCCGCGCCCTCAGCAGCCAGAGCATCGCCGCACTGACGACGACCCAGTTTGGCGCCCTGACCGCCACCCATATCGGCACTCTGTCGACCACCCAGGTGAAAGGGCTGACGCTGCCGGAAATATCCGCACTGACGTCCTCCCAGCTAGCCGGGCTCACGGCCCAGCAGGTCTCCGTGCTGTCGACCAGGCAGGTCCAGTCCTTCTCCGAGGACCAGATCCAGACCTTCAGCCCCGGGCAGATCAGGTTTTTTTCCGGAACCTCCATCGGCGCCATGACGACCACGCAGATCGGTGCGCTGACGGCTCCCCAGATCGCAAATTTCAGCAAGGCCCAAATCCAGGGCCTTACCCAGACCCAGACGCGTTACCTGAACGAGACCCAGCTCGGCGCGCTGAACTTCTCACAGATCGGTCAATTGACCCGGACGGCGGTGGCTGCCCTCGGGGCTCAGCAGGTCGCCTCCCTGACTGCGGACCAATTCGCGTCTTTCTCGGCAACGCAGATCACCTCGCTCAACAACGAGGTCATTTCCGGCCTCAGCGAGACACGCATCGCCAGTCTGACCACGACACAATTCCAGGGACTGACCGCCGGCGACCTGTCGCTGTTTTCCGAAGACCAGTTCAAGGCGCTGACAGAGACCCAACTGACCTCGATCACCGCGACCCAGGGCAAGGCGCTGAAAGAAACCCAGATCGCGCTTCTTACCGGCACACGCCTGAGCGCCCTGTCCAGTTTCGTGATCGCAGGGTTCAACGAGACCCAGTTCGACGCCCTGTCGACCGACCAGATCGGCGCCTTGAGCGTCAACCAGGTGCGCGGCATCGGCACCACAATGATCGCCGCACTGGATGAAACCCAGATCGGCGCACTCGGCTCGCTGCAGGTCCGCTCGCTGACCGCTCCCCAGATGCGGGCCTTTTCCGCCGGACAGCTCCGAACTTTCAGCACCGAGCAGATCGGCTCGATGGGCTATGCACAGGCGCTAGCCCTGAATGGCACGACAATCCGCCAGCTCAGCAGCGACCAGATCGCCGCCTTCAACAGCACAGCCATCAAGGGCTTTTCCACCACCACGATTGCCGCGCTCGGACCGGAGCAGATGGAAGCGCTGTCGAGCAGCTTCCTGTCGAACCTGTCGACCAGCCAGTTGCGGAGCCTGACCGAAACCGCCTTCGCAAGCCTGAGTGCCGAGCAGTTTGCGGCGCTCGGCAACACGCAACTTGCCGATCTTGCCCCGGCGCAGATCCGCGGTTTGAGTGAAAGCCATATCGCGGCCCTGACGCCAGACAGGCTGGAAAGCCTGACTGCCACTGCCCTGTCGGGCCTGACCGGCTCCCAGATCGGGTTTTTCTCGACGAGCCAGCTCAGCCAGCTTGCCCCGACCCAGATTGCCGGTCTCTCGGGCCAGGCAATCGCCGCCCTTGGAACGGACCAGCTTGCAGCGCTGTCAATAACGCAAGTGGCGGCTCTTACCGGCGCACAGGTGAAAAGCCTGACCGCATCGGCGGTTTCATCGCTGTCGTCCGATCAGTTCCAGGCGTTGTCCACGACCCAGATTGCAGCCCTTGCCGGCAACACTGCCGGCCTGACGGATGCTCAGGTTTCCGCCCTGCAGGGCGAGCGCCTGAACGCCCTTTCGGCAGCCGGCATTTCTTCCCTCGGCTCCGGCCAGATCGCTGCTCTGACACCGGACCAGATTGCGGCGCTGAGCAACACACAGGTTTCAGCTCTTTCCAGCACCGCCGTCGGCCAGTTGAGTACGGCGCAATTCGATGCCTTCACGACAACGCAGATCACATCCCTTGTCGCCAATCAGGCCAAGGGCCTGACCCGGGACCAGATTGCCTCCCTGTCGACAACACAGGTGGCAAGCCTTGCACCTGCCGCACTAGGCGCCCTCGACATCACCCAGACCGAAGTGCTCTCTTCGACCCAGGCGGCCGCGCTATCTGCCAAACAGATCGGCTCGCTGTTGGCCTCCGGGCTTGCCGGGCTGAACAGCGACGTTATTGCGGGGCTTGAGAAAACCCAGATTGCCGGACTGACAGCCACACAGACCGCATCTCTCGGCGCAACCCAGATCGCCGCATTGTCCGCGGACCAACTGGCCCAGTTCAGCTCCGTGCAATTGCGTGCCCTGACCCAGACGCAGATGGCGGCGGTGACGGCGACCAAACTCGGCTCTCTGTCGAACGCGCAGTTTGGAGAACTGACGGCAGCCGCAATCGGCGGTTTGCGTGAAGAGACCATCGCCGCCCTGACGACGACACAACTCGGCTCCCTGACAACAACACAGATGAAAGGCCTGACCGACGATCAGGTTGATGCGCTGTCGCCCGAGCAGATCCTGGCGCTGAGCGACAAGCAGATCGGCGCTTTGTCTGCAACGGGTCTCGCAGGTCTTTCCGCCTCCGACGTGTCGGGCCTGACAACAGCCCAGTTGCACGGCCTGACAGGGGTTCAGTTGAAGGCCTTGAACGCAACCCAGTTCGAAGCCCTGGTGCCAGGTCAGATCGCGGCGCTGACAGCAACCCAGATCGCCAGTTTCAACGCGGCGCAGGTGACCCGCCTGACAACGGCACAGGTGGAAGCGCTGACCACCACCCAAACCGCAGCCCTTTCGGCCACCGGGATCAAGGGCTTGACCCGAACCGCAATTGCAACCTTGAGCGATGCCCAGCTGGCCGCCTTGACCGGTACGGCGATGGCGGGCCTGGCCACCACGCAGATCCAGTCTTTCAGCACCGGCCAGATATCCGCCCTGTCGGTAACACAGGTGAAAAGCCTCAGCGCCGGAACGATTGGTGCGCTCAAGGCCACTCAGGCAGCCGCCCTTACCAACGAACAGCTTGCGGCCCTGAACACCACACAAATTGCGGGCCTGGGTGATGAAGCCCTTGAAGCCTTTTCGAGTGAGCAGATGGCGGCGCTGTCACGGTCACAGATCAGCAGTCTGAGCACCGCGGCGCTGACCGGACTAACCACCACACAGACCGCCTCCCTCTCCACATCACAGATCAGCGCGCTCACGAGAACACAGATTGGATCGCTGTCGGCTGATCAGATCGGATCTTTCACGACCAGCCAGATCGCCGGGCTGACGACCACCCAGGTCAGCGCCATATCCGGAGACGCTGCTGCAGGCCTGAGCCCGGCGACCTCCGCCTCCCTGTCGACAACACAACTGAACGCGCTTTCAGCCGCAGCCTGGAAAGGCCTTGCTCCGGCAGCAGTTTCCGCACTCTCGACCAGCCAGATATCCAGCCTCGCTGCAATCACCATCGGCCTTCTGAACGGCGATCAGGTCGGAGCGCTATCGACCACGCAGATCGAGAGCCTGTCTAAAACGCAGATACAGCGGCTTTCCGCCGAAGGTCTCGGCGCCATGAGTGCCGGGCAACTGGGTGCTCTTACCGACAAGCAGATCTCCGGCCTGTCTTCGAAAGCCCTTGCCGGTCTGACCCCGATCCAGGCAGACCAGCTTGGCCCGGACAAACTGCTGTCGCTGACCTCCGAGCAGATATCAGGGCTCTCCACGAGTGTCATTTCAAGCCTGGCGCCGGGCACGATCGCCAGCCTCAGCACACATCAGGTAAAGGCCCTCACGACAAGGCAGACAGGTGCCTTGACAACTGAGCAGTCCGCCGCCGTCACCGGCAATCAGATCGCTGCAATGTCGACAGCCGGTATCGGCGGACTTTCGTCCACGGTCCTCTCGAGCCTTTCGCAGGAACAGATCTCCCGGTTCGATCCGGATCAGGTAGCCGCGCTTGCTCCCGGCGCCCTGGCAGGAAGCGGCACTGCCGTGCTTTCCAGATTGTCCGGGGAGCAGTTTTCCGCATTGACCGCCGGTCAACTTGCAGCTCTCAAACCAGCGCAGATCGCATCCCTTGAAAGCGCAACGATAGCCGGACTGGCAACGACACAGATTGCGGGGTTGTCGGCAGCGCAAGTCGGCGCTCTCACCCAGGATCAGATCGGAGCGCTTGGCACACGTCAGGTTGCGGCGCTGACACCTTCCGGTTTGTCCGGTCTGGGGGCCGATCAATTCTCCTGGCTGTCAGCCAGCCAGCTCGCCATGTTCAGCGGAAAGCATGTTGCCGGGCTTTCGACAACAACGATTGCCGCACTCGATGCAACGAGCCTTGCAGCTTTCTCCGGCGGACAATGGGCGAGCATGACCGCCACACAGGCCGCAGCCTTGACGGCAACGCAGATCGGCACGCTGACGCCACTGCGGGTCTCGCAATTATCGCTGATCGAGATGGGTGGCCTTTCCAGCTCGGCAGCCGGCGCCCTGTCCGCACCTCAACTGGCCGCGCTGACAACAGGACAGGTTTCGGCCCTGTCCCAAAATGCTGTTTCCGGTCTGAGTGCGGCACAAATCAGTACACTGTCGGAAGACCAACTCACAGCTCTGACGACCAGCCAGATCGAGGGATTGTCCGGAGCAGCGCTTGCCGGGCTTTCGCCAACGACGCTTGCCACCTTCACAGATCCTCAATTCGGCGCACTGTCGGCCACTGCGATCAGCGGACTGAACACCGGCCAGATCGCCTCCCTTTCCAGCACACGCATCGGCCTTTTGACGCCCGCCGCAGCCGGAGGCCTGACCGGGGCGCAGATCGCCTCCCTGACCACCGACCAGTTGGCCGCGCTCAAGCCCGCGCAGATTACGGCTCTTTCGGCCAGCGGCATCAAGGGACTGACGGCAGCGCAGCTCTCCCAGTTCAACTCAGGTCAGCTTGGCGCCCTCGGTTCGACCGGACTGGAGGCCCTGACCGCCACCGCCATTGCCGGCCTGACGCTGTCGCAACTGAGCTCGCTCTCTACCTCGCAGATGGAATATCTGTCGGCGTCGGCGATCTCCGGTCTGAGCGCGGACCAGGTCGGCGGTCTGGCGACAACACAACTTCTCGCTCTTGCCAGAGAGGCGGTCTCCGGCATGACGGCAACCCAGATTGGCGCCTTGTCTGCAGACCAGTTCACCGCCTTCACCTCGACCATGATCGGCGCCCTTTTGCCGTCGACGATTGCGGGACTTTCGGAAAATCAGATCGAAGCGCTTACCCTGACCCAGATCAGCGGCCTGAGCGCTGCGCAGGTCGGATCCATTTCCACCAGCGCGCTGGCGGGGCTGTCACCTGATGAAATCGCCGAAATGAGCGCGTCACAACTTGCCGGTCTCGTGCGTGTGCAGTTGCGCGCCCTGTCAAATGCGCAATTCACAGCTTTGACCCCATCCCAGATCGCCTCCCTCAGCGCAAACCAGGTTTCCAACCTGACCAGCAGTGAAATCTCGATCCTGTCGTCCACCCAGTTCGGAGCACTGACCTCGCGCCAGGTCGGGGCGCTGACGGTCACGCAGCTGGGTGCCCTGGCGCCGGAGCGCATCGGAGCCATGTCTTACGCCCAGCTGTCCGGCCTCACCGGAACCCAGATCCGTTCGCTCAGCGCGCAGGCGATCGCTGCCCTCGGCCCGCAGTCGATCGAAGCGCTCGACGCTGACCAGATCGGACACTTCACAGAGACACAGATCGCGACCATGACACCTGAGCAAATCGCCGCCATGGCTGTAGCGGTCTCCTGATCTTTGCGCCATCATTCCGACTCACCAGACACACCCAGGACCGCCACGAATGGCAAATGAAACCAGCCTGTCGATCGTTGAACTCATCGGCGCGGCCGAGGCCCTGAAAGGCAACGGCTCCTTTGGTGCCGCGGAAGTTCTCTATGGCACCTGGGTGGCACAGAACCCGGATGACCCACTGCTGTATGCAGTACTTTTCAACCAGTCTGTGCTGTTTTCCGAAACCGGCAAGCTGGCGGCTGCGCGCGAGACCCTGGAGCGCGCGTTGAACCTCAATCCGAGCTTTCATGCGGCCCATATCAACCTCGGCCGTGTTCTGGAACAGCAGGGGGATATCGGCGCGGCCGTTGGCCAGTGGAACACAGTGCTGGAACAGACCCTTGCGGTGACGCCGGCTTCGCTCTCCGTCCGACTGACGGCCCTCAACCAGATCGCCCGCACGCTGGAAGCCGCCAACCAGGACGTTCTAGCCGAAAGCATGCTGCGCCAGAGCCTTGAACTCGACCCGCACCAACGGGAAGTCGCGCAGCATTTCATTGCGCTTCGGCAGCGCCAGTGCGAGTGGCCGGTGGTGCAGCCGCTGGAACGGGTAACGCCTTCACAGCAGGTGCGGGCCATGTCGCCCCTGTCGGCGGCGGCCTTCAGCGACGACCCCCTGTTTCAGCTTGGCCTTTGCGCCGACTACAGCCGCCAGGACGTCGGAACACCCTCCGCCCCCATGAAGGCCTGGCCAAAGGCCATGGAGCACGACGGCCCGCTGCGGATCGGTTACCTGTCGTCCGATCTTCGCGAACATGCCGTCGGCCACCTGATGGCGGAAGTGTTCGGGCTGCATGAGCGGTCCAAGGTCGAGGTCTTCGCCTATGATTGCGGCCCGGCGGCGGATGATCCGCTCACCCGGAATTTCCGGGAAACCACCGACAACTGGCGCACCATTTCCGGCATCGACGACGAAGCTGCCGCGCGGTTGATCGCCGAAGACGGCATCCAGATCCTGATCGACGTAAACGGCTATACCCGGGAAGGCCGCACGCGGCTGGTCGCACTGCGTCCGGCTCCGGTCATCGTCAACTGGCTCGGCTTTCCGGGCACGACAGCCAGTCCGTTCCATCACTATATCGTCGCCGACGACATCATCATTCCGCAGGACCACGAGATCTATTATTCCGAAGAGGTTCTGCGCCTGCCCTGCTACCAGCCGAACAATCGCAAGCGCGTCGTGTCCGAACGCATCTGGCAACGCTCCGATTTCGGGCTGCCGGAAGACGGCACGGTGTTCTGCTGCTTCAACGGCAGCCACAAGATCACGCGGTTCTGCCTGGACCGCTGGTTCGCCATCCTGAAGAAGGTACCGGGAAGCGTTCTCTGGCTGCTGACCGGCGGAACGGAAACCGACCAGCGTCTCAAGGCTTGTGCCGAAGCGGCAGGCATTGCTCCGGACAGGCTGGTTTTTGCCGGGAAGATGGCCAACCCCGACCATCTGGCACGTTATCCGCTTGCCGACCTCTTCCTCGACACCACCCCCTATGGCGCCCATACCACCGCCTCTGATGCCCTCTGGATGGGCGTGCCGGTCCTCACGATTGCCGGAAAATGTTTCGCCGCACGGGTCTGTGCGAGCCTGGTCACCGCCGCCGGTCTTCAGGAGCTCGTCTGTCCGACGCCGGAAGATTACGTGAAGCGCGCAGCAGACCTCGGCAAGGACCGCCAAGCGCTGCGGGATCTTCGTCAACGCCTGACCGAGAGCCGGGACGACTGCCTCCTCTTCGACACGCCGCTTCTGGTTTCGAAACTGGAAGATCTTTATGCTGAAATGTGGCAGGCATGCCGCAGCAATACGCTACCAAAACCCGATCTCAGCGATCTGGACGCCTTGCTCGAAGTTGCCACCGGCATCGACCACGAAACGACAGACATGCTGGCCGTGGACGATTATCCCGCTGCCTGGCGCGATCTTCTCATCGCACGGCACGAGGCAAGGCCATTGTTCAGCCGCCGGTTTCTGGACTTTACCGGGGCCTGACCGACATCAGCCTCGGGAACGGGTGGGGTGTTCAGGCTTGGACGAGCACGCCAAGGCGTTCCACGGTGAAGTTCACCTGTTCATCCGTCAGGCCCGGATGTATGGGCAGACACAGGATCCTGCTTGCCAGCATGGACGCAGTTTCGAGGCGACCAGACCGGCGGCAATGCTGCAGAACCGGCTGGTCGTGCAGCGGAGCGGGATAATGAACTGCCGTTTCTATGCCTGCCTCGCGTAAACCTCTGGAAAGCGCTTCGCGATCCTCCAGAACGACGGCATATTGCGAACGGGCACTGCCTGCCATGTCCGGACTGCGGACATAATCCAAACGACCAGTCTCCCGGAGTGGTTCGAGGAGCCTGTCGTATAGCTCACCGATATTGCGGCGGCGATCCAACGCCTTGCTGAACCGGTCGAGCCGCGCCAGCAGGGCAGCGGCGGCGATCGAACTCATCCTGCCGTTCATCCCCAGCCGCAGGTGATGGTACTTGCCGCCTTGTCCATGGTCACGGATCTCGCGAAGCGCGCTGGCGAGCGCCTCATCATTGGTGAAGACCGCTCCGCCGTCCCCAGCCCCACCGAGCACCTTCGTCGGAAAAAAACTGGTGCATCCGAGCCCCGCCAGATTGCCGCTCCGCCTGTCTTCCAGCCCCGCCCCCAGGCTCTGGGCAGCGTCTTCGATCACTGGAACTCCGTGCCTTGCGGCAATCGAATTGATGGCTTCGAAGTTGGCAGGCAGTCCAAAAAGCGAGACCGCGACGATGGCCTTGGTGCGACTGGAAATCGCTGTTTCCAGTTCATCCGGATCAAGCAGGCCGGACGGGTGCAGGACGTCTACCAATACCGGCTCCGCACCGAGCACAAGAGCGCTTTCCGCCGGCGCGATAAAGGTAAAGCCCGGAACAATGACTTCATCACCCGGCCCAATGCCGAGAGCCATCATGGCCATTTGCAGGGCCGTCGTTCCCGACGCACAAGCGACTGCAAACCTTGCCCCAGTTATCCCGACAAGTTTCTGTTCCAGCTCGGCGACTTCCGGACCGCCGACAAAACGCCCATGTGAGAACACCCTGTCGATACCTTCCAGAGCCTTGGCCCGGACAGGTTGCCATTCGGAAACCACATCGGCGAAGGGAACAATCACCTTCACGCCGCACCTCCCGGTGGCCTTGTGGTCTCGAGTGTGTATCGTCTGATTGCGTCCGACAGTCGAAGTACAGCGAGCGCCTCTTCAGCTGTCGCCAGTTCAGCCGCGTCACCTGCTCTGCTCATGACAAAAACTTCGGCCTGCCGCGTCAGCGGATCCGGCCGCCCGTCTGGCGACAACGCAAGAAGGTCGAAACAGCGCGTTTCATCTCCGTCCAGCCAGACGTCAAGGCTGCGCTTCCGTTTGCTGGCTCCATGGACCGCAGCCAGCTCATAGGATCTGTCGCCAAAACCGAGACGGCAGCAGACATAATCCAGGCAGCCTGCCGTCCTGCGGCTCTCCAGCACCGTTATCTCGCAGTCACTTGTTCCCTCGAGTTTCACGATCCAGTCCAGATCATGCACCATCAGGTCGGCGATCACGTCCGGGCCGCCGGCAACGCTTTGCATCCGGGACAGCCGTTGCACACGCACCTTGCCTGAGCGCTTGCGCAAGGCGGCCATCGTGCTTTCGATGGCCGGGTTGAAACGTTCGACCTGCGCGACCGATAGCCTGGCGCCGCCGGTGCGGGCCGCGGCAATCATCGTTTCTATCTCTCCCGGGCACAGCGACAAAGGTTTTTCGACAAGGCAATCGATGCCGCGTGCGAGCAACGGAACGGCAGCCTCGGCATGCCTTTCGACAGGAACCGCAATAACGGCAGCTGCAAAGTCGTTGGCGAGACCATCGATCGATCGCGCGAACGGGATCCCGTTTGCAGCAATCTCTTTGCCCTCGTCTTCATCGACGATACCGACAATAGAAACGCCGGGCATTTTGGACAGGCATTCCATATGAAGCTGGCCCATCTTGCCAAGGCCAACCAGCAGCACGCGCAATGGTTCCTCGGAGACAATTTCGGCAAGATGCAGGGTCACGATTTCGGCTTCCTGAAGGACGCTATCTGCTGGCGGCACCGCTTGAGAACCTGCTTCTCAAACCCCTGCCAGGCCATCCGGACAGCCAATCCTGGAAATCTGTGTCTTTCCAGTTCCCTCTTCCGACCCTGCAATTCCCTCCTCAGGCCCTGCACTTCTCTTTCCAGTTCAGCGATCCTCGCCTTGTGTCGCGCATCATTGTTGGCAGCGACTGCCGTATCCCGCTCCAACTGAGCTTTCGCCGCCCTGAGGTCTGCATCGGCGAGGTTTTTGCAATGTTCCACCTGTTCCTTTGCCTTCACCCGCGGTGCAAGCTGACTGACATAGCGCGATGCGGAGGTCAGTCTCTCGCCATCGTGCAGCGTCCCGGCAACATCACTCCAGCGTTCGATGGTCCTGTGGTAGATTTCCAGCCATCGATCCACGGCTGCTTCCAGGCCGGCGTTCGCCCTGATCCACTGTGTCACCGCGCGCGCATCCGATGCGTCGTAACGCTCCAGTTCACGCTCGATCTTGTCCTGATGCAAAAGCTGGTTCTGCAAGGTTCGGATGCCGAAATTCAATCCGCGCATGCTTTGCAGATTGGAGGAACTGACAAGCCCGCCAAGTTGACCGTAATCCATGACGACAACGGCACATCCGGATGCCATTGCCTCGATTGCAGCGCGCGCCTTTGCAAAGACAACGTCATAGTCCGCCAGGATGGTCTCCGGATGTGCGGCGGAGCGGCCGGAGTTCTGTCCAACGATATCGACGCGCTCGATGCCCATGCGGGTGCAGGCGTCACGTATCGCCTTCGGGACCTGAGCCGCAGAATTGCTGAAGACAAGTGCGGACTTCGGCTTGTCCGGAAGGTCCCGCACCTTTCTGAAGCGGTCGAGATCGACAAAATTATGCAGAACCGAGATCTGGTCAGCCGGTACGCCCGCACTGGTCAGAAGACGTTCCCGGCACAGGTCATCAACCGCGACATAGTGCAGGATGTTCGGGAAGACCGGTGGCCATTCCTGCCAGGGAATCCAGCCGTGACAGGTATAGGTGACCGGCACTTGCGGAAAACGAAGCGCGGCCGTCATCGTTTCCAGATGATGCTGCCCGTGGATCACATCGGGCACCGCGGACAGGTCCCGCAGGTCGTCAACGACAGGAATGGTCGCCGCTCGGAGACGGTCGGCAACCGGGCCAAGGCTCTGGCTGTAAGCCACCGGGAAGTGCCCGCGCCGCATGAGGGACAGCGCCAGATCCCTGAGATAAAGCTCCGACCCGGCTGGTTGATCCAGCGTGTTGTTGGTCATCAGGATCCGGAGCGGACGACGGTCAGCCTGCATGAGGCGTCATCCCAAGCGCTTCGCGAACCTGCGAGGCAGAGGCAAACCGCTTACCAAGGAGCGTACAGAGCTCGCTTACCCGGCTAACCAGTTTCTCGTTCGTAGCCGGTTGCGTTCTGTCCGCGTCAAGCCACAGAAAATCCTCCAGACCGGTTCGCACACCGTTTCCGAACAAGAGCCCCAGCGTGTTGGCGGCAAGCTGGCTTTCGCCGATCCCGCCTGCACACCAGACGGATTCTGGAGGCAGATCCTGCGTGATCGCCGCCAGATGCAGGGGCGTTACCTGTGCACTGCTGAGATTTCCGAGCAGCACGTTGAAATAGAAGGGAGGCTTCAATATCCCGCGGTCTGCAAGATACCTGGCGTAATTCACCATGCCCGCATCAAAGACCTCCAGCTCGGGACGAATGCCGCGGTCTTCCATGGTCTTTGCAAGGCGGGCAACCATATCCGGTGCATTGATACTTTCGGTGCGGGCAAAATTCAGCGAGGACAGCGTGAGGCTGGCCATGTCAGGCCTGAGGTCCCCTGTCAGCTGCAAGGGGTCTGAACGTCGTTCGAACTCCGGGAAGTTCCGACCGCTGAGGGACACGCAGATGATCACATCCGGGTGCGTTTCCCGGATACCTGCAATGATCCGCGCGTATATGTCTTTCCGGAATGTTGGCCGGCCATCCTCGTCTCTTGCATGAATGTGCAGGATCGTCGCGCCAAGGTCCGCACACAGGCGGCAGTCGGCGATGATCTCGTCCGGCGACAGCGGCACGGCCGACGACATGGCACGGGTCGGCACCATACCCGTGGGTGCAAGGTTCAGGATCAGGTCCTTCATGGGGATTTCTGAGCTTGCCTGTCCTGTCCGTCGGATCTGACACGAGCCGGGTTACCAACCACGAGGGCACCCGGAGGAACGTCTCTGGTCACAACACTGCCGGCACCGACAACTGCATTTGCGCCGACACGAACACCTGGAAGAATGCGGCTGCCACCACCGATCTTCGCTCCGCGCTCGATATAGGGATAGACCATTGGCCCACCTTTCAGCTTGTCGTTGAGCGTTACGACTTGCGGGCCGATGAAGACGTCATCTTCAACAGTAACCCCACGTGTAATATGGCAGCCGGTCTGAATGGAAACATTATCGCCAATGACACATTCGCAAATATTGCAATGCGACCCGATAGTAGTTCCAGAACCAATGCTTGCATTCTTGTGAATTATCGTCATGGAACCGACACGTGTACCGGGTCCTATTGTGACGTTTTCCTGCACCTCCGTGAGTGAGGCATTGTAAAAAAGCACGTCGGGAAAACGTTCTTCTGGCGTTTCGGATTGGCTCATGTGATTTGACGGGGCTGTTGTTGTTGTTTTTGAAGATCAGGTCTGCGGAACAATGGCATAGCCGTTGACGGCGTGAAAGGTCAAAAGCTTTCAAATACGCCTTTGCCGCAGGTGCTGTTTCGCGGTAGTCCACATGCCCGTTCCCGTCCTGCTACGACAGGACAAACACCACGAACCGCGAGACCTGACACCTTCACACAGAACGTGTTGCGGGCAGACAGACAAGGCAATGAAGACAGCATCGGATCAGCAAAAAACAAACGTCCAGCGCCTTGGCGAGAAGATGGCGCTCGACCACGGATTTCTTGGCGTGCCGACCCAGACCTTCGATGAAGGTGGCAGACGTCAATTCGCAGAGCTCCTGCGCGAAGGCTTGTCGCCGGAAAGGAGCGTGCTGGAAATCGGCTGCGGTTGTCTGCGGACCGCCTACTGGCTGATTCCCTTTCTTGGAGAGCAAAACTACTGCGGTATCGAACCGCACCGCGACAGGGTGCGTTGGGGACTTGATCTGTTGTTTGATGATCAGGTCCTTCGACAAAGACAGCCGCGTTTCGACCACAATGCCGAATTCGACCTGTCCGTGTTCGGTAAAAAGTTCGACATGGTTCTGGCGGGGTCCATCTGGACCCATTGCAGCAAGTCTCATATCCGCACGATGCTGGAGGGTTTTCTCCAGAACTCGAACGAGAATGCGGTTTTCCTCGTTTCCTACCTCCCTGCGAGGTCCCCGGAAGAGGACTACAACGGCACAGCATGGGTCGGCACCAGCCATGTTTCCGATGAACCGGGGATCGTTCGCCACAGCAAGTCCTGGATCGACACCGAGTGCACCAGTCTCGGACTTCGTGTGGATTTTCTAGACAGGAAGGCCTTCGACGGACAACTCTGGCTGCGGGTACAACGGGCATCCAGCATCGGCTTCCCCGGCCGTCTTCAAGACTGAGCAGCTTCACGCCGTCCACGAAACACGCCGCAAGCATGTGGAACCATGACGTTTCGGCAAGCGCGTTGTAATTGTATTTCCAAGAAGACTTGCTAAATAAGAATCACTTTGAAAAATTTTTATCCGGAAGGGGCCCATGGCGGATTTCAGCGCTCAGATTGAAAAGTCGAAAAAGGAAGTTGCCGCCGCGAGGCAGAAGATCGACGAGCTGACCTCGAAGATCGAAACCGCGAAGTCCAAGCTGGACACCGGGCAGGACATTTCCATCGACATCGAGAACGCGTCACTGGACGATGTTCACAAGCACACCGAGCTCATGGGCGCCAACATCGCCGAGCTCATCATGGGTCTTGACGATGTCACCGCGACCTTCTCCAAGGACTTCGATGCCATGCGCACGAAGACCGGATGGGAAAGCTTCATCGGCATCTTTTCCAAGCAGCGCTCCGACAGCATCCGCCAGGAACGCATGCGCTCCGCCAGCATCGACGACAAGCTTCAGGACCTGATCACCAAGTCCAATGTCATCGGACAACTTCTGCAGGAGCAGCTCAACACGCTGAACGAACATTCCAAGCGCGTGGAAACCAACCTCAGCGACACGCTGAGCCAGCGCGAACAGACAGTCGGCACACTGGAGGAAATCAAGGCCAAGCTTGTGGCCATGGATCCGGACGTGATTGCTCTGGAAAACAAGATTTCCGTGGAGACCGATGCCTCCGAGCGCACCAAGCTGGAGAGCCAGCTGGCGGAGATGAATGCCGAATACAACCGCCTGGCCCAGGAAGAGCAGGTCAAACTGGCCGAGAGCCAGACGCTGGAACGCTACATCGAAAAGGGAAAGACCTGGGTCGACAGCCTTCAGAACCAGGCGGCCACCCAGATGGTGCTGATCAACAAGCTGCAGACGGATACAAAGCAGCGCGTCGTGCTCTACGATGCGCTTGTGAAATCCCTCAAGACGGCCCAGCAGCAGGATATCGCCCACAAGATCAACGAGATCGGCGTGGCCACCGACAAGGAAGCCCAGTCCGCGATGGCCGCCATCGGCTCGGCAACCAACCAGCGCATGGCCGACATGATGGAAGCCCATGAGGACCACATGGTGTTCGCCCGCAAGGTGCTGGAGGAAAAGGCCAAGTCGGACGAGCGTTTCGCGCGCCGGTTCCAGCAGATCGTCGAGAAGCACGACAAGAACACGTACGGGGCCTGAGGGTCTGAACCGTGGATCTGACCCTGGACCACAGAACCCTGGAAGAAGCGCATGAAACACGGCGCTACTTCGCCAAGTTCGAGCGGATCATCTCGCATTTGCAAGGGGTGGCGGAAAGCGTCATCAACGAGAACACTGCGCTCGCCTCGGAAATACCGGTTCTGAAAGAATACCTGGAAGCGCTGTCGGGAACCTTCACGGCGCTTTCCTACAAATATCTGCTGGCGGGCCGCGTGTCGGACATGCTGCCCTCGCTTTTGAACATCGACCGTCAGGACAGCGGCTTCCCGATCTATCAGGAGCTGCTGCAGATGGCGAACGACGCCATGCAGGCGGACAAGCATTTACGGTCGCTGCCGGCAATGCGCGAACTCAAGCTGGAGATGGTCAACCATATCCTGCGTGAACAGTCCTCGCCGACCAACCTGCAGTTTGCCGCCTCGCAGCGCCAGTATTACGAAGAGCTCGCCAAGGGCGACCTGTTCTGGGCACGGAACGACCCACGTCTGGCCTGGATGGGCAACGTCGTCGACAACCGCCGCCTCTACAGGCTGCATTGGGCCGTCTATGACAGTCAGCAGAACATTCCGCTGATCTACATTCTCGACCTGGAAGACAGCGGCAAGTGGCCCCTGGCCAAGGACGAGCGCCGTTGGCCGCGCGTCCAGAGCCATCTGACCGCACAATCCTCGGCGTCCCTGAAGCTGGTGACAATCGCCCGCGGCTTCGACCGCGACTTCGATGACCTGCATCCCAAGCGCCTGCGCCGGTTCTTTCTGGGGCCGATGTACAGCCACACCTTCACCCAACAGTCCGGTCCGCTGCGCGACGTCCTGGCCGAAGCCGCCGGTCGTCCTGGAGAAGACTGGGCTCTGGCCTGGACGACCGAAACCCTGGTCGCCTCCGGCTCCGAGTTCGAATCCGCAGGCTTCTTTTCGTCGGTCGAGCGGCAGATCTACCAACTCGATCCGCTGTCGGCACACAATCCGGCATCACAGGAAGTCGCTGGCCATACACACCAGCAGCGATCGCTGATCCTGCCGCAGCGGCCTTATCAAATTCTGGAAGAGCGAAACCCGCCGGGCTTTGCCAATATCCGCAAGTATGTCGTCAGCCCTTCGGGCAAGATCCTCAGTTACAAATAGGTTTTTCGCGTGACCCTTTCCAACGACCTCATGGAACTGAAAGAAGACAAGATCCGCGAGAAATACGCCTTTGCGGAAGCAATGCTCCAGGGCTTCGACCACACCCCGCGGATCGCCAAGAAGTCGGATGCGCCCGTTGCACAGGACCGTTCACCCGGCCTTGGCGCCCGCCGGCGGTTCCGCTCCACGACGCCCGGCCTCGTCACCCGTTCCACGGCCCGTCCCGAAGGTGTGCAGCTTTCAAACCGCATTCTGGAATGCGACGACGATGCTCTGACCACCCCGCTTCAGGCGAGCGTTCTGCGGTCCCTGCGCCGAGCGCTGGCTGTCGCCCAGGTAACGTCCGACCAGTTTGCCGACCGGACCGGCCTTGCCGAGCTAAAGCGCGCCAACCTTGCCGGAACGCTGGACGCCTCGCAGAAAATGCGGTTCCAGGAACTTCTGTCGGCAACGGCCATGATTGCGCTGCACGTCTTTGCCAACATGACGGACTTCCTCCTGTCGGGGCTCTCAGCCGAAACCGGTGAAACCGAAGTCCAGTGCGGCGACGTCGAGGAAATCCTTTTCGACAACGACCAGCTCGCCCTTCATGGTGTTCTCTGGGAGCTGGACCAGGAAATTGCCGCTGCCGCGATTGAAACCGATGCCCAGTTGATCGGCCTGGTGACGTCCTTCTGCGAACAGCTGATGGAAAAGGTGACACTTCGCGCGGAAGGCGTCAGCGTGCTGCAGGCGTTCTCGGAAAGCCGCTACCGTGTGGAAGCGGACAATTTCGAGATTACCGGCTTCACGCCTTCTGCACGCGCGCACTCGACCACGCTCGCCATGGCGTTCAAGAAGCCGGAAGAAGTCGTCGGCAACCACATCGCCAAATACCAGGCGATGAAGCTTGCCAAGATGCTGATGGCCTACGATTTCGACCGCAAGCTCAACCCGTTCGCGGAACTCGGCGGCTTCATCTTCACCTTCATGGGCGACGGCAAGCCGGGCACCGGCAAGACAACCCTGATCCAGATGATGGCCGGCATGGTCAACGACTATTGCCAGGTCGCCGGCTATCCGTTCCGCTATCAGAACCTCTCCACGGAGAGTATCGACAGCTACCAGGGCAAGTCTGCCCAGAATGCCAAGGCCTTCATCCGCAATGTCACCGACCCGAATGTGATCGGTTTCGGCACCATCGACGACATAGACCAGCTTGCCGGCAAGCGCGGCGATCGCCAGTCCTCTGCCGGCCAGCTCGAAATTACAGCGGTCCTGATGGAGAGCTTTGCCGGTGCCAACACTGTGGTGCGCGGCAACTGCACGTTCGGCATGTTCTCCAACTATCCGGAGAACGTCGATGACGCCCTGCGCCAGCGCGCCGGCGCCCGCTTTCTGGTCGACGGCCCGCAAAGCCGCGAGGACTACATCGACATCCTGCATCTGCTGATGGGCAAGAACCACTCGATCCCAGTCGGCGACCATGATCTTTTCGAGGCCCAGGCCCTGAAGAAGGCCGTTGCGGCGTCCTACGAGCGTCACTCCCGGCCACAGGAAGATGCGCTGACGAAGGTGTTCGACAAAGTGCGAGCTGAAATCGGTGACCTGGACACGATCGCCAAGCTCGGGACCTACCTGAAGGCCATCCAGCAAGCGGACGAACGTTTCACCGGCCGGGCGATCAAGAACATCACCGATGCCGTGAAAGTGCGGGCGATGGACTTCGAATTGCCGGATGCCTGGATGGAAGATCCGGAACTGTTCCTGTTCAAGGACTACGAGACCAAGAAGGCGATGATCGCCGACCTGGCGCAGCCGATCACCGTCGACATGGTCATCCAGGAAATCAACCGCTACGCGGACAGCGAATTCCGCTATGCGGACAAGTCGGACGAGGTTGCCATCGAGAATGCCGTGCGCGAGATGCAGCGCATGGAAGAAGCCAAGCGCCGCTACATGGAAATCACGCGCACATGATGAGGCTCGTCAAACATGGCTTGATGTTCGGCAACCTCTACGAGGTCTCCGCACCGTCCATGGTGGCCCGCTACAACCGCGCGCTGGAACACCTGACCGGCAAGCGAACGGCGCTCGAGGCCTTTCACGTCGATATCTCCGGATTTTCGCCGGAGATCGGCGACGAGCTGGACGACATCCACTACCTCAATCCGCACGGCTGCAATCGGCAGTTCATTCTGCTGTCGATCGAACAGAAGACCGCACCGTTGTTGAACGCGCGGTTCTCCACGTCGCGTTCGATCCTGAAACGCTTCATCGAGGACAATGAGGAACAGCTCTTTGCGCTGTCGATCCGCGATTGCGTCGTCGGTGAACTGGTCAACTCGATCTATTCCATCACCTCGCCGCAGGACCTGTTTTATATCAGGGCGATCGAGGTGGAGGCGGACACCGTCGGCGGGCATTCCGAAGCAGGTGACGAACTGGCCGACAAGATCGAAGCGTTCATGAGCGAGCCCGACGGCTGGTGGGACGATGTGCTGATCGCGGACATGATCGAGCTTTCCAAGCACACCGGCGACATCATCCGCACCCCCTTGGCGATCAGTTCGAAAAGCTATGAGCAGGGAAATTTCCATACCTCCCATTTCGGCGGCCTCTACATCTTTCGCGATGTGAAGGAAACCGCATGCATCGCCTCCAGGCGCATGGACATTGTCGTCGACCTGCCCGTGAAGCACCTCTTCAGCCTGGAAGACCGCTACGAGGTGGCCGATTTCCTCAATCGAAACCAGTTGGTGGAGCCTATCCTCGATGCAGGCGGCAGCATCGCCAAGAGCCTTTTGAAACAGAAACTGGACTTCATCGTCATCGACACGGCCGCCAGCCAGGGCGAGGATCTGTCGGACGTCTCGCGGCGTGACCTGCGCGCTTTGAGACGCAAGTATCACCAGCAGCTCCCCGCGGAATATCACGCCCTCAACGACATCGTGCACAGGCTGGAGCTGAAAGACGACAAGCTGTGGGTCGAACCGGAAAACGCGGCCTATTTCTACCTGCTTCGCTCGCGCAATCACCGCGACAAGAACCTGGTCAACATGCTGCTGTCCGAATTGACGCCGCTTGACTTCCGCCAGCTTTTCATTTGTCACAAGGACGCATTCTACGGTCATTACCGAAGCTGGAGCGAAGCCAAGAAGAACTACGCGGTCCAGTTCCTTGCGGAGGAATATATGGTCGACAAGGTCGGCACGCGGCTGGAACTGTTCGGACCGGAGGCCGCCATGGCGGAAGAAGACCAGGCCGACTACGGCTTCGGCAGGAACATGGGGCCGTGGGGTGCAATCCCCGGAGAACAAGACGGCGAGGACGGGGTACAATGAAGTGGATCAAATGGATAATCGGCATTCCGCTCCTGCTGATCCTTGTCGCCTTCCTCCATTACACGTTGCCGGGACGTGATGTGGTTCGGATCGTCGGCACCGACGTCAAGCGCATGGACATCGGCGCTTCGTCGCTCTTCTGGGCCGCCCCCGATGCAGGTACCAACAAGAACTGGACACGGGACGTCCGCTTCATCAATACGGTCTGGCCGAACGGCAAGCCAAGGGTCTATCGCAACGAAGACACCGACTGGGGCTGGCCGCCCTATTTCAAGTTCGACAGCAGCAACATCACCGCCCAGGCGCAGGATCTGGCCAAGAAAAGCGATGATGTCTGGATCGCCGTCACCCACTATGGCTGGCGTGTGGAGCTGTTCACGATCTTTCCCAATGCCATCAGCATCGAGGTTGTCTCCGGGCCGGATGTCTTCCTGATCCCATGGTTCAATATCCTGTTCGTCGTGGTGCTTGTCGCTCTCGCCTATCTGATCATCAAGACCGTCAACGCCTTCAAGAAACGCCGGATCGACCCGGTGGTCGACGGTATCGACGACTTCATGGACGATGTCGGCGATAGCGCCGAGCAGGCCCGCGCCAGCGCCCATCGCCGCGCGAGCGAAGCCACGAGCGGCTTCCGCCGATGGCTGAAGCGCTGGTTCGGTTGACGGGACCGGAACGGCGTGCCTCTCTGTCGGCCGTGCTCTCTGCACCGCCCTCATCCTGAGGAGGACCGCCAGGTCCGTCTCGAAGGTTGGGCTTCATACTCCTGAGCAAGCGGCCCATCCTTCGAGACGGCGCTTGCGCGCCTCCTCAGGATGAGGTCGTTCGTTTTAACTTTCCAATCGGCAGGAACCCCGAGTTTGAATCAGCCAATCGACCTAGTCATCTTCGACTGCGACGGTGTTCTCATCGACAGCGAAGTCATCAGCGCGCGCATGCTGGTGGCAGAACTGGCGACGCGGAACGTCCACATCACCATGGACTACGTCGCTCACCATTTTCTGGGTCGAAGCTATCCGGTTGTCCTGCAGCAGATCCGCAAGGAATTCGGTGTCGACCTGCCGCCGGAATTCGAAACCGCCTACCGGGCAAGCCTTCTCAGCGCCTTTGAAGCGGAGCTCAGACCGATCGACGGCGTGCGGGAGGTGATCGAGAACCTTGGCGTGGACTATTGCCTTGCGACCAGTTCCAGCCCGCCGCGGCTCGCCAGATCGCTGGAGATAACCGGGCTGACGGATCTCTTTGCCGGCCGGACCACCACGGCTTCCGAAGTCGCTCACGGCAAACCCGCGCCGGACCTGTTCCTGCTGGCGGCGGAAAAACATGGTGTCGCACCGGAGCGCTGCCTGGTGATCGAGGACAGCGAAAACGGCATCAAGGCAGGGCTTGCCGCCGGTATGGAAGTCTACCGTTTCATTGGCGGTTCGCACCTTTCCGGCCTTCTGAATTCGGCCACTGCCACTGCGGGTGCCGCGCAACTGTTTGCATCTTTCGGCGAATTCTTTCAGCTTAGGCCGGATCTGAAGAACAACGGCAACTAAGATGAAACAGAAAATTCCTGCCGAGGCATCCCGTCTCGATGACGCCGCCCGCGCCGGCTGGTTATACTATGTTGCCGGCAACACCCAGGACGAGATCGCCCGCAAGCTCGGCGTGTCCCGCCAATCGGCACAGCGGCTGGTTTCGCTTGCAGTCAGTGAACGACTGATCAAGGTGCGGCTCGACCACCCGATCGCCAACTGCATGGAACTGAGCACCCGCCTGACGGAACGCTTCGGACTGCAGAGCTGCGAAGTGGTTCCCAGCGACCCGGATGCCCCGTCCTCCACGGTCGGCATTGCCCAGGCGGCCGCCACCGAGATGGAACGTCATTTCCGCTCCCAGAAACCCAAGATCATCGCCTACGGCACGGGCCGCACCCTACGCGCCTCGGTGGATCAGTTGCCGATGATGGACTGTCCGCAGCACCGCATCGTCTCGCTTCTGGGCAACATGATGTCGGACGGCTCGGCCTCGGCCTACAACGTCATCATCCGGCTTGCCGACCGCATCAATGCCCGGCACTACCCGATGCCGCTGCCCGTCTTCGCCCGCTCCCGCGAGGAGTTGCAACTGCTGCATAACCAGGAAGCGGTGCACAATATCCTCGATCTCATCCGGCAGGCGGACGTTACTTTCGTGGGTATCGGCAACATGGGACCGACTGCACCACTGACGGTCGACGGATTCGTCAGTCACGACGAAATGCGCGCACTGGAGAAAGCCGGTGCCATCGGCGAGATCACTAGCTGGGTCTACGACCGAAAAGGCGCGCTGGTCGAAGGACTTACCAATGACCTGGTAGCCAGTGCCCCCCTGCTGCCGGCCGGAGAGAAACCGGTTTACGGAATTGCGGCGGGCGACGGCAAGGTGCCGGCCATGCTGGGAGCGTTGAACGGCAAATTTGTCAATTGCCTGATCACCAACGAGACGACGGCTGAGCAATTGCTCAAGCTCTGAGCGATTTCCCAATATAAATAACTATATGAATTTTAAAGGCTTTTCGCAGTGCAGCGAGAAGCCTTTTTTGTTTTAGGCAATTCACATCTTGACTCGGGGTGCGAATTGGAGCGAATATTTGCCCGCAAGAATGGCAAATGCCCAATCTCGCTTGGGAGGAAAATATGGCATTTCATACCCGTGCGCTCCTCAGCGCATGTGCAATGGCGGCTCTGTGCGCATCCGCATCTGCAGAAACAATCACCATCGCGACCGTGAACAACGGCGACATGATCCGCATGCAGGGTCTGACGAAGGACTTCACCGACAAGAACCCTGACATCGAAGTCAAATGGCTGACCATGGAGGAGAACGTTCTCCGCCAGCGCGTCACCACTGACGTCGCCACCAAGGGCGGTCAGTTCGACGTCATGACCATCGGCACCTATGAAGTTCCGATCTGGGGCAAGCAGGGCTGGCTCGTTTCCCTGAACGACCTGCCGGAAAGCTACGACGCGGACGACATCCTGCCGGCCATCCGTGGCGGCCTGACCGTCGACGGCGAGCTCTTTGCAGCACCGTTCTACGGCGAAAGCTCCATGGTCATGTACCGCAAGGACCTGATGGAAAAAGCCGGCCTGGAAATGCCGGAAGCCCCGACCTGGGACTTTATCGTCGAAGCCGCCAAGGCAATGACGGACAAGGAAAACGAAGTCTATGGCATCTGCCTGCGCGGCAAGGCCGGCTGGGGTGAAAACATGGCGTTCCTGACGGCCATGGCGAACTCTTACGGCGCCCGCTGGTTCGACATGGACTGGAAGCCGCAGTTCGACACACCGCAGTGGAAAGAAGCTCTTACCACCTATCTCGACGTGATGAACGAAGCAGGCCCTCCGGGCGCTTCTTCCAACGGCTTCAACGAAAACCTGGCCCTGTTCCAGACCGGCAAGTGCGGCATGTGGATCGACGCCACCGTGGCGGCCTCCTTCGTGACCAACCCGAAGGACAGCCAGGTTGCTGACAAGGTCGGCTTTGCTCTGGCACCGGACAAGGGCCTCGGCAAACGCGGTAACTGGCTCTGGGCATGGTCGCTGGCCATTCCGGCCGGCACCCAGAAGGAAGCTGCTGCGAAGAAGTTCATCGAGTGGGCAACTTCCAAGGAATACCTGGAGCTGGTTGCAGCCGAAGAAGGCTGGGCGAACGTTCCCCCGGGAACCCGTACGTCTCTCTATGAGAACCCGGAGTACCAGAAAGTTCCGTTCGCAAAGATGACGCTGGACAGCATCAACTCCGCTGATCCGCAGAATCCGACCGTCGATCCGGTTCCGTATGTCGGCGTGCAGTTCGTCGCCATTCCGGAATTCCAGGGCATGGCAACCGTTGTCGGCCAGGCATTCTCGGCAGCTCTTGCCGGCTCGATGGATGCGGACGCTGCACTGGCTGCTGCCCAGGCGACCGCTGAACGCGAAATGAAGAAGGCCGGTTACCTCAAGTAGAAGCCTTCGCGGACCGGCGGGTGCCTGCCCGTCCCGCCGGTCTCCTCCTTTCTGTTCCGCGTGAGCTCTGGCTCTGACCGAGCAAAGGTCGCATCATGGCTACCCAACATTCACGGGCGGCGGCCCGTTTGATGATCTCTCCGGCAGTTCTGCTGCTGCTGGGTTGGATGATCATCCCGCTCTCGATGACCCTCTATTTCTCTTTCCTGCGCTACAACCTGCTCATTCCGGGAATGGAAGAGTGGACCGGCTGGACCAACTACGAGTTCTTCCTCACCGATCCGGCTTTCTTTGCAGCGCTGAAGAACACCCTGCTGCTCGTTGGCGGCGTCCTTCTCATCACCATTGTCGGCGGCGTGCTGCTGGCCCTGCTGCTCGACCAGCCCTTCTGGGGCCAGGGGATCGTGCGCATTCTGGTGATTGCCCCGTTCTTCGTCATGCCCACCGTCTCCGCGCTGGTGTGGAAGAACATGTTCATGAACCCGGTCAACGGCCTGTTCGCATACTTTGCGAAGTTTCTGGGGCTGCAACCGTTCGACTTTCTTTCGCATGCACCGCTGTTCTCGATCATCCTGATCGTCGCCTGGCAGTGGTTGCCATTTGCGACGCTCATTCTGCTTACCGCCCTGCAGTCGCTGGACAGCGAACAGCTGGAAGCGGCCGAAATGGACGGCGCCAATTTCCTGAACCGCTTCGTCTTCATCATGGTGCCGCACCTGGCGCGTTCGATCACCGTTGTGATCCTGATCCAGACGATCTTCCTGCTGTCGGTCTTCGCGGAAATTCTCGTCACCACCAATGGCGGTCCGGGCTATGCCTCGACCAACCTCACCTACCTGATCTACGCCCAGTCGCTGCTGCAGTTCGACGTCGGCGGCGGATCGGCCGGCGGTGTGGTCGCCATTATCCTCGCCAACATCGTTGCGATCTTCCTGATGCGGATGATCGGCAAGAACCTGGAGGCCTGACCCATGGCGCGCGCAGTCTCCAACCGCCGCAAGGCTCTCGTCACCGTATGTGCGTGGGCCGTCGGCATCGCCATCTTCTTCCCGATCCTGTGGACCGTGCTGACCAGCTTCAAGACGGAAGCGGAAGCCATTGCGTCTCCTCCTAGCTTCCTGTTTTTCGACTGGACGCTGGAAAACTACAGTACGGTCCAGGAGCGTTCGGACTATTTCCGGCACTTCTCCAACTCGGTCATCATTTCCTTCGGCTCCACCCTTCTGGGTCTGCTGATCGCGATACCGGCGGCCTGGTCAATGGCCTTCGTGCCGGGCAAGCGCACCAAGGACGTCCTGATGTGGATGCTGTCCACCAAGATGCTTCCGCCGGTGGGCGTGCTGATCCCGATCTATCTCCTGTTCCGGGATACCGGTCTCCTCGACACGCGTGTCGGCCTCGTGATGGTGCTTACCCTCATCAACCTGCCGATCATCGTCTGGATGCTGTTCACCTACTTCCGCGAAATTCCCGGCGAGATCCTGGAAGCCGCGCGGATGGACGGTGCGGAGCTGTGGTCCGAGATCATCTACGTGCTGACACCCATGGCGGTGCCCGGCATTGCCTCGACCCTGCTGCTGAACATCATCCTGTCCTGGAACGAAGCGTTCTGGACCTTGAACCTGACGGCGGTCGACGCCGCCCCCCTCACCGCTTTCATTGCCAGCTATTCCAGCCCGGAAGGCCTGTTCTACGCAAAACTGAGCGCTGCCTCGACGATGGCGATCGCCCCGATCCTCATCATCGGCTGGTTCAGCCAGAAACAGCTCGTGCGCGGCCTGACCTTCGGCGCGGTTAAATAGGAGACCTGAACATGGGTCAGATAACCCTCAAGCAGATTACCAAGAGCTTCGGCGACGTTCAGGTTATCCCGCCGCTGGACCTGCAGATCGACGACGGCGAGTTCGTGGTGTTCGTCGGTCCGTCCGGCTGCGGCAAGTCCACACTCCTGCGTCTCATTGCAGGCCTGGAGGATGTCTCTTCCGGTGACATCACCATCGACGGCAAGAACGCCACCGAAGTGCCGCCCGCAAAACGTGGCCTTGCCATGGTGTTCCAGTCCTACGCGCTCTATCCGCACATGTCGGTGCGCAAGAACATCGCCTTCCCGCTGCGCATGGCCGGCATCGACAAGGCGGCGCAGGACGCCAAGGTGACCGCCGCTGCCAAGGTGCTGAACCTGACGGATTACCTGGACCGTCGTCCGGGTCAGCTTTCCGGCGGTCAGCGCCAGCGTGTTGCCATCGGCCGTGCCATCGTGCGCGAACCGGCTGCCTTCCTGTTCGACGAACCCCTGTCGAACCTGGATGCGGCGCTGCGTGTCAACATGCGGCTCGAGATCTCCGAACTGCACCAGTCCCTCAAGACGACCATGATCTACGTGACCCACGACCAGGTGGAAGCCATGACCATGGCCGACAAGATCGTGGTGCTGCAGGCAGGCAAGATCGAGCAGGTCGGCTCGCCGCTGGAGCTTTATCATACGCCGCGCAACAAGTTCGTGGCCGGTTTCATCGGCTCGCCGAAGATGAACTTCCTGATGGGATCCTTCGCCACCGAATACGATGCCGCCACGATCGGCATCCGCCCGGAGCATCTGACCGTCTCGCAAGGCGACGGCAAATGGGTCGGAAAGGTCGGTGTCTCGGAACATCTCGGCTCCGACACCTTCCTTTATGTCGATATGGAAGGCGTCGACGAACCGATCACCGTGCGCTCGTCCGGTGAGATCGGGTTCCGTCATGGCGACACCGTTCACCTGACCCCGGCTCCTGACAAGATCCACCGCTTCGACAACCAGGGCCTGAGGATTGCATGAGCCGACTTGAAGGAAAATCCGCGCTGATCACGGGTTCGGCCCGGGGCATCGGCAAGGCCTTTGCCGCGCGGTTTGCAGAGGAAGGCGCCCGGGTAGCGATTGCCGATATCAACCTGGCCGGCGCAGAAGCGGCGGCCAGTGAGATCGGCCCGAATGCCTATGCCGTGCAGTTGGACGTCACCGACCAGTCGTCGATCGACGCTGCCATCGCCGCCGTGGAGCAGAAGACAGGCGGGCTCGACATCCTGGTCAACAACGCGGCTCTGTTCGATCTGGCACCGATTGTCGAGATCACCCGCGACAGCTACCAGCGCCTGTTCGACATCAACGTTTCCGGAACCCTGTTCATGATGCAGGCCGCGGCAAAGTCGATGATCAGGCGTGGTCAGGGCGGCAAGATCATAAACATGGCCAGCCAGGCAGGCCGGCGCGGTGAAGCGCTGGTGGGCATCTATTGCGCCACCAAGGCAGCGGTCATCAGCCTGACCCAGTCGGCAGGTCTCAACCTGATCGAACACGGCATCAACGTGAATGCCATCGCCCCCGGCGTCGTCGACGGCGAGCACTGGGACCATGTGGATTCGATGTTCGCGAAATACGAAGGCCTGCAGCCCGGCGAAAAGAAGGCAGCGGTCGGAGCCGCGGTGCCTTTCGGCCGCATGGGCACCGCCGAAGATCTCACCGGCATGGCTGTTTTCCTGGCGTCGAAAGACGCGGATTACATCGTATCGCAGACTTACAACGTCGATGGCGGCAACTGGATGAGCTGACCAATGACCCAGAACCTAAGTGAAACTGTGCTCTCTTCTCTTCCCGAATCCGTCAAGGCACCGGCGTATCGCCGGTCGGACCTGACCCCCGGCATCCTTCACATCGGCGTCGGCAACTTCCATCGCGCGCATCAGGCCATCTACCTGAGCAAGCTGTTCGATCTCGGCGAAGGCCGTGACTGGGCCATCGTCGGCGCGGGCCTCAAGCCCTACGACAAGACCATGCGTGAACGCCTCCAAGCCCAGGACTGGCTGACGACCGTGGTCGAGCTCGACCCGGAAGGCCTCAGCGCGCAGGTCTGTGGCGCCATGATCGACTTCGTCGACGTGGATCCCAAGGCGCTGATCGCTCGCCTTGGCGAACCCGATATCCGCATCGTCTCGCTGACGATCACCGAAGGCGGCTATTTCGTCGAGCCGAACACCGGTGGCTTCGACGTCAATCATCCGGAAATCCAGGCGGATCTCGCCTCACCGGATGCGCCGCAGACCGTGTTCGGCGTGCTTGTCGCCGCCCTGCTGGCCCGCCGCGACAAAGGCCTTGAACCCTTTACCGTGATGTCTTGCGACAACCTGCCCGAAAACGGCCATATGGCGAAACAGGCCGTTGCCGGTTTCGCCAGGGCCTTGTCGCCGGAAGCCGGAAGCTGGATTGCCGACAACGTCGCCTTTCCAAACGGCATGGTGGACTGCATCACCCCCGCGACCGGCGACCGCGAACGCCACCTGGTTCAGGAACGCTTCGGCCTGACCGATGCGGCCCCTGTCGTCTGCGAACCCTTCCGCCAATGGGTGCTGGAGGATCATTTCCCGGCCGGTCGCCCGGCACTTGAAAAGGTCGGCGTCGAATTCGTCGAGGACGTCGCTCCATACGAGCTGATGAAATTGCGCATTCTAAATGGCGGTCATGCGACCATCGCCTATCCGGGTGCGCTGCTGGGACATTACTTCGTCCATGACGCCATGGCCGATCCACTGATCTGCGCTTTCCTGAAAAAGCTGGAAGAAGACGAGATCCTGCCGACCGTTCCGGAAATTCCGGGGGTCAGCTTCGAGACCTATCTCAGCACCGTGATGGACCGGTTCTCCAATCCGGCGGTGGGAGACACGATCCCCCGTCTCTGCCTTGACGGCTCCAACCGCCAGCCGAAGTTTATCCTGCCTTCTATCCAGGACCGCCTCGACAAGGGGTTGTCGGTGGCCGGCCTTGCGCTCGAAACGGCTCTTTGGTGCCGTTACTGCCTCGGTCACAACGAGGCTGGAGAACCGCATGTCATCGAGGACAACAACGCCGACATCCTGAAGGCCTGGGCACAAGGCGTTTACGCCGACAAGCCTGCGCGCATCGAAATGCCGGAGCTATTCGGTGGGCTCGCTTCCGACGAAACCTTCCTGAAAGCCTTCAGCTACGCCGCAGGCATGATCGCTGAAGATGGGGTGGCCGCAACGCTGAAAGCCTACCTCGACGGCCGCTTCGACAAAGGCGCGGCCACCCTCAAGGCGAACGCCCACTAGGAAACGAGGGATCACACTCGCGCCACCGTGTGCGCAATGTGATCCCATTTGCCTTTCAATTTGCCCTGTCCCGCTTACCTTGATGTCACTGACAGACGAGGATTTGACCTTCGCCTGCACGACGGAAAGCGGTAAGGCGGGATTACGGGCATGAGACAATTGAACAGACGGGACCTTCTGGCCGGCAGTGCGGCAATGGCATTGCTGCCGGGAACGGTGTTTGCGGCAGGCAACGACTTCTTCCGACTTGGTCTGGCCGAACCGGCCTTCGAAATCGAACCCAAACTCGACCTTCCCGATCTTGATGGCACCGTCCACACGCTTGCCGACTATTCCGGCAAGATCCTGCTTGTATCGTTCTGGGCGACATGGTGTCCGCCCTGCCGGAAGGAAATGCCGGGTCTGGCGCGTCTCAACCGGGAACTCGGCCCCGAAGGCTTTGCAGTGCTCGCCGTCAACGTAGGTGACCGGCAGGACCGGATCGAAGGTTTTCTGGATGAGATCGACCATGATGGTCTCACCGTCCTGATGGACACGGACAAGGCCATGCCGAGCACCTGGTTCCTGCGCGGTTTGCCGGTGACCTACGTCCTCGATGGCACCGGCAAGGTTGCCCTCGCCGCTATTGGCGACCGGGTGTGGGATTCAGAGGAAATGATCTCCGCGCTGCGCAGTTTGAAGACCACCTGACCACGTCGAACATCAGCAGCGTGAAAGACCCTCAGCCGTTGTCCATCGGCACGATGACAGGCCGCCCACCACCCGGACGTGTCAGGATTTCCAGCGGAAAGTCATAGGCTTTCGACAACAACTCCGCCTGCATGACCTCGTCCCGCGCACCGAAGGCGAGACGGCGCCCCCCCTGCATGACCAGCACCCGGTCGGCAAAGGCAGCGGTCAGGTTGAGGTCGTGCATCACGGCGACGACGCCGCCACCACGCTTGGCGTAACCGGCTGCAAGCTGCATGATCTGGACCTGGTGCTTGATGTCGAGACTGGAGACCGGTTCGTCCAGGAACAACCAATGCGGCAGGCCTTCTTGCGGAAGCGGGTCCCAGACCTGACACAACACCCGTGCGAGCTGCACCCGTTGCTGCTCGCCGCCGGACAGTTCCTGATAACTTCGCCCTTCGAACCCCGACAGGCCGACTTTCGCAAGGGCTTCGGCAATGCGCCGGGCACGGAAGGTCCGCTCCCGGCGGCTGGAGGTCAGGCCGAGACCGACCACTTCAGCCACGTTCAGCGGAAAGGAAATCTGGCTTGCCTGCGGCAGCACCCCGCGCATGGCGGCAAGCACTTCCGGTGACAGGCCACCGACCTCCAGCCCTGCCAGCGTTAACCCGCCGGAATAAGGCAGTTCACCGGTCATTGCCTTCATCAAGGTCGTCTTGCCGGAACCGCTTGGCCCGATGATCGCCAGCACTTCCCCTGCCTTTGCGTGAAAGGAAAGGTCCTGCACGATCCGGGTCTTGCCTGCCGAAACAGACACCTGCTCGACAACAAGATCGGGTGCCAGCGCCGTGCCATTTTCAATTGTCCTGTGCAACATGACCACACCCTAAAGACCTGTGAGGCCGCGCTTGCGCAGCAGGATCCAGAGGAAGAAGGGCGCACCGGCAAAGGCGGTGATGATACCGATGGGCATTTCCGCCGGTGCCACGATGGTGCGCGCCAGCGTATCGGCGGCTATCAGCAGGCAGGCGCCAAGAAGCGCTGCGGCCGGCAGCATGTAGCGATGGTCGGGACCGATTGTGAGACGAAGCAAATGCGGCACGACGATGCCGACAAAACCGATGCCGCCGCTGACAGCCACGGAGGCGCCGGTTGCCGCCGCCACCAGCAGGATGCTGAGGTTCTTGAGCCGCTGCACCTTGATGCCGATGTGCGAGGCGGCGGCTTCGCCAAGCGTCAGACCGTTGAGACCGCGTGCCAGGAACGGTACGCAGACCAGCATGGTGAGAATGATTGGCGCGGCGGAAGCAACCTTCTGCCAGTTGGATCCCGCGAGCGACCCAAGTCCCCAGAACTGCAGGTCGCGCAGCTCCTGGTCATCGGCCACATAGACCAATAGCCCTGTCATCGCACCGGTGAGCGCACCGAGCGCAATGCCCGCCAGCAGCAATGTCGCAACTGACGTGATGCCTCCGCGCGTGCCGATCCTGTAAAGAAGCAGCGTCGTGACGAGGCCGCCCGCAAAGGCTGCCAGTGGGACCGCATAGATACCCAGAAGCGCCATCACCGGCGCCAGTACGGTATTTCCGAGAACGATGAACGCGGCAGCGCCCAGACCTGCCCCCGCCGAAACGCCGACAATGCCCGGATCTGCAAGCGGGTTTCGGAACAGCCCCTGCATCACGGCGCCGGACACCGCCAGGGCCGCTCCGATGAGCGCTCCCAGCGTAACCCGCGGCAGGCGGATATCCATGAGCACGATCCAGTCCCTTGGCGAAACGCCCTGTGGCACGCCCTCTCCCGCTCCCGCGAAATAGGACGGCACATGCGGCAGGAGCTCCAGAACCGGGATCGAGATCGGGCCGATGGCAAGACTTCCCAGAACGACGAGACATGTCAGCACGGCGAGCAGCACAATGACGGCCCGCGCGAGCGGAGCCCTGTCTCCGCGCTGCAGGTCGGCAAGCCCAAGGAGAAAGGAAATCCGTCCCTTTCTGGCGGGCAAGGCCGTATCGCTCATCAGTGCCATCAGCTTGCCGTATCCGCCAGACGGGTCGACAATTCACGGACGGCTTCTGCAGTGCGCGGACCGAACCCCAGCAGGAGCTGCCCGTTCATGCGGACAAGTCGCCTATTCTTCCCTGCCGGCGTTTGCGCCACGGCCGGATGATCGAACACCGCATCACCGCTCGTTGCGTCTTCGCCGTCGCCGTGGCGGTCCATCATCAGCACGACGTCCGGTGCCGCACTGACGATCGCCTCGTCGCTGAGGATCTTGTAGCCGGAAAAGCCGGACGTCGCGTTTTCAGCACCGGCAAGCGCAAGTATGCCGTTGGCCGCCGTATCCGATCCGGCGGCAAGGATACGCCCGCCCTTTGTCGACAGGACGAAGAGGACACGAACGCCTGACGTCCGGCTTTCAGCAGCACGTTGCGCCTCGGCCAGATCCTGTTCAAGCTTGCCCGCAAGAGCATCGGCTTTCGCCTCGACGCCGAGCACTTCACCAACGACACGCACCTTCTTGATGATGCCTTCGGCGGTATATGCCTCCGGCACATCCGCCATCGCCACACCGGACTTGCGCAACACGTCCACTGTTTCCTGCGGCCCGCTGCCTTCCAGCATCAGGATCAGCTCCGGATTGACGGAGAGCACACCTTCCGGGGACAGCGCGCGCATGTACCCGACATCCGGAAGGCTTGCCGTTTCCGCCGGGAAAATGCTGGTGCTGTCGCGGGCAATCAACCTCTTGTCTTCACCCAGGGCGTAGACGATCTCCGTCACCGAACCACCGATGGCGACAACATTGCTGCTGTCCGGACTGCCCGTGCCTTCCGCAAACAGTGGCTTGCCGTGCAGGACCAGGGCTGCGACGGTCAGCGCGACAGCCGCCGAGACGCCGGAAAAACGCGAAAGAGACCCGATCATTCCGCTGCTCCCAGCTTTACCGCCCGATCCAGTTTCGGCAGGTTTTCGGCAAGGCCACGCCAATCGGACCGTTCCTGGTTGCCTTCAACACGTACACCGAAGAACTGGATGATCTGCTGTCCGTCGCTGTCATAAGCTTCCACCGACGTGACATGGCCGACATCCGCCGGTTTGCGCACGGCCCAGACCTCGTGGATGTGGTCGGTCCGCAGATGCAGATGGAAGGTCGGGTCCATCACATTGATCCATGGGCCCCGATCCATCACCGTTGCCACCGCCCCGGAGTGGATCTGAATGCAACCGCGATTGCCGACAAAACACATGATCGGGATGTTTTCCGACGCTGCAAGGCGCAACAAGGCCGGCACCGCCCCACGGTCGAGCGGCCAGGCCCAGGCATCGCCCGCCAGTTCAAAGGCACTGACCCGGTCGAGGTCCAGATCCTTCAAAAGTCCGTGGAACTGATGCGGATCGGTCATCGCCTGCCAGCGGTCGCGCAGCATCGCTTCAGCTCCTTCGGATGCCTGTTTTCGGCTGAACGGTTTTGCTTCGCTCACTTGCGGCAACACATCCGACGTCTGGTCGTCCAGCACGAGCTTTTCAACCAGAGTGTTCCACGCATCCAGGTCCGTTTCCGCACGGGTGTGGATCTTCATCACCGCATCACCATGGGCATCGAAGAACTGCAGTGACCGGCGGACATCGTTGCCGTCAGCCTTTTCGACCGCAAAGCCATGCACCCAATTGGCCGGAAACATGCGCGTGTCGATCTGCTCGCCCAGCATCAGGGCCGCCCGCTTGCCGTTCACGAATTTCTCGAACGGGCCGATCTTCTCGTGCACCGCGCTCTCGTTGCGCGTCAGTGCCATGACCGTGCCGACGGTCTGCAACCCCGGAAACAGATCCTCGAAACGCGGCGCGATACGGCGCACGCCATGACCCACGAAGCTGGCGACCAGCTCCGCTTCCGTAATGCCGAGTATCTGCGCCAGATCCCGCTCCCGCATCTTCGGATTGTCCGCGCGTGCCGCCCGGATGTCGGCTGCGCTCTGCCTGGTTTCAGAGGAGATCTGATCGGCATTCATGAGTTCTGTCCCCAATCGCTATGGTCTTCCTGCAGCCCGCGCTCAGTTTCCCGCCTCATCATCCCGTAACGTAAATTACTGAGATTATTAGGAATTTTTGAATCATTCCAAAGAGACGCTTTTCCTCGGCGACCGCAATCTAATACTTGACTCCTATATTCATATTTCATTAGGAACACAATACCTGAGTCACTGACTCATGTTTAAAACGCTGTGTGAGAGGCAGCGAAAAGGACGCGAACAACGCGCACTCTTGGAGAATTTTTATGGGGCTCAAGAAGACCGGCAACACCCGCTTGATGGGTGGTGTTGCCCTTTGGGTTTTGGCTTTTAATTGCGGGGCGGCTGCACAGGATGCAGTAGCGGATGCAGCACCGGCGACACCCGTTGCCGGACAGGATCAACCGGTGTCGCAGCTACAACAGATCGTGGTCAGCGCCGGCGTGCCCAAAGTCGCGATCGACACTCCTCAGGCCGTCACCGTGCTGGACCAGGAAGCCATCGACGACCTGCAACCGCGCTCGATCGGAGACGTCTTCCAGGAGATCCCGGGCGTCACGCCGATCGGCAGTAACTCGATCCTCGGCGAAAGCATCAATATCCGCGGTATCGGTGAAGCTCTTTCCGGCGACGAGACCCGGATCATCATGCAGGTAGACGGGGTCAACAAGTTTTTCGAACAGTACCGGATGGGGTCGTTCTTCTCCGATCCGGAACTCTATAAACAGATCGAAGTCCTGCGTGGTCCGGCATCATCAACCCTTTATGGCGCCGGGGCGATGGGCGGTGTGATCACCTTCACCACAAAGGATGCCAGCGATTTCCTCGATCCGGGTGACCTGATCGGCGGCCGGCTGAAAACCTCCTGGGATTCGAACGGCAACGGCTGGCTGGGCAGCGCGATCGTTGCGGCGGAGCCGGTCAAGAACCTCGAGTTGCTCGGCGCCCTCAACTATCGACAGTCTCAGGACATTACGGATGGCCAGGGCAACGAGGTCCCGGACACGGATTTCAGCTCCATCAACGGTCTCATCAAGGCCCGTTACACCTTCGGGGAAAATGAAGACCAGTCCGTTTTCGCAAGTTACCAGAACTGGTCGAGTGACGAGGACGACCAGAACTACGACCAGATTGCCTGGGGTCCGGACTTTGGCGATGTCGACCGCACAGTGACGGATCAGACCGCGATTGTCGGTTATGCAAACGGGTTTTCAGGAAACGATCTGCTTGATGTGAAGGCCCAGTTCAGCTGGTCCGACACGCGTGTCGAGCAGAAAAACCAGGATCAGATCTGCGCCCAGTACGCCCCTGCGCCCGCGCCGCCGACCTGCTATTATCCGTTCGGCTTCAATTCCGAATATTCCTACGAGACCTGGCAGGGTAAGGCCGACAACGTCGCAACGTTCCAGCTGGGCGAAGACTGGATGGCCTATGTCACGACCGGCATCGACGGCCAGTACCAGGAGCGTCGCAATCCGCGTGATTTTGGCACCTATGTGCGCAGTGGTTCAGGGTCTCACCCGGAAGGCGAAACGGTCAACGTCGGCGGCTATGCGCAGGCCGAACTGGTGTGGAACGACCGCATCACCCTCATTCCCGGCATGCGGATCGACTACAGCAACGTGTCTGTCGGCAGCTACGTGGACGGCAGCGGCAACACCATCAACCTGAACGAGGAAAAGAGCGCCGTCGGCTATTCGCCAAAGCTTGCAGCCATGATCAAGATGTCCGAATGGCTCGGCGTCTTCGGCTCCGTCGCACACACCGAGCGTCTGCCCTCCCTCGACGAGGTGTTTTCGAACTACGTCGTCAACGATCTCGACAAGGAACTGTCGAACAACTTCGAGGCCGGTGTCACCTTTTCTTTTGATGACCTGATCATGGGCGGTGACGCTTTCCGCCTGAAGGGAACGGCGTTCCGGAACAACGTCACCAACTACTACGCCAGCTACTGGAACGGTTCGACGGTGGTGACGGAAATCATTCCGAAAGCCCGTTACGAAGGGCTTGAGCTGGAAGCCTCCTACTGGACAGACAGCATCTACGGATCTCTCGGCGCCTCGCTGATCCGGGGCAACAACGTCAGCACCGGCGGCTACATGAATGCCGTCCCCGCCGACAGCGCCTTCCTCAAGATCGGCTACGTCTACCGTCCGTGGAACCTCGACTTCGGCTGGAAGGGCGACTTCTACGCCGCCCAGGACCGTGTAGGCGCAGACGAACAGGAAACCGCAGGCTACGTGCTGCATAACCTTTATGCGGCATGGAAACCGACCGACGGTTTCATGGCGGACAGTGAGGTCCGGTTCAACGTCGACAACGTGTTCGACAAGTCGTACCGGAACCACCTGAGTGAAGACGAAGGTGCAGGCCGCAGCTTCAAGCTGAGCTTCGCCAAGAAGTTCTGATCCAAGACCCGCCGCCTGTCCCCGCGGGCGGCGGGTTTCAAGCCCGGTTGCGGCTGACGACTGCGCATCGAAAAGCGCTCCCTTTCCCTTCTGGAAACGCTTTCATCAAAGTGACATCGACACCCTGTATTCAGTGTTGGAAACGTTTCCAAGACTGAAGGAGCCAAGGGTGAGATCGCGTCCGCCGACGATCAAGGATGTTGCCGAGCAGGCCGGTTGCGGCATTGCAACGGTGAGCCGCGTCCTCAACGGCACCGGCTCCGCCAGCGCCGACACCCGCCGGAAGGTTCTTTCGGCAGCAAAAGCACTCGGCTTCGAATTCAGCGCGCTTGGCCGGTCCCTGCAAAGCAGCTCGACAAAGACACTCGGCTGCATTGTCCCTTCTCTCGCCAATCCCGTGTTTGCCGAAGTCGTCCAGGCTGCCCAGCAGGAAGCCCACCGCGAAGGCTTTCAGCTCATTCTGGCATGTTCGGAATACGACGAAGTGCTGGAGCTTCAGGCCGCACGCACCCTGATTGCCAAACAGGTCGACGGCCTGGTCCTGACGGTCAACAATGCGGCCGACAGCGAGGCTCTGGAGCTGATCCGGGATCGGAACCTTCCCTGCTGCCTCGTCTATAACCGCTCTTCTTTCGGCTTGCCCGCGTGGGCCGTCGACAACCGCGCCGCCGCGCGTGAAGTCGCAAGGGCCTTTCACAGCCAGGGGCACGTTCAAACCGGTTTTCTGGCCCTGCGGTTCCATCGCTCCGACCGCTCGCGTGAGCGCTACGAAGGATTTGCCGCCGCATGCCGCGAGTTCGGCATGGCAGACCCGCTTCTTCTGGAAATCGAGGAGCAGGACGGCACCCTTCTGGAATTGCTCGGCACGCTTCTGGCCGAACATCAGGCCCTGACCGGAATTTTTGCGTCGAACGACTTTCTCGCCCTTGCCGCCATGAAGGCCGCACGCGCACTTGGAAAGCGTATTCCCGACGATCTGTCGCTGGTCGGCTTTGACGGCATTTCCACCGGACTGCTGGTCGACCCTCATCTGGCGACGGTCGAAACAGATCCGCGCACCATGGGTCAGGGCGCCGTCCATTCCGTGCTGGCAAGGCTGCTGGACCGGCCCACCCCCGACCTGCCGTCCGCAGCCGCCACATTCAGTTTCCGCGCGGGAGGCAGCCTTGGCCCTCCCGTTCCCGGAAAAGCCGATGGCAGAGAAGCTGCCACTTCCCTGCCATCCAATGAGTAACCCCGAGACCTGCTTGAGATCGCTTCAGGAGTCACTGACATGAAACGTACACTTTTCGCATTGGCCATGACAATGGCGGCCGTCGTGCCGGCAAAGGCCGAAGATGCCGTTTGCTACAACTGCCCGCCGCAATGGGCCGACTGGGCATCGATGCTGGAAGCCATCAATGAGAAGCTCGGCATTGCCATGCCGCATGACAACAAGAATTCCGGCCAGACCCTCAGCCAGCTTCTGGCCGAGAAGGCCGCGCCGGTCGCCGACGTTGCCTATTACGGCGTGACCACTGGAATCAAGGCCGGCAACGAAGGTGTCGTCACCGCCTATAAGCCGGCCGGTTTCGATGACATCCCCGAAGGTCTGAAGGACCCGGAAGGCAAGTGGTTTGCCGTTCACTACGGTACCCTCGGCATGTTCGTGAATGTCGACGCGCTCGGCGGCGCACCGGTGCCGCAGTGCTTCGCCGATCTGAAAAAGCCGGAATACCGCGGCATGGTCGGCTATCTTGATCCGTCTTCCGCCTTTGTCGGCTATGCGGGAGCGGTTGCCGTCAACCTGGCATTCGGCGGCGATCTGGAGAACTTCGATCCGGCCATCAGCTACTTCAAGGAACTGGCCGAAAACGATCCGATCGTTCCCAAGCAGACCTCTTTCGCGCGCGTCGTTTCCGGCGAAATCCCGATCCTCTTCGACTATGACTTCAACGCCTATCGCGGCAAATACGAAGAAGACGGCAACTTCGAGTTCGTGCTGCCGTGCGAAGGTTCCGTGCGCGTTCCCTACGTGATGAGCCTGGTGGCAGGCGCCCCGCATGAAGAAGCCGGCAAGAAGGTTCTGGACTTCATCCTGTCCGACGAAGGCCAGGCGATCTGGACCAATGCCTACCTGCAGCCGTCCCGCCCGGTGGAACTGCCGGCTGAAGTCGCCGCGAAGTTCCTGCCTGCAAGCGACTACGAGCGCGCGGTTGCTGTCGATTATGCCCACATGGAACGCGCCCAGGCCGGTTTCGGTGAGCGTTACCTGAACGAAGTCAAATAAAATCCTGACCTTGCGGGCCGGAGCGCATCGGCGTTCCGGCCCGTTTTCCCGAAGGCATTCTTCATGTCCGACAGAACATTCGTGACCGCCTGCCTTGTACCGCTGGCGGTATTCGCCCTCGCTTTTCTGGCTCTGCCGCTGGTGCGCCTGGTTCAGGCTTCCTTTGAATCAGAAGCCGGATGGCACATCTACCTGCAGATCCTGCAAACGCCTCGATATCTTGAAACGCTGGTCAACACGGTGCTGGTGTCGCTGGCGGTCAGCCTTGCCGCGCTTGCTCTGGCGACCACCGCCGGCCTGTTCCTGGCGCGGAACAGGTTTATCGGACGCGGCCTGCTGCTTTCCGTCCTGACCCTGCCGCTAGCCTTTCCGGGCGTCGTCATCGGCTTCCTGATCATCCTCCTGGGAGGACGCCAGGGGCTGTTCAACCAGCTATTGCCCGGACACATCGTGTTCGCCTATTCGCTGACAGGCCTCTTTCTCGGCTATCTCTATTTTTCCATCCCGCGCGTCCTGCTGACGGTGATGGCCGCGGTCGAAAAACTCGACCCCGCGCTGGAAGAAGCCGCCCGCACCCTGGGCGCATCGCCGTGGCGCATTCTCATCGACGTGATCCTGCCCGGTCTTGCCCCGTCCCTCGTTGCCGCCGGTGCAATCGCCTTTGCCACCGCCATGGGAGCCTTCGGAACCGCCTTCACGCTGGCAACCAATATCGATGTCCTGCCGATGGTGATCTATACCGAATTCACCCTGTCGGCGAACATCGCCATGGCGTCAGCCCTGTCCGTTATGCTTGGCCTTGTGACCTGGGCCCTGCTTTACATCGCCCGCAGTTTTGCAGGAACGACGGTTGCGGCGGGAGGCTGACGTGAAAAGATCCCTCGCCTGGTGGCTGCAATGCGCGGTCACGCTTGTCATTGCGGCCTTTCTGCTGGTCCCGGCCATCCAGTCGATCCTGGCCGGGGTAACAGCCAACTACTTTCGCGGTCTTTCCTCTGGCCTGACCCTGAAATGGATCGGGCGGGTCTGGGAGTTATATTCCGCCAGCATCTTCCTGTCGCTCTGGCTCGCGATAGCCTGCCTTGCCGTCACGCTGGTGATCGGCGTTCCGGCGGCCTACGCCCTTGCCAGGAATCCCGGACGCCTGTCGCGCCTGCTGGAAGAGTTCATCTCGTTGCCGCTCGCCATTCCCGGCCTCGCACTGGCACTCGCGCTCTTGCAGCTCTACGGAACCTTGTCCGGGTTCCGCACGTCCTGGACCTTCATCCTCGTCGGCCATGTTCTCTACACGCTGCCGTTCATGGTGCGATCCGTCCTGGCCGTTCTGATGGCCATGGATTTCCGCAGCCTTGAAGAAAGCGCGGCGACACTTGGCGCGTCTGCCTTCACGCGGTTTCGAACGGTGATCATCCCCAATGCCATGCCGGGCATCCTGGCTGGTGCCCTGACCGTGGTGACGCTCTCCATCGGCGAATTCAACCTCACCTGGATGTTGCACACGCCTTATCTGAAAACCCTGCCGGTCGGTCTTGCCGACAGCTATGCCTCCATGCGGCTGGAAGTCGCCTCCGCCTATACGCTCATCTTCTTCGCGATGATCGTGCCGCTGTTGATGGCCATGCAATGGGCCTCCGCCAGAGCGCAAAGGATCGCTCAATGACCCTGACAATCGAAAACGCCGCCAAGACCTTTGCCGATGGCACGCGGGCTCTCTGCCCGACCAATCTGACCGTCGGTCCCGGCGAAATCCTGTCGCTGCTCGGTCCTTCCGGCTGTGGCAAGACGACCCTGCTGCGCATCATTGCCGGACTGGAGCGCCCCGATGCGGGCAGCCGGATCCGGTTCGACGAGACCGACGTGACCGGACTTGCCGTGGAACATCGCAATGTCGGCATGGTGTTTCAGTCCTATGCGCTCTTTCCCAACATGAGCGTGCGCGCGAATGTCGGCTACGGCCTGAAGGTTAGAAAAGTGCCGGCGGAAGAACGCCGGCAACGTGTGAACGAGGTGCTGAGCCTGTGCCGCCTTACCGACTACGCCGACCGGCCGACACATGCCCTTTCGGGCGGGCAACGCCAACGGGTGGCCCTGGCCCGTGCCGTCGCACCGCGCCCCAGGATCCTGCTGCTGGACGAACCCCTGTCCGCGCTGGACGCCGCCTTGCGCGACAACCTGCGTGACGAACTGGCCGCAATGCTGCGGCAGTTCCGGATCACGGCTGTTTTCGTCACCCACGACCAGAGCGAGGCGATGGCAATCGCGGACCGGATCGCGGTGATGTCGAACGGAACCATGCTTCAGGTCGGCAGGCCAGAAGAGCTGTACCACACTCCGGCCAATGCCTTCGTCGCCCGCTTCATCGGCAACGCCATGCCATTGACCGGACACATGGAAAACGATGTACTGCAGCTGCCTGGCGGGCAGCTGAAGCTTCCCGCTGGCGCCGCCGGCAAAACAGCTTACATACGGTCGGAAAACGTCCGGCTAGACCAGACAGGATCCTTGTCGGGAACAGTGGAAACCGTCACGTTCTCGGGCGGTCATTTCCGTCTCGCCGTGGGCGGCGTCCTTCCGGATGCCGGCCTTCTCTATCTTCAGCACCCGGGCAGGACAGCCCCTGAAACCGGCAGCACCGTGCGCCTCACCATTGATCCCTCCGACCTCATCTTCCTTGCAGACCAGACATCGACCCATTCATGACCAAGATCATTCAGATTTCAGACACCCACATTGTTCCTGAAGGAGCACTCGCCTACGGACAGGTCGACACGGCCGCGGCCCTTGCCGAAACGGTCGCCACAATCAACCACCTGCTGCCGCAGATCGGTCCAGTCGACCTCGTGATCGTTACCGGTGACCTGACCGAACATGGAACGCCAGAAGAATACGACCGCTTCAAGATGCTGATGGCGGACCTCGACCTGCCCTACAGGGTGCTGCCGGGCAACCACGACCGGCGCGAGCCGATGCGGGAGAGCTTCGCAGACGCACAGTGGATGCCCCGCACCGGCCCCCTGGACTGGCAGATCGATTTTGAAGACTTTGCCGTTGTCGGGCTCGACAGCCTTACCGAAAGCGCAGCGCATGGCACACTTGAACCGGCAACCCTGTCCTTCCTGACGGACGCGCTCTCCGGTCTTGGCGACAAACCCGCGATAGTCGGTTTTCATCACCCTCCCTTTGCCGTGGGGATCAGGGCGATGGACGCGCAGAACCTGCACGACGCAGACAGCCTGGGCACCGCCCTCTCCCTTCATTCCGGGCAGGTTCGGCTTGTCTGCGGCCATCTGCACCGCTCCATCGCCGGCCTCTTTTCCGGCAGCCTGTGTCAGGTCTGCCCCGGCACCTCGCATGCGGTCACGCTGGACCAGCGCACCAACGCTGGCAACAGCCTGACCAAGGAACCCGGCGGGATGCTGCTTCACGAATGGCGAGACGATGGTTTCCTGACCCACCTCATTCCGGTCGGCGCCTTTCCGGGGCCTTATCCCTTCCTGGGCGTTTCCTGAGGACCTGAAACGAGCATCATGCAACGCGCCTGCCGGCGCCTCATGGCCCGGGAAACGTCGACCGCCATCGGCGCAAAAAGGTTTCCCGGGTCAGGGCATCCAGCGCAACCATGAGCGCAGGGGAAAGACCTATCGGCCGCAGGGCTGTCGAACTCAGGACTTCGCCTTCGTTGCCATCCTCCGTTTCCAGAAGCGGGCTGATCAGCAATGCGGTCCGAAGTGCAAGCGTGCCTTCCGAGGACAAGAGGAAATCCAGGAACGCCTCGGCCTCGGCTTCGTTGTTTGCCTGCTTCGGGATCATGAAGGTGCGTGACAGGACCAGTGTGTAGTCGGACGGCAGCACGATGCCGATCCGGTCGTCGTTGAGCTGATAGCCCTGGGCGTAGGAGCCAAGCACGTTGTAGGCGATCAGGTAGCGCCCCTCGGCAACACCCTTGATGATGTCGACCGAGCAACAGGTGGAAATCGCCTGTGAGCGGCCGAAGGATTCTTGCAGCGCGCCGAAGGTGGTTGCTTCCTGCGCGTCGGCAAAAGCAAACAGATACCCAAGCCCCGACTGCTCGATGTCATAGGTTGCGACCCGCCCGGCATATGGAGTGCCGGAAGGCCGAAGGAGATCGAGCAGGTCGAAGCGGGTCTGCGGAATATCCTCAACGGGCACCAGCTCGCGGTTATAGACGATCACCGCGGGCTCGCGGGTGATGCCCCACAATTCGTCGCGCCAGCGAAGGGCCTCCGGCAACTGTTCGGTCAACCGTGAGCGGTAGGACGCTGCGCAGGCTTCGTTGACCAGCTGCACCATCTGGTGAACACCGGAGCTGATGACGATGTCGGCGCCTGGAACGCCGTCGCGGCAGTCCCGGCGGGTCAGGCGGTAGAGCTCGTTCGATCCCCATTGCTCGTAGCGCACCTGTAGCCCAGGCCGGGTGCGCAGAAAGCTTTCGACCACCGGACCGAAGATGGAAATATCCGTCGTGGAGCGCACCACCAGCACACGGTTGGTGGTCTCTGGTCCGAAAATCTCCACCAGCTCCTGTGCCGACACGGCCCGGCCAGAGGCAAGCATCATCACGACTGCAGCCAGGCACTTCAACATATAGGCGAGTCGCTTCATGTCCGCCCCTCCGGTACGGCTGCAAACACAAGGGCAGCGCGAAAACGCGCCCCACCGGTCTTTTCCAGGCGCAATTCGCCATCGTAGGAAAGGGCGACGGAATGCGCGATCGCAAGACCGAGGCCGGAACTGCTTTGCCGCGACAGCGCGCCCTTGTTGAAACGGGACCCCAGTTCGGCAAGAACCCCATCCACCGGTCCACCGCCCGCATCTTCCACCCAGATACTGGCCCGCCTGCCTTGCAGCGAAGCCCCGATCCTTACCGGCGAGCGGCCGTATTTGAGTGCGTTGTTCAGGAGGTTCTTCAAGGCTTCCTTCAGCGATTGCACATCCGCCAGCACTTCGACAGGGTCTTCGCCGATATCCAGGATCACGTCGAATTCCGGATTGAGAACAGCGTGATCGCCTTCCTCGAAAACGTCGAGGGCAATATCGCGCAAGTCCACCTTTTCCCGTCTGGCGCTGTCGCCGCGGTGGATCACCAGTGCCTGGCTCAGAAGCTGGTCGAGCAGACGGCCGAGGCTTGCCGTTCGGGTCTGTATCCTCTCGACGATCTTTTCCTTGCGGGAAAGTTCCGGTTCGTCGGTGAAGAGATCCGCCTGGGCCCTGAGGGCCGCGACAGGCGTCCTGAGCTGATGCGCGGTGTCGGAGATCAGATGCCGCATGGAATTCATCTGCCGGTCGAGCCGGGCCATGAAGCCGTTGAGGGCATTGATCATCACCGCCGTTTCCCGCGGCACCGAGGTGTCGAGCGGTGTCAGGTCATGGGGGTCCCGCGCGGAGAGACCGCCGGCGATCCGTTCCAGCGGCTGCAGCACCGAGCGGACGACGACGACCGACAACAGCACCATTGCCAGGCCGGATGCTGCAAGCACGTAGAGCGCCTTGCGGGTGATGTCATAGGCCATGTCGTTACGCGCCCGCAGGGTCTGGCCGACAACCACCTTGATCGTGCCGTTGAGCGTACGCTCGGCAAATCGGCGCGAGACCACGGCAAAACGGGCCGGCTCTCCAAAGAACGAACCGTCGAAAAACCCTTCCCGGAAATCGCGCCGGCCTGTCGGCAGGGTGATTTCATCATAGCCGGTCAGCGTCGCGCCCTCCGGGCCGATAATGCGATAGCCGATCCTGTCGTCGGGGGCGAGCGCCAGCAACTCGAACGCCGAAACCGGCAACTCGATGACGGGCCTGTCGTCCTGAACGGTGATCGACGAAGCAATGCCTGTCGCCGCGCCCAGGAGCAACCGGTCGTAGGCGCTTCTGGCCGCTTCCCGGCCATAGGCGAATGCCGCGATGGAAACGATCACCCCGCCGAAAATCAGCAGAAAGGCAATCCCGAAGGCAACACGTGCGGTGAGCGAGGTCGACGCCAGCCTGCGGATGAGATCAGTCATCGACTTCCAGCTTGTAACCAAGCCCTCTCTGGGTCTCGATCCTGACAGATCCGCCCGAGAGTTTCTTGCGCAGCCGCGCAACATAAAGCTCCAGCGCGTTCATGCTGACGTCGGTGTCCTGGAAACTGAACACCCCTTCGAACAGACGTTCCTTGCTGACGGTCTTGCCGCGGTTACGGACCAGGATCTCCAGCAGCGAGAATTCGCGCCGGGTCAGATTGATCGGGCTGTCACCCTGACGCACGACCCGCGCGGAAGCATTGAACGTGAGGCTGCCGAGCGTCAGTTCCTCAGCCTTGTCGCCCTGTTCTCGTCGATAGAGTGCGCGGATGCGGGCTTCCAGTTCGCGGTGATCGAACGGCTTGACAAGGTAATCATCCGCCCCGGAATTGAGCGAGGATACCCTGTCGTCGACGGAAAATTCCGCCGTCAGCATCAGCACCGGCGTGCGCTCGCCCCGAGACCTGATCTCTTTCAGCAGCTCGGTGCCCAGGCCATCCGGCAAATTGATATCAAGAACGATCACGTCGTAATGCTGAACGTTGACGCAGGCCCTCGCCTCTTCCAGCGACTTTGCCAGATCGCAGGCAATGCCTGACCGGTCCAGCCGGATCATGATCGCCTCCGCCATGTCAAACGTGTCTTCAACGAGCAAAAGGCGCAAAGATTCGTTCCTCCCGCCTCCAGTCTTGCCCCGCAATTTCGCTGCTTGCAAGCAATGTGCCCCCTGGTGACAGGTTGATGACAGGGTTTGGCGCTAGGCTCTCCTCACGTCCGTTGGGAGGACCCGCTTTAACGCGGCACAACGGATACCAGGGGCTCACCAAAAGCCTTGCACATGTGGAGGAAACACAACATGGCATTCAAAACGACCCGCCTTCTGCTGGCGGCCGCATTCCTTGGCGCATCCGCTTTCGGCGCAACAGCTGCCGATTTCACGCCGGAAAACCCGGAGTGCATCGCACCGGCCAACCCGGGTGGTGGCTGGGACTTCACCTGCCGCCAGGTCGGCAAGACCCTTCAGGACCTGAAGCTTCTCGACAAGACCATGCAGGTTGTGAACCTGGCTGGCGGCGGCGGCGGTGTGGCCTATGCTGAAGTCGTCAACAAGCGCGGCGACGACAACGACCTGATCGTTGCAGCTTCCTCGGCAACCGCAACCCGCCTTGCCCAGGGTGCCTTCCCGGGCAACACCATGGACCAGGTTCGCTGGGTGGCTTCCGTTGGCGCTGACTACGGCGTGATCGCCGTTGCGGCCGACAGCCCGATCAACACCCTGCCGGAACTTCTCGACCAGATGAAATCCGACCCGACGTCCGTGTCCGTTGCCGGCGGTTCCGCTGTTGGTGGCTGGGATCACCTGAAGGTTCTGATCGCTGCAAACGCTTACGGCATCGAAGACGTCCGCACCGTGAAATACATCGCTTTCGACGGTGGTGGTGAAGCCGTGACCCAGCTTCTGGCCGGTTCCGTCCAGGCTTTCACCGGTGACATTTCCGAAGCCAAGGGCTTTGTCGACAGTGGCGACATCAAGGTGATCGCTGTTCTGGCACCTGAGCGTCTGTCCGGCGAATTCGCCGACTTCCCGACGGCAAAGGAACAGGGTGTCGACGCGATCGGCGCAAACTGGCGCGGTTTCTACGCACCGGGCAACATGTCCGACGACGCCTATAACGCATGGGTGTCCAAGATCTCCGATCTGTACGCAAGTGAAGAATGGAAAGGCATCATGGCTGCAAACGGTCTGGCTCCGCTCGACCTGCAGGGTGCCGAGTTCCAGGAATTCGTTGCCAACTCGGTTCAGCAGATCCAGAACATCTCCAAAGAAATCGGCATCATCAAATAAGAATGCCGTCAGTCCGACTGGAGGGGGCGCAGTCCATGTGCCCCCTTCTTTTTCAGGACGCGTCCGAACGCGGGCAATATCCGGTTTACCGCACGCAGCATTAAGACTGACAGCGTAACGCCGGAAGTATGTCTGCCTGATCATTGTCCGCCCGATTGGGCAAAGTGGATTGTCGGCGGACACAGTGGCACACTTCGGGTGCCAACAAACAACAGAACACATAAGGGGCGGCCGCCGGACTTGGGGAGGAGCCGCTATTAGGAAGGTATCCATGAGCGACCGCATCTTTGGCGCGGTCGGGCTACTTCTCGCGCTGGGATATGCCTGGGCCGCTCTTGTCATCGAAGAAAGCTTTCTGTCCGACGCCGTCGGCCCGAAGGCGTTCCCCCTGATCATCGCATCCGTGTTGGGTCTGTCGTCGCTGGCGATTTTCCTGAAACCCGACGTCGCGCCGGAATGGCCGTCGCTGCCGCGTCTGCTTGAAGTCGCCATGGCAGTGCTGGCGATGATCCTCTACGCGATACTTCTGCCGGAAGCCGGCTTCATCATCGCGACAGCCGTTGCCGCTGCCTATCTGACCTGGCGCCTCGGCTCTTCACCGATCGGCTCGCTTATCACCGGCTGCCTGACTTCGCTCGGCATCTATGCGGTCTTCCACCTCGTTCTTGGCCTCTCCCTGGCCAAGGGCCCGTTCGGCTTTTAACGGAGCATCGCCATGGAAACTCTCTCTTCACTGGCCGACGGCTTCGTCATCGCGCTGACCTGGCAGAACCTGCTGCTGGCCCTGCTCGGCTGCTTTCTCGGCACCATCATGGGCGCCCTGCCGGGCCTCGGCCCGTCCAATGGCGTCGCTATCCTCATCCCGCTTGCCTTCACGCTCGGTCTTGGCGCTACGCCGTCATTGATCCTGCTGACGTCGGTCTATTACGGCGCCATGTACGGCGGGCGTATCTCGTCGATCCTCTTGAACATTCCCGGTGACGAACCGGCGATGATGACCTGTCTCGACGGTTACCCGATGGCCCAGCAGGGCCGCGCAGGCGAGGCTCTCTCGCTGTCGGGCGTTGCCTCCTTCGTCGGTGCCTTCCTGGCCACCTGGGGCCTGATCCTGCTGGCACCGCAGCTGGTCAAGATCGCGCTTCTGTTCGGTCCGGCGGAATATTTCGCCCTGTTCACCCTGGCCTTCGCCACCCTAGGCGGCGTTGCCTCGACCAACCAGGCCAAGACCGCCTTCGCAGCCGCGCTCGGCATTGGCCTTGCCACCGTCGGCGTCGACACCCAGACAGGTGTGCCGCGCTTCACCTTCGGCGAAGTGCACCTCTACGACGGGATCGACTTTTTGGTTGCCATCGTCGGCCTGTTTGCTCTGTCCGAGGTCTTCCTGTTCCTGGAACACCGCCACGGCAATGCGGACGCCAACTCCAGCAAGGTTACCGTCGGCCGGCTGATGCCCAGCTTCTCGCTGCTGAAGTCCTGCACCCCGACCATGCTGCGCACCAGTCTGCTCGGCTTCATTGCCGGCGTTCTGCCTGGTGCCGGCGCGTCACTCGGCTCGTTCATCTCCTATACGTTCGAGAAGAAACTGGTCGACAAGGAAGGCACCTTCGGCAAGGGCGACCCGCGCGGTGTCGCCGCGCCTGAAGCCGGCAACAACGCCGCCGCGGGCGGTGCGCTGGTGCCGATGCTCGCGCTCGGCGTTCCCGGCTCCGGGACCACGGCCGTGCTGCTGGCGGTTCTGCTGGCGCTCAACATCACGCCGGGCCCGCTGCTGTTCACCCAGCAGCCGGATGTGGTCTGGGGTCTGATCGCGGCCCTGTTCATTGCCAACTTCATGCTGCTGGCCATGAACATCCCGATGATCGGTCTCTTCACCCGCGTCCTGTTGATCCCGCCGCGCATCCTCATGCCCATCGTGGCCATGGTCAGCTTCGTCGGCATCTACGGCATCTCCGGCTCCTCCTTCGACCTTCTGGTCATGGTCGGCTTCGGTGTGCTGGGCTGGGTGCTGCGCAAGCTGGACGTGCCGCTGGTCCCGATCATCCTTGGCACGCTGCTCGGCAACGCCATGGAAAACAACCTGCGCCGCGCGATCACCATCAGCAACGGCGACTGGTTCACCCTGATCGACAGCCCGCTGTCGCTGACCCTGTGGAGCATGGCCATCATCGGCTTCGTCCTGCCGATCATCTTCGGCAAGGTCCTGAAAGCCCGCATGCGTCACATGAAGAAGGACGAAGAGGGCTCGGTCATCGACTGATCGCTGCCAACACCGCAAGAAACGAAAACGCCCTCTCCTTCCGGATGAGGGCGTTTTTATTTGCGGACGTCTCACCGCCGCCATTCCCGATGGTCCGAAGCGAAGCTGCCACCCAGCGGGAAACCAGGTGCAAGGTGCCAGTCAAAAATGCTTCAGATTTGAGAAGACGAACTCAGCTAAACCACCAGCGCTCCGTAGCGCGCAGACCGTCGAGCGGCCAGTTTGCGGCGACTTTTTCCGGATGACTGACCTTGTCGCTGAGTGCCATCACATAGCTTGCGAACATGGGGATGATGGTGCCGCCATCGGTCCTGACGATGTTCTGCATCTCGCGATACATATCCGCGCGCTTTGCTTCGTCGAGTTCGGAGCGCGCTTCGCTCAGAAGCCGGTTGAAGCGCTCGTTGTCCCAATAGGTGTCGTTCCACGGCGCCCCGGCAGCGTAGGCGAGCGTGAAGGTCGCGTCCTCGGTCGGTCGTCCGGTCCAGTAGACCGCGCAGAACGGCTTCTTCATCCAGACATCGGACCAGTAACCGTCATTGGGCTCGCGCACCGGCTGAATGTTGATACCGGCCGCCTCTGCCTTGCTTGAATAGAGCACTGCTGCATCGACAGCGCCGCCAAAAGCAGCGTCGGAGGCGGAGAGTTGCAGATCCAGCGAGCTGAGGCCCGCCTGTTTCAGATAATATTTCGCCTTGTCCGGATCATAACTGGTCTGCTCAAGATCGGCTGCGTAAAAGCGGTTGGCCGGGCTGATCGGGTGGTCGTTGCCAACCGAGCCATAGCCAAAGAGGATCTTGTCGACGAGTTCCTGCCGGTCGATGGCGTATTTCAAGGCCATGCGGACATTGTTGTCGTTGAAGGGCGCTGCCCGTGTGTCCATGGCGAACGTATAGTGCTGACCGCCGGTCGCCGAGACGATCTGGACACCCGGAGCGCGCTGGAACAGATGCACCGTTTTCAGATCCACCTGGTCCACGACGTCGACATTTCCGGTCATCAGTGCAGCCTGCCGCGCTGCCGGATCAACAATGGCCATCAGGACAACCGCATCGAAATGGGCACGGTCCGATTTCCAGTAATTCGGATTGCGCGTGAGCTCGGCGATGTAGCCGGGTTTGAAGTTGGTGACTTTGTACGGACCGCACCCATCACCGCTGGTGGGATCGATCTTGCCATCCGATGACTTCAGGATCGGCATATGGTAGTCGCTCACCACATAAGGGAAATCGGCGTTGCCTGCATCCAGCGTGAAAACGACGGTATCGCCGTCGCTGGCAATGTCGGTAACCGGTGCAAGGAAGGGCTTGGCAGCCGAACTGCTGTCCGCGCCGCGGTGATAGTTGATCGAGGCAACGACATCATCGGGTGTCACGGTACCGCCGCTGTGGAACTCGACACCGCTGCGGATCTTGAACGTCCAGACCTTTGCATCGGGAGATGAAGTCCAGCTTTCAGCCACTTCCCCGACGAGAGATCCGTCCGAGGCGATCTCCACCAGGTAGCCGTTGCGGGCAAAGGCGAAGACCTGCGAATAGGTGTTGTCCCAAACTGCCGGATCGTACGTGTCGTTGGTATTGCCCGAGGCAATCCCGAAGCGGATCGTTCCGCCTTTTTTGGGCTGGGCAACGGCCGGCCCGATACCAAGAGACGATACGAGAGCCGTGGCGCCGAGCGCAGCAGTTCCCCCGAGAACGCTTCGCCGCGAGACTGCCAGTCGGTTTTGCGGCGTAAAGGCCTCTCCCATTCCATGGTTCTCCTTGATGAGCGTGATAGGTTTCAGTTCAACTTGTTTGCCGGTACGGACGGCCAGTCGCGAAAACCGGAAATTCGGCAAATTCCGCCCGCCCGGCCCGGCGGTGTCACCATCGGGCCTTGCATGATTTTGTTTCGAGTGTCCGCTGCCTTGCGTCCGCAGCCTGGGCCGTGCCGGTGCCTAGCTGGCGTAGTTCGAGCCTTCGTCGTCCAGAATGGCTTTCAATTCGGCGAAGTGGTCGTGCCCAAGGCCGGGATAATTTTCAATTTCCTGCGCGGTCTTCTCGGCAATCTCAGGGCTGAGAATGCGCAGTGGTTTTCCGGTCTGCAGTGCCCGGATGTAGGTCTCTGCAGCACGTTCGAAATGATAAAGGCGGTCAAAGGCTTCCGCGACAGTGCTGGCGACGACCAGAACGCCGTGATTGCCCATGATCAGCACCTTGATCTTCGGGTCGCGAAGCAACGTCGCGCAGCGTTCGCCTTCTTCCTCGAAAGCAAGCCCGCCATAGTTCTCGTCAATTGCGAAGCGGCCATAAAAAGTCGCGGTGTTCTGGTCGATCGGCGGCAGAGTGCTGTCGGCAAGGCAGGCCAGAACCGTGGCATGGACCGAATGCACATGCATGACGCAGCGCGCATGTGGGCATTGCCGGTGGATGGCGCCATGCAATCCCCAGGCAGTCGGGTCCGGAGCGTTTGGGTGTTCCAGCGTTTGCGGGTCATTTGCATCAAGCAAAATCAGGTCGGATGCCCTGATCCGGCTGAAATGCCGCTGGCGGGGGTTTACCAGAAAAGCCGTGCCTTCGTCATTGACGGCGAGGCTGAAATGATTTGCGACAGCTTCGTGCATTCCAAGACGCTCGGTCCAGCGGAATGCTGCCGCCAGGTCGATCCGCTCCGCCCAGTGAGTGATGTTCGAATGTTCTGCAACACGCAGCATGCACTGTCTCCCTCGCTTTCTCTTCGACGCTAGGGAGCGCTTCCAACATTGACAAACAATATATTCGATGGCGTTGCATTAATAAAATTAATACACATTATGTCAGTTGATGAATGAGTGAGGTGCACGCATGAAGACGGTTGGATTGCCTCCGCTGGCCTGGTTGCGGGCATTCGAGGCAACTGCGCGCCATCTCAGCTTCACCCGTGCCTCGCAGGAATTGAACCTGACCCAGTCCGCGGTCAGCCAGCATGTACGCAGCCTCGAGACCTTGCTCGGCTGCAGTCTTTTTGTGCGCAAGACGCGTGCCCTGGAACTGACGCTCGAAGGGGAAACCTATCTGCCGAGCCTGCGTGAAGCCTTCGACCTGATCACAAGGAGCACGCAGCTTGTCACCGGCAGTGACCTGGGGCGCAACCTGACGCTTCAGTGCAATCTGGCCTTTTCCGTCTATTGGCTGGCCCCGCGCCTTCGCCGGCTTTACGAAGAATTTCCCTGGCTGACGCTCAATATCGTGACATCGATCTGGGACACCGAAAAGCGCGCGGCCGATGCCTCTCTGGAAATCCGCTTCGCCCGTCCGGAGGACATGCCGACCGCCGCCATTCGGCTTGCCGAGGAAAAATGCTATCCGGTATGCTCACCCGGCCTGCCTGAAGAAGAGCGCTCACTGGAGAGCGGCAGGCTGTTCGACTGCGCGGGCATCACCGGCTCCTGGTCCGGTTGGATGAACTCGCAAGGCAGGTCCTTTGCAAGGGAAGCCGAAGTCAATCTGGCGTCGACCTATGTGATCGCGATTTCGGCAGCCTTGAACGGTGCGGGCCTCGTCCTCGCACATGACACGCTCGTCGGTGACCTCCTCCAAAGCGGTGACCTTGTTCGTCCCTTTGAACATCAGGCGCCCCTGAGTGAAGCCTACTTCGTCCGGACCCCGCCACCTTACGCGGAAACACCTGCCTCCAAGGTGTTTTTGGACTGGATCCAGAAAGAGCGGGCTTCTACGCGCTGATCTGCAATCCTGCCTGCCAGAGCAAGCAATGACGCGTGCACAAGAGCGCAATAGTCTGAGTTTTTGAATACGGCAAAGCGCCCAAGGCAATAGGTTATCCAGGGCCCGGATCTTACCGCGCAGCCACGCCGTGACCCACCCGGAATACCGGTGGAGGGGGCATCATACCCTCCCCCTGAGCCCTCAAAAAATGGCCAAAACCTTACCCCAAAACTCAAAACCGCCGCCTTCAAGTCAAGTGACATGCCGCACAAGTGCGACCTGCAGGACGCGTGATATCCAGCCTCTCAACGAGAACTCAAGTGATACCGAAAAAGAGGTGTAAATCTGATGCACGTTCAAATCAGAAAACCAAAGAACCCCATCCCCAGGAACTACTTTCCCCACAACCGTGTGGAACAAAAGCGCGACGGTGTCTGGGTGAGGTGCGGGGTCGTTATGCCTGTCGGCGCCGGCGACAGCTGGGAGACGATCGGCAAGTTCTGCGACGGCATCCCTGCCGAAGAAGTGGCCTATGCCAACTTCGAGACCTATGACCCCGCCGAGATCAACTGGTACCTGAGAGAATACGTCGGCTGCCACAAGCCTGGTCCTCGCGGCTTCAACTTCATGTTCGATGGCGCAAAGCCTGGACTTATCCTGGCTCCGTTCCGGGATGCGCTGATCGGCGATGTGGTGGAACGCGCGCACAGGCAGGAGGAGCGCCGTCAGCGCCGCACCATCCTCGACCGACGATGGGACAACCGCAATATCGACATTCCGGAGGGTGAAAAACTCGTCGTCCAGGCACGCGAAATGATTTACCGCCGCGTCCAGAACCACGTCCCGAACTCGCAGGATTTCGATCTGCAAAAGGAATTGACGGGATTTCTCGTGGGCGAGGCGATTGACGGTGGCGGCGGGCTCCTCACGCCGCACAAGGCGCTCTTGAAGACCTTGCTCAAGCCCCTCAAGGAACTCCATCCGGAAAACGAGCGGGTTCGTAAGCTGCGCAAGAAGTATTATGAAGGGTTCGCAAACGGCGTAGCGGCGGCGCTCTTTCCAGGGCACGACTACGCGCTTCACGACAAGGTCCCGGGAGAGAGGTTCTTCTACAATGCCGGTCTCGAACATGGTCGCCAGATGAGCGGTCTGCAGCGTTACCAGTTCGTGATGGGCCTGATGGAACGCGCACGCCGTTATGGTCTGCGGGGAGGCAACCCGATCTATCAGCAGAAAGCCAACTTCTCGAAGGGTTTTGGCGGACGCGCCGTTGCATTCTATCTCGCACGGGAATTGTCTTCCAGCCGTTTGCTGGAACGCAATATCCACGAGACACCGCTCAAGGAAGACATTGTGGATGCAGTAAAGGACACCCTCACGGACAAAGCCAAGGAAGCTGTCGGTATCCCGTCCTTCTAAGACGGGCTACTGCTGGCCTTAGGCGACTGCTCAGGACGTGCAGAAGGCGGCACCGATCAAAAAGCGAACACAGAAATATTCATCTTGTGCGTGTTGAGGGGTGCGCAGAGCCCCTCCCTCACTTCCTACGGAGACCCTGTCGGTTACTTCTCGGCCGCCAGGCTTTCCCAAACCTGCCACGCCTCGTCGAACGCCGGTGTTCCGCCTTCCGACTGGATATAGGCGCGGACATAGGCCTGACGGTCTGCAATATGTTTGGGAATGGTGAGGGTATATTCCGGGCCGCCCATGCCGCCTTCGACTGTCGTCAAGGTGTGCGGGGCGGGATCGGCCCCTTCGGTGTCGACCCCGCCGGCGACCGGCTGCGGCGCGGTGGTCCAAATGGCGATTTCATCGACCTCGCGCAGAGCCTGTTCCGGCAAAAGCAGAATGTGATCGGCACCTGTTTCGACCTTGCGTCCTTCGGGTACGCCAAACTGCAGGCCGTCGACAACTTCAGTCTTCATCTCAATCACTCTTTGCTGCTCGGCATTGCAGGACGCCAAAATAAACGGAACCAGAAAGGGAAATATTTTCAGCCACTTCACCATGATATCTTGGCGCCTGACATGTCGGAATGAGCTTCACCGACAAAGCTTCCCCAACCGGTCACCCTGTCGTCCCACGGCCGTGAGGTGTATTCGGACCCAAGCGCCGCAACGTTGTCCGCAGGCCAGTTCCTGGCATGCTGCGCATAGGCGGCAAAATTGATGCCGGGAAACGCAGCGGCGGTTCTTGGCAAGTCCGTTTTTGTCTTTTTGCCGACGAGATTGGCAACATACCTGATGTATTTCGCAACAGCGAAGATATTGAACTCGTCGCACGTCAGAAGCGTCGCGATCTGCGCGCCGTCGAGACCTTGCCTCCGTTTGTGTTCAAGCAACCCGGAGAACAGATCCGTACGCGCGACAGTGTCGTCACGCACCTGACCAAGGCCTACAGAGGTTGTGCGCCTTGAGACCGAATGCGTCGCCGCGGTGTAGTCCAGCATGTCTTCGTTTTGAGATTGATCACGCTGTTCCGCCAAGACGATCGCTCCAATGACTTCCGGCGTCAGATTATAGGTTTTTGCAGCAGCGTTCATCACGGCTCCCCGAGACGGGCGACCGTTCAGGTAAATCGGCTCAAACAATGTGGAGATCGGCAAACTCGTAATGCGCGCGGCCTGCCGAAGACGTTCACTGGCGGAACTGGGAACAGTCAGACCATTCCAGAGCGGATTGGAGTAGCTGCGCGACACGGGACCGGATGCGCCAGGATCACCTTGCGGATTTGTCTTCTGCTCATAAAGGATGCGTGCCTGGTCAAACGCAGAAACGCGGTGATTGAAGATGTCACGTCCCGTTGCACCGCTGCCTGAGAAAGACGCAGATGCGCTTGAGGGAATAGTCGCACTGGTGATGGGTTTCTTGGTGCTGATCGAAAGCAAGCCGTACTTGCGCATGCTGTCGGCAAGATCGTTTGCAAGCCCGAACACCTTTGCCGGATTGCCAAATTGCGCGTTGAGGATTGCTGCATCCCGGTCGAAAAAGAAGAAACCAGCCAGGTTGTTTTCGATACTGGAAACTGAGACGGGCCCGGCTTTCGCTGCCATCAGCATTACCGCGTCGTAAAGCGAAGGAGCACTTTGCTGATTGAAGTACCTTGTAAAAAAATCTCTCAGAACTTTCCCAGATTGCAATTGCGTGATTGTTGCATCGAACCTCGTGTCACGTTCAAGAAGTTCCAGAGCTTTTGCCCGCTCCCCGTCGGTAACCCATCGGAAGACATCTCCCAGTTCCAGGAGTTTGATGACCTCATCGCCAACAACAGTCATGATTTTCTTCAACCCCTCTATTGCTCGGGCTGGTCAGGACAGAAATTGTTTTCCAATCCGAAAATTAAAATAAATCAACTAGTTAACAAACTTTCAGAATCCAACCCTAATTGATTGCCGACCCAGTTACAACTCTAAGGGGCGCAATCGCAATGAGCGGAGCCATACCCGGCCGGTATTTGAACAACCTTGCTGGAGACGTCGGAAAACGCCCCTCCCCGTTCAGATCTCCGTCCGCATCCGGTAGCCCGGGGCGAAGATCAGGCGGACATGGGTGATCGGCAGGGGGCCGGTCCAGGTGATGCGTTCCATCGCAAAGAGGGCTGCGCCCGTGGAGGCATCCAGTTTGCGCGACAGGGTCTTGTCGGCATTGACGGCGAAGAAGGAAATGTCGCCGTGGCTGTAGGGCGCGTTGTGCACCAGCCACTCGTTGGCGCTGACGTCCTCGAACGTCATGTCACGCGCAGCAGGAGCTGCTTCCAGGTTGATGTAGCGTTCTTCGAAGGCATAAGGCCGGTCGTCTGCAAAGTGCAGCGTCTTTAAAAACAGGACATCCGCGCCGAGCGTCACCTGGAACGCGCCGTGCAACATGGGCGGCAGGGGCCGGAGATCCTTTTCCAGAAGGCTGTGCCGGTAGGTGCGGCCAAGCGCTTCGACTTCTTCACGCAGGATCGGAATGGTGAGCGTCGCGCGCTGAGGCGGGTTGAGCGCAACACGCGTTCCCGCCCGGCGCTTGCGCACCACAAGCCCGCTTTCGGCCAAGTCCCGGAGAGCACGGTTGACGGTGGTGCGGGCGCAGCCGAACTCTTCCGCAAGATCGGCCTCATGGGGGATCTGCTCCCCCGGCTGCCAGATCCGGTCATGGATCCGCCGAAGGAGTTCTTCGCGAATGCCCGTCCAGGAATTTGTGTCCGCAAGCGCCAAGTCGTCTACCCGTTCAAGTCGTTCTTCAAAGTCTGGCGCGCAACGAGGCCATGGTGGCCCGGTATTTCGCGCGGATGGCGTTGCCTTTTACATGGTTTCCGCCGGAAACAACATGCCGGCCGGCGGACCAGACCTCAGCGACCATCCGGTCGTCACCGGCAAAGATCCAGGCATCAAGAATTTCGTCGCCTTCCCGGCCTTCCAGGTCGATGGCGGTGCCATCCAGTGCGACGAGATCGGCGAGCGATCCTTCCAATATCCTGCCCGCCGCACGCCCCGCCGCCTGCGCGCCACCGGCCACGACGCTGTCGAAGAGGACCCGACCGGTGGACTTTTCCTTCGTTGCAACAGAAGCCCGGCAGGTATCCCGCAGGCGCTGGGAATATTCCAGCGTGCGCAGCTCTTCGGAGAGCGCGATGCGGATGTTGGAATCCGAGCCGACGCCGAAGCGGCCGCCCGCGGCCAGGTAGTCGACGCCGTCGAAGATCCCGTCGCCGAGGCTGGATTCGGTGATCGGACAAAGCCCCGCGACGGCCCCGGTCGCAGCAAGACCGGCGGTCTCCTGCGAGGTCATCTGCGTGCAGTGGATCAGGCACCAGTTTTCTGAAACCGCGTGGTTGGCAAGCAGCCATTCCACGGGGCGCTGCCCCGTGGCCGCCAGAACCTCTTCCACTTCCGGGATCTGCTCGGCAAGATGCATGTGCAGCGGGTTGCCGCCGGCAAGGGCAACGGCCTTCTTCAGACTGTCGGCATCCACCGCCCTAAGTGAATGCGGGGCAACGCCGATAACCGCATCATCCGGCAGGGACTTGAGCGCCTCAGACGCAAGCTCGTGAAGTTTCTGGAAACGGTCGAAGTCGTTGCCAAAGCGGATCTGTCCGGCAGCCAATGGGCGTCCGTCGCAGCCGCCGAACTGGTAATGAACCGGCAGATGCGTAAGGCCGATGCCGGTATCTGAAGCGGCCGCCATGATGCGGTCCGACATTTCCGCCAGGTTGGCGTAGGGCGCACCGCCCGGCTGATGATGCAGATAGTGGAACTCGCCAACGGCGGCATAACCCGCCTCCAGCATTTCCATCTGCACGAAGGCGGCAATCGCCTCCACATCTTCCGGCGTCAGGGCGTCCAGAAAGCGGAACATGATCTGGCGCCAGGTCCAGAAACTGTCGCGGCTTTCGCTACCGCGCCGCTCGCTCATGCCCGCCATGGCCCGCTGGAAGGCGTGGCTGTGCAGGTTGACCGGGGCCGGCAGAAGAATGCCGACGCGTTCGCCGATTGGCTGCGTATCTCTTTCAACCGAGGCGATCCGGCCGTCCGGACCGATCGAGACAGCGACATTTTCCGCCCAGCCGTCGGCCAGAAGCGCCTTTTCCGCAAAAACCGTCGCGCCAGAAACTGTCGACATGTCGTCTTTTCCTCCGTTGACACGTTAATATGTGCATGCATATTATCTTATATCGCAATCTAATCAAGCCGGAGATGGACGTGCTGAAACGCCTCCTCACAAACGCCAAGCTGGCAACGCTCACCGCAAACGGAGAGCCGTACGGCCTGATTGAGGACGGTGCGCTGGTGATCGAAGGTGGCCGGATCGCCTGGATCGGCAAGGCCGCAGACCTGCCGTCTCATTATGCGTCGCTCAGCGCGGATGATATCGGCGGACGGCTGGTGACCCCGGGGCTGATCGACTGTCATACCCATGTTGTTTTCGGCGGCGACCGGGCGCGTGAATTCGAAATGCGCCTTCAAGGTGCAACGTACGAAGAAGTTGCCCGGGCCGGTGGCGGCATCGTTTCCACGGTCAAGGCAACGCGCGCAGCCAGCGAAAAGCAGCTGCTGGAAGCTGCCCTGCCGCGTGTCGATGCCCTGATCGCCGAGGGCGTCACCGCCATCGAGATCAAGTCCGGCTATGGCCTCGACCGGGAAACGGAGCTGCGCATGCTGCGCACCGCCCGCAAGATCGGCAAGCTGCGCCCGATCACCGTCAAGACCAGCTTCCTGGGCGCCCATGCCATTCCGGCCGAATACAAGGACAAGGCCGACCTCTATCTGGAAAAGGTCTGCCTGCCGACGCTGGAAGCGGCTCATGCCGAGGGACTGGTGGATGCCGTGGACGGTTTTTGCGAAGGCATCGCCTTTTCGCCGGAACAGATCGGCAAGGTGTTCGACAAGGCCAAGCACATCGGCCTGCCGGTGAAGCTGCATGCAGAGCAACTGTCCAACCTGAACGGCGCGGCCCTGGCCGCTTCCTATGGCGCCCTTTCCGCCGACCATCTGGAATACCTGGATGAAGCCGGCGTCAAGGCGATGGCCGAAAGCGGGTCTGTTGCCGTGCTTTTGCCGGGCGCTTTCTACACCTTGCGCGAAACGCAGTTCCCGCCGCTTGATCTTTTGCGCAAGCACAATGTGCCCGTCGCGCTGGCAACGGACTGCAATCCGGGTTCATCCCCCCTCGCCTCGTTGCTCCTGACCATGAACATGGGCTGCACCTTGTTCCGCATGACACCGGAAGAAGCGCTGGCCGGCGTCACCCGCGAAGCGGCGAAGGCGCTTGGTCTGGACGATCAGGGCACGCTGGCACCCGGCAAACGGGCGGACCTGGCTGTCTGGAACGTCAGCCACCCGGCGGAGCTTTCCTACCGGATCGGCTTCAATTCCCTCTTCAAACGCATTTTCGGAGGCTCTGAATGAGCGCCCTTACCCTGACACCGGGCTCCGTGACCCTGGCGGATCTGGAACGCATCTACCGGGAAGAGCTGCCAGTGCGCATCGACCGCGCGGCGGAAGCTGCGATCAACCTTGCGTCCGAACGAGTTGCCAAGGCGGCCCGGGGCAGCGAGGCCGTTTACGGCGTCAACACCGGCTTCGGCAAGCTGGCCAGCGTCAAGATCGCCCCGGAAGACACTGCAACCCTGCAGCGGAACCTGATCCTTTCCCATTGTTGCGGCGTCGGCGAACCGCTCGACAAGACCACCACACGCCTGATGATGGTGCTGAAGCTGCTCTCGCTTGGCCGCGGTGCCTCCGGTGTTCGCTTCGAAGTGATGAAACTGATCGAGGATTGCCTGGAAAGAAACGTCACGCCGATGGTTCCCTCGCAAGGGTCTGTCGGTGCATCCGGCGATCTTGCGCCGCTGGCCCATATGACGGCTGTCCTGATCGGTGAAGGTGAAGCTGATTTCGGCGGCACGCGCATGCCCGGTGGTGAAGCCCTTGCCAAGGCGGGCCTGACCCCGGTCGTGCTTGGCCCCAAGGAAGGCCTGGGGCTGATCAACGGCACGCAGTTTTCGACCGCCTGTGCGCTCACCGGCCTGATCGACGCCTGGCGTCTGGCTGAAGCGACCCTGATGACCGCCAGCCTTTCCACCGACGCCATCATGGGCTCGACCGCACCGCTCCTGCCGGAAATCCATGAGCTGCGCGGCCATCGCGGCCAGATCGAAGTGGCAAGGGCCATGCGCGCAATCATGGACGGCTCGGAAATCCGCGAAAGCCACCGCGAGGGCGACACCCGCGTGCAGGACCCTTACTGCATCCGCTGTCAGCCCCAGGTTGCCGGTGCCTGTGTCGATCTGCTCCGCATGGCGGCCCGCACGCTCGAGATCGAAGCCAATGCGGCAACCGACAATCCGCTGGTACTGATCGATGCCGACCGGATCGTTTCCGGTGGCAATTTCCATGCCGAACCGGTTGCCTTTGCTGCCGACCAGATTGCACTCGCCATTGCCGAACTCGGTGCGATTTCCCAGCGCCGTGTCGCGCTCATGGTCGACCCGACGCTTTCCTTCGACCTGCCGCCGTTCCTCGCCAAGGATCCGGGCCTGAACTCGGGCATGATGATCGCGGAAGTGACGACCGCCGCCCTGATGAGCGAGAACAAGCATCTCGCCAATCCGTGCTCGACGGATTCCACGCCGACCAGTGCCAACCAGGAAGACCATGTTTCCATGGCCGCCCACGGAGCTCGCCGTCTTGCCCGCATGAACGCCAACCTCAGCCAGATCTTGGGTGTGGAACTTCTGTGTGCCGCCGAAGGCATCGAGCACCGCGCCCCGCTGAAGACCAGCGCTTCGCTGCAAACGGTGATGGGCACTCTTCGCGGTGTCGTTCCCTCCCTGGAAAAGGACCGCTACATGGCACCGGACCTGGAAACGGCAGCCGGCCTGATCCGCAGCCGCAAGCTGGTCTCGGCGATTTCCGCCGGCCACATGATCACGCTGGGAGATGCCCATGCAGCCGGTTGACGTCTTCCGCGGTGATGGCCCGGTCGTTCTTGGCGTGCCTCATGCGGGCACATTCGTTCCGGACGATATCAAGGCAAGGTTCAACGACACCGGCCTGAAACTGGCCGACACCGACTGGCATGTGGACCGGCTTTATTCCGATCTCCTGCCCGGTGCGACCATGGTGAAGGCGAACTTCCATCGTTACGTGATCGACGCCAATCGCGATCCGGAAGGCGTCAGCCTTTATCCGGGCCAGAACACCACAACGCTCTGCCCGACCACCGATTTCGATGGACGCCCCATCTACCAATCCGGCATGGAACCGCAGACCGGTGAAATCGAGGCCCGGCGCCTTGCCTGGCATGCTCCCTATCACGCTGCCCTTCAGGCGGAAATGGAACGGGTCCGCGCCAAACATGGTGTCGCCATCCTCTACGATTGCCACTCGATCCGCTCTGTAGTGCCGTTCCTCTTCGAAGGCACGCTGCCCGATTTCAACACGGGCACCAACAACGGCACGACCTGCGCCAGCGCCATCGAGGCTGCCGTCGTCGCCTGCACCCAGGCAGCGGAAGGTTACACGTCGATCCTCAACGGCCGCTTCAAGGGTGGCTGGACGACACGGCATTACGGCCGACCGGCCGAAGGCTTTCACGCCATTCAGATGGAGCTCGCCCAGAAGACCCATCTTGCCACCGAAGACACGCCCTTTGCCTATGACGAGGCCAAGGCCGACCGGCTTCGGACCCATCTGAAAGACATCCTGAGCGCGCTGGAAAACCTCGCGCCATCCTTATTCCAGAACAACACCCAGGGAGCGAACAATGACTGATCGCCGCCACAACGCCCGCGACGTATTCCCGCCCACCGGCACCGAGCTCAACACCAAGTCCTGGCTGACCGAAGCCCCGCTGCGCATGCTGATGAACAACCTTCATCCGGATGTGGCTGAAAACCCGCATGAGCTGGTCGTCTACGGCGGCATCGGCCGCGCGGCACGCACCTGGGACGATTTCGACCGTATCGTCGCAAGCCTCAAGAGCCTTGAGGAAGACGAGACGCTGCTGGTGCAGTCCGGCAAGCCGGTCGGTGTCTTCAAGACTCACAAGGATGCTCCGCGCGTTCTGATCGCCAATTCCAACCTGGTGCCGAACTGGGCCAATTGGGACCACTTCCACGAGCTGGATAAGAAGGGCCTGGCCATGTACGGCCAGATGACCGCCGGTTCCTGGATCTACATCGGCACGCAGGGCATCGTGCAGGGCACCTACGAGACCTTCATGGAAGCCGGACGCCAGCACTACGAAGGCAACCTGAAGGGCCGCTGGATCCTGACCGGTGGTCTCGGCGGCATGGGCGGTGCCCAGCCGCTTGCAGCCGTCATGGCCGGAGCCTGCTGCCTTGCGGTGGAGTGTGACGAGAAGAGCGCCGACTTCCGCCTGCGCACCCGCTACGTCGACGAAAAGACCCACTCACTCGACGAGGCGCTGGCACTGATCGACCGCTGGACCAAGGCAGGCGAAGCCAAGTCCGTGGCGCTGATCGGCAACGCCGCCGATGTCTTCTCCGAACTGGTGAAGCGCGGCGTGAAGCCGGACATCGTCACCGACCAGACCTCCGCCCATGACCCGGTCAACGGTTACCTGCCGCAGGGCTGGACCGTCGCCGAATGGCGCGCCAAGGCCGAGACCGATCCGAAGGCGGTGGAAAAAGCAGCTCGCGCCTCCATGAAGGTGCATGTCGCTGCCATGGTCGATTTCTGGAACATGGGTGTACCGACACTCGATTACGGCAACAACATCCGCCAGGTTGCCATGGAAGAAGGCTTGGAAAACGCCTTTGCCTTCCCGGGTTTCGTGCCGGCCTATATCCGCCCGCTGTTCTGCCGCGGCATCGGCCCGTTCCGCTGGTGCGCGCTTTCCGGCGATCCGGAAGACATCTACAAGACCGACGCCAAGGTGAAGGAACTGATCCCGGACGACCAGCACCTGCACAACTGGCTGGACATGGCGCGCGAGCGCATTTCCTTCCAGGGCCTGCCGGCCCGCATCTGCTGGGTGGGCCTTGGGCAGCGCCACCGCCTCGGCCTTGCCTTCAACGAAATGGTCCGCAACGGCGAACTGAAAGCGCCGATCGTGATCGGCCGTGACCACCTCGACAGTGGTTCGGTTGCATCGCCCAACCGCGAGACCGAAGCCATGAAGGACGGCTCCGATGCCGTGTCCGACTGGCCGCTTCTGAATGCTCTGCTCAACACCGCTTCCGGCGCGACCTGGGTGTCGCTCCACCATGGCGGCGGCGTCGGCATGGGCTTTTCCCAGCACTCGGGTATGGTCATCTGCTGCGACGGCACGGAAGATGCCGATCGGCGAATCGGTCGGGTGCTCTGGAACGATCCGGCAACGGGCGTGATGCGTCACGCGGATGCCGGCTACGAGATCGCGCTGGACTGCGCGAAAGAACAGGGGCTTAACCTGCCGGCGATTCTGGGTCGTCCCGCGTCCTGATGGACGCAGAAAGATGACCCAGCAACTATAATGCAATCAACTTTCTGCTTTCATGGTCCAACATGAAAGCAGGTTGATATCGGGGAAACAATCAAGCACGGCGGGACACTCCGATCCATTCCTTTGACTGAGGGGTAATACCATGAAAAGACGTGATTTTCTGAAAGCCGGCGCCACCGGCACAGCCGCAGTTGCGGCCTCCACCCTGGCCGCACCTGCCATTGCGCAGGATGTGCACCAGTGGCGCATGGTCACCGCATGGCCGAAGAACCTGCCGGGACCGGGCGTCGCTGCCCAGATGCTGGCGGACCGCATCACCGCATTGTCCGGTGGCCGCATCGAGGTGAAGCTCTTTGCCGCCGGCGAAATCGTCCCGGGCAACGGTGTGTTCGATGCCGTCGGCCAGGGCACTGCCGAGCTGTACCATGCTGTTCCCGCCTATTGGGGTTCCAAGTCCAAGGGCATCCTGCTGTTCGGTTCGCAGCCGTTCGGCCTGACAGCTCCCGAACAAGCCGGCTGGATGATCCACGGCGGCGGCCAGGCTCTCTATGACGAGATCTATGCCCGCTTCAACCTGAAGCCGTTCCTGTGCGGCAACTCCGGACCGCAGTGGGCTGGCTGGTTCCGCAACGAGATCAACAGCGCCGACGACCTGAAGGGCCTGAAGTTCCGGTCCACCGGTCTTGCCTCCGAAATGTGTTCCAAGCTCGGCATGGCGGTTCAGGCCATGAGCGGCCCGGCCATGTTCCAGGCGCTTCAGTCCGGCGCGCTTGATGCAGGCGAGTTCATCGGTCCGTGGACCGACAGCGCGCTCGGCTACTACCAGATCGCCAAGAACTACTACTGGCCGGGTGTCGGCGAGCCGTCTTCCGCTGAAGAATGTGCCGTCAACCTGGAAGCCTACAACGCCCTGCCGGACGACCTGAAGGAAGCCGTGCAGCGTGCCTGCGCCAGCCTCTACAACGACGTTCTGACGGAATACAACACCAAGCACGCCCAGGCACTGACCCAGCTGGTCAACGATCACGGTGTGATGGTGAAGAAGCTTCCGGACGACGTCATCGTCGCAATGGGCAATGCCGCCGGTGAAGTGATCGCCGAACTGCGTGCGGACGAAGACGAGCTGGTGAAACGCATCACCGAAAGCTTCCTCGCCTACCGCAAGCTGATGCGCGAGTACATGCCCTATGCCGACAACGGCCAGATGAACGCGCGTATGCTCGACTACAACTACGACTGATCGGGTTGACGTCTCACATCGGGGAAATCTGTTTTCCCCGATGTGGTGGCGTTTTATCGCCCTGTCTGTCGTTGTCCCATTGCGAGCCCCCGGGATCCATTTCGGTTCCTCTTCGCGTCAGAATTCGCTTCGGGGAAACGGCATGCCCTGCAGGGTCAAGTCTTATAAGGATATTGAGGTTTGGGCATCTGTTTTAAGCCGCTTGGGAAGATGGACGGCAGAGGACAAGTGGCGCCTCTATAGAAATGGAACGGCAATGCCCTCCACTTGTCATCCCCGCGCAGGCGGGGATCCAGTAGTCACCGGCGCCCATGCTTTTTACAGGGGCTGCGGCGTACTGGATCCCGGATCTGCGCTCCGCTCCGTCCGGGATGACAAGCGTCGGGATGCCCGATCTCAAGTTCAGGCAGGCAGAAAGCCTTGAGGGGCAAAAGAACCGGGAAGCTACTTTGATGGAAAAACTGGCGGACGCGCTGGAGCGTGTCAATTCGGTAATAGGCAACACGCTGTGCTGGGCGGCGCTTCTGATGTTGCTGCTGCAATTCACGATCGTGTTGCTTCGCTATGTCTTTGGCTACAGCTTCATCTTTCTCGATGAAGGCGTGCTGTATTTCCACGCGGCGATCTTCATGCTCGGCGCCGGGTACACCTTCCTCGTCAATGCCCATGTCCGTGTCGACATCTTCTATGCCAGGAACAGCGAGCGCGCGCAGGCATGGATCGATATCTTCGGCCATCTGTTCCTGCTGACACCGGCTCTCGTCGTGCTGATCTGGTTCTCCTGGCCGTCCGTGCGCGGCAGTTGGGCCATTCTGGAAGGGCCGATTTCCGTTGGCGGCATCCCTGCCTCCTTCCTCCTGAAATCCCTCATTCCCGCCTATTGCGTGCTGCTGCTGATCCAGGGTGTGGCCGCGTTCATCCGCGATGTTCAGAAGCTGAAAGGCGTCAGCGCATGAGCCTGCCTCTCGATCTCATCATGTTCGGCGCGCTGATCGCCTTCATTCTGCTCGGCTATCCCGTTGCCTTCACCATTGCGGGCGTTGCCACGGGCTTTGCCCTGCTCGGCTGGATGATGGGCGACTTCAACATTCAGCTCATGGGCGCCATGGGCCAGCGTTTCTTCGGCGTGCTCACCAACCCGGTCCTGACCGCAATCCCGCTGTTCGTCCTGATGGGCGTCATTCTGGAAAAGAGCCGCATCGCAGAGGATCTGCTGGAAACAATGGGCCGGCTCTTCGGCCGCATGAGAGGTGGTCTCGGTGTTTCGGTGATGCTGGTCGGCGCCCTGCTCGCCGCGTCCACAGGCATTGTCGGCGCAACGGTGGTTGCCATGGGCCTGATCGCCCTGCCCACAATGCTGCGCAATGGCTATGACCCCAAACTTGCCTCCGGCATGGTCTGTACTGCCGGAACGCTCGGCCAGATCATCCCGCCGTCGACACTGCTGATCATCCTGGCCGACGTTATGTCCAATGCCTTCCAGCAGGCGCAATACGCGCAGGGCAAGTTCACCATCGAGACGATCTCGGTCGGCCAGACCTTTGCAGCCGCCATGATCCCGGGTCTGCTGCTCGTCGCCGTCTACTGCGCCTACATTGTCGGCCGGGCTTACCTGTTCCCGAATGATGCGCCAGCGATGTCGGAACATGTCGACCAGCCGTCAGGCCGGCAGATTGCTGCCGCCATCGTGCCGCCGATCCTGTTGATCGTTGCTGTGCTCGGTTCCATCCTCGGCGGCATCGCCTCGCCCAACGAGGCAGCTTCCGTCGGTGCCGTGGGCGCGATCCTGCTGGCAGGCCGCCGTCTCGGGGTGTCCTCAAAGCTCATCGTGCTGGCGACAGCTGCGCTCCTGACGCTTGCAATTGCCGCATCGATCCTGCCGATACGCCTGCAACGCTCCGATGTCACGGCCGGTGGCTACGTTATCGCCGCTGTCTATGCGGGGCTGGCGCTGTTTTCCCTGGGCGTCGTTCTGCACATCCTGAGGAAGGCTTTCGCGGACGGGCTCCTGAAAGCTTCCATGCTGTCCACGCTGACCGTCACCTCGATGATCTTCGCCACCATCCTGATGGCCAGCTTCTTCTCGCTGGTCTTCGTCGGCCTTGGCGGGGAAGACCGGGTCCACGACATCCTTCAGGAAATGCCGGGCGGTCCGACAGGCGCACTGATCTTCGCGATGCTGTTCGTCTTTGTTCTGGGCTTCTTCCTGGACTTCGTCGAGATCTCGGTGATCCTGCTGCCGGTTCTGATCCCGCCCCTGATCCTGATGGGCATCGACCCGATCTGGCTCACGGTCCTGATCGCGATCAACCTGCAGACCTCGTTCCTGACCCCTCCCTTCGGCTTCTCGTTGTTCTATCTGAGAGGCGCGGCACCAAAGGAAATCACAACGGGCCAGATCTACCGCGGTGTCGTTCCCTTTATCATCCTGCAGATCGTCGCCGTCGCCATCCTCTGGACCTTCCCGATGTTCGCCACCTGGCTGCCCCGCTGGCTGTATTGAGGAGTTTCTCGGCAAGCCGACAAAAATTCACGATCTACCTAAAAAAGCCACAGCACCTTCCGCTGTGGCTTTTTTGTACGTGTCCATGTCGTACATGAGTTTCATTCTTTGGCATTTTACGTTATTTTTTCCCATAGAGAGGGAGAAATGACAGGAATGGACAGTTTCTGGGGGGCATTTGCTGGAGCCCTTGGCCTGGTCGTCGCGCTGGATCCGGATCTGATGGAAATCATCGGCCTGTCCATGCGGGTCACGCTTACGGCTGTCGTTCTCGCCTGCGTTATCGGCCTGCCCCTCGGCGCGGCGGTCGGCACTTTCAATTTCCCCGGAAGAACGCTCGTCGCCGTCATCTTGAACGCGCTGATGGGCCTGCCCCCTGTCGTGGTCGGCCTGCTTGTCTATCTCGTCCTGTCGGCATCCGGACCGCTCGGGCCGCTGCGCCTGCTCTACACGCCGACTGCCATGATTATCGCGCAGATGGTGCTGGTGACACCCATTGTCGCCGCGCTGACACGTCAGGTAATCGAAGACCTCAACAGGGAATATTCCGAGCAATTCGCATCGCTCGGCGTCGGCCGATTTGATCGTCTGACAGCCATGCTCTGGGATGCCCGCTACAGCCTGCTGACCGTCGCGCTGGCCGGTTTCGGCCGTGCGGTTGCCGAAGTCGGAGCGGTTATCATTGTCGGTGGCAACATCAACCATGTTACCCGCGTGATGACCACGACCATCGCCTTGGAAACATCCAAGGGCAATCTCCAGCTTGCCTTGGCGCTCGGCGTGATCCTGCTGATGATCGCCTTTGCCGTGAATGCCGGTGTCATGGCCCTTCGTGCCTCAGCTGCGAGGGCCGCCTATGCGTGACGCAGCTTTCGACACACCAGGCACTGCCTCCACGATGTCGCGCCGTAGCCCGGCAATGCACGACCCCTTGCTGGATGTCAGAAGTCTCGGCTTTTCGGCAGGCGGCGAAAAACTTCTGCACGACGTCGATGTTGCCATCCGGCGCGGTTCACGCACGCTCATCATGGGCCCGAACGGAGCCGGCAAGAGCCTCTTGCTGCGATTGATGCACGGTCTGCTTCAGCCGCAGGAAGGCGCTATCCTGTGGGAAGGCGGCCGGATGGACGCCACCGCCCGACGCGCGCAGGCTATGGTCTTCCAGCGTCCCGTGTTGCTGCGCCGCTCGGTTATCGCCAATCTCAAGTTCGCCCTGAGCGTTCGCGGCCTGCGGGGCAGCGAACGCGCCGACAAGGTCAAGGCCGCGCTGGAAACGGCGGGCCTCAGTCATCTGGCCCGGCGACCAGCGCGCGTCTTGTCCGGCGGCGAGCAGCAGCGCCTGTCCCTGGTGCGCGCTCTTGCCTGCGATCCCGAACTCCTGTTTCTCGACGAACCTACTGCCAATCTCGACCCGGCCTCCACTGCCGCGATCGAGTCCCTGGTACTGGAAGCCAACGCCCGCGGTGTCACCGTTGTTCTGGTGACACATGATGCAGGCCAGGCAAAACGCCTCGGTGAAGACCTCGTGTTTCTACAGAACGGCACAGTGGTCGAGACAGGCCCTGTCGAAAAAGTGCTGGCCAACCCCAGAAGCGAACCTGTTCGCGCCTGGCGGGAAGGCAGGCTTTACCTTGGACCCAACACCCAATCCCTGAATGATTACCCCGGGAGGAAAAATTGATCAGAAGAGCATTTCTGGCGCTTGCCGCCGCCGTCCTGACGACCGTATTTGCCGGTCAGCCGAGTTTTGCGGAAGACAAGTTCATTGTCGTCCAGTCGACCACCTCAACCCAGAATTCGGGCCTGTTCGACTACCTCCTGCCCATCTTCCAGGAAAAGACCGGCATTGAGGTCCGCGTGGTTGCCGTTGGCACAGGCCAGGCCATCAAGAACGCCGCCAATGGCGATGGCGATGTCCTGTTCGTTCACTCCAAACCGTCCGAAGAAAAATTCGTTGCAGACGGTCTCGGCGTTTCCCGTTCCGACGTCATGTACAACGACTTTGTCATCGTCGGCCCGGCAAACGACCCTGCAGGCGTCGCCGGCTCGAAAGATGTCGTAGAGTCCCTGAAGAAAATCGCCGATGCGAAGGCCCCGTTTGCCTCTCGCGGCGATGACAGCGGCACCCACAAGGCGGAGCTTCGCCTGTGGAAGGCCGCCGGCATCGACCCGAGCGAAGGGTCTGGCGACTGGTACCGTGAAACCGGCTCCGGCATGGGCGCTACCCTCAACACCGGCACCGGCATGGGCGCTTACGTCATGACCGATCGTGCCACCTGGATCTCCTTCGGCAACAAGGGCGACTACAAGGTTGCCGTTGAAGGCGACCCGATCCTGTTCAACCAGTACGGCATCATTCTGGTGAACCCGGAAGTTCATGCCCATGTGAAGGCCGATCTTGGCCAGCAGTTCGTTGACTGGGTGCTGTCCAAGGAAGGCCAGCAGGCTATCGCCGACTACAAGGTCGACGGCCAGCAGCTGTTCTTCCCGAATTCGGACAAGGGCTCAAGCTGAGCCCGTCTGACCGTCTTCTCGCTTTCCGAGTGAGTGGAGCCAGATAGCAATCTGTGTCGCATGCTCCGCTCAAACCTTCCCCCTTCTCACGCGAGGAGGGGGATTTTTTTGACCTGGTCAAATGCAACTGGACTTGCGTCGAGCTTCAAGGGCACCCCGGGGCGGACGGCCTGTGCGCCGCACAAGGTACCGCTCATGAGCTTTCAACAGCGCATGTGCAACAGAATTAGCGGCAGGCGTCGCCTTTTTCCGTCGAATTGCGGGTAATCGTTATTCCCCCAAGCGCACGGACGGGCTGGACGTGAAGTCGGCGCTGGAAAACCGCAGGTGCTCCAGAACCTGGTTGGCGCCGATGGCAATCACGATAATGGCGGCAAACGCGATGAGCATTGTTTTCATTGTGTATCTCCTTCGGATGGCGCCGTCGCCGATTTCAGATAGTCGATCAGGTCGTCACGGTCTTGCTGTTCCACAATCCGCTGCATCGGCATCTTCGACCCGGGAATATAGTGATCCGGGCCGTCCAGGAACAGTTGATCGATCGTCGCTTCCGACCAGACAATATCAGATCCTGACAGGGTCGCCGAATAGGGGTAGTCCGGAATAGTGCCCGCACGCCGGCCGAAGATGTTATGAAGCGTCGGCCCGGCCTTGCGCGCGGTATCGCCGGTCAGGGCGTGGCAGATCGAGCATTTGCGCGCGAACTGCCGTTCGCCGTTGGACATTTCTTCCGGTTTCTTGAGGAATTGCGGTGTCTCGGTTGCCATCGGATCGAATGTTGCAAGATCCGCAAGCGGCCATGAATAGACGATGTTCTCGATGCCGCCCGCATGCAACACATCGCCGTCCTTCGAAAAGGCGAGCGCCCAGATCGGACCTTTCAGTGCTGCCCGGAAATCCGTTTCAAGCGCCCAGGACGTCGTGTCGAACACGGTGATATATCCATGACCGTCACCGGTCGCCAGACGTGAGCCATCCGGACTGACCGCCATGGCCAGTATGGGCCGGCGCTCGAAAGTGAAGTCATGCAGCCGTTCGCCGGTTTCGATATCGACGATCCGCGTCACTCCGTCCTGGGAGCCATAGGCAATCCAGCTCTCCCGGTCACCCTCACCGCCAATGGCAATGACATTGATGCCGAAACCGTTGCGATCAACGACCCGCTTTTCACTTTGCGTTGCCAGATCCCAGAGCTTGATCGACCCGTCGACCGACGCTGAATAAAGCTGGCGCCCGTCCCTTGAAAACGCGACCGCATTCACCCCGGCTGCATGTCCGGCAAGATAAGCCGGCTCGCCGCCAGCAACCGGCCACAGCCCCACACGTGCATCCCAGCTTGCGCTGGCAATCGTCGTCTTGTCGGGGGAAACCGCAAGCCCCATGATCTTGGCCGTGTGCCCTTCCAGAACCCGGTTCGAGTTATCGCGGGTGTTCCAGAGAATAAGCTCGTTGTCGTCTCCGCCGGACACCAGATGGCTGCCGTCCAGAAACTGAACCACCTTGACCGCCGCCGCATGGCCCTCAAGCCATTGCGGCACCCGGTCTTTCCAGATGCCGACCGAATTGTCGAAGCTGGCAGTGGCCACCTGACCGGTCTCAAGGGAAACGTCGATATCCATAACCGGGCCGCCGTGGCCCTTCAGGGTCTGGAAATCGGCGCTACCGGCTGCGGAGACCAGCGTCAGAAGGAAGCCGGCAGCGGGCCCGAAGACCCGTGCAAGCAACCATACGGGATCCGGCTGAAACGGCATGTCACGCCGGGCCTATTCGGCGGGAACCGCGCTATCGCCGCCTGAATGTTTGGCGGCTTCGCGCTTTTCAGCTTCTTCGACTTCCTTCACCCAGAGGCCGTGGTGCTCCTTCGCCCACTGCAGTTCAACCTCGCCGGAGCCCATGGCGTCATAGGCGCCTTCCATGCCGATGGAACCGATGTAGATATGCGCCAGGATCAGCGCCATCATCACGAAGGCCACAATGGCGTGCCACAGTTGCGCAAATTGCATTTCCTCATGCGGTGCAAGCGCGGTAGGCAATGTACCGAGACCCACCAGCTGCGGCAGGCCGAGTGCGTTGAGCTTTTCGAAGGTGACCGCAAACATCGGCATTTCGAACGGGAACAGCAGCGACAGACCGGAAACGGAGATCGACGCGCCCAGGACGATCACCCCCCAGAACACCAGCTTCTGGCCGAAGTTGAATTTCTTGGCCGGCGGGTGCACGCCCTTCTTGAAGAGCCCGCCACCAACGGCGATCCATTTCACGTCCGTCTTGTTCGGGATGTTGTGCGCGACCCACATCACGAACACCATGATCAGGCCCAGCATGAAGGCCCAGGCGACGTTGTTGTGGATCCACTTTGAGAAATGCGCGACGGGCGCAAAAGCGTCCTTGCCGATCATGGGGATGATCACGAAGCGCCCGAAAAGCGTCAGCAGGCCGGTAATGCCAAGCAGGACGAAGGATCCCGCAAGCAGCCAGTGCCCGAAGCGCTCGATCGCCTTGAAGCGGGTGATGGTGCGGCCTGTCTTCTCGCCGTCGATGCGAATACGGCCGCGAATGAGATAGAAAAGGGCCAGCAGCACGATGGTCCCGCCGAGCAGCCAGGCGCCGTAAGTGGCAAGTGGTCCCTTGCGCCATTCAAGCCAGCGCATGCCGCCATCCTGCATCAGAACGGTTGCTGCAAATCCACCGGAAGAGACTGTTACATCCGCGGAGCCATACCGCAGTGCCCGCCAGAGCTCCGGATCGGAGACACCGCCAAGCGTCCCGAGCTGTGAGGAAATCGACGCCGCGTCGTCCGGATCACCGGTGTTGTTGCGGCGGAAGTCGTAGTCGACCTTCTCGCCACGCTGGCGCTTCATGATGTCTTCAAGCGTCTGCGCACCACCGGTCGCCGACCGGTCGGCGGACGTATCCTGTGCAAACCCTGTCCCCAGACCTGCACCAAGAAAGGCCAGAAGAACAAGCAAAGCCATAGTCACGCGTTTCATGACCGCAAACCTCATTGTCGATTACAACCGGAGACGAGCGGGGCGGCTGTAAAGCCGCCCCGCCTACGTTTCTTTCAGGCATCTACCCAAGCGTGACAGGCAGTCCGGCGTGCCGGTCTGCCCTCACCCCGCAAGGGATCAGCCGCCTTTCTGGCCGTAAGCGGTACCCCAGCCCCAGGCGCCCGAGCCGAAGCCGCGGGCAACCACACGTTCGCGGTAGATGGCCGACACGACGTCGCCATCACCCGCGAGCAGGGCCTTGGTGGAGCACATTTCCGCGCAGAGCGGCAACTTGCCTTCCGCGATACGGTTGCGGCCGTATTTCGCGAACTCTGCAGTGGAGTTGTTTTCTTCCGGACCACCTGCACAGAAGGTGCATTTGTCCATCTTGCCGCGCGATCCGAAATTGCCCGCTTGCGGGAATTGCGGTGCGCCGAACGGACAGGCGTAGAAGCAGTAGCCGCAGCCAATGCACAGGTCCTTCGAGTGAAGCACCACGCCTTCTTCGGTCTGGTAGAAACAGTCCACCGGGCACACCGCCATGCAGGGTGCGTCCGAGCAGTGCATGCAGGCCACGGAGATCGACCGTTCGCCCGGTTTGCCATCATTGATGGTCACAACACGGCGGCGGTTGATGCCCCACGGCACCTCGTGCTCGTTCTTGCAGGCCGTGACGCAGGCATTGCACTCAATGCAGCGTTCGGCGTCGCAAAGGAACTTTGATCTTGCCATTTGTCGTCCTCCTTACGCTGCCGAGATCTTGCAGAGAGTAGCCTTGGTCTCTTGCATCTGGGTCACCGAGTCATACCCGTAGGTCTGAGCGGTGTTACAGCTTTCCCCAAGCACATAGGGGTCTGCACCCTTCGGATACTTCGACCTCAGGTCCTCGCCCTGGTAATGACCACCGAAGTGGAACGGCATGAAGGCAACGCCTTCGCCGACACGTTCGGTAACCATCGCCATGACCTTGACCTTGCCGCCCTCCGGGCCTTCGACCCAGACCTGTGCGCCGTCACGCACCCCGAGATTGTTGGCATCCCGCGGATTGATTTCGACGAACATGTTCTGCTGGAGTTCAGCCAGCCAGGGGTTCGACCGGGTTTCGTCCCCGCCGCCCTCGTATTCGACCAGACGGCCGGATGTGAGGATGATCGGGAAGTCCTTGGAGAAATCGTTCTTCTGGATCGACGCATAGAGTGTCGGAACCCGCCAGAACGACTTGTCGGCATAGGTCGGATAGTCCGCGACCAGATCCCGCCGGTTGGTGTAGAGCGGCTCGCGGTGCAGCGGCACCGGATCCGGGAAGGTCCACACAACGGCACGCGCCTTGGCGTTGCCGAACGGGGCACAGCCATGGGCGATCGCCACGCGCTGGATACCGCCCGAAAGGTCGGTTTTCCAGTTCACGGTGCCGATCTTGTCCGCAGCGCCGGCAACAGTCTCGATCGACTGACGCTCTTCGGCCGTCAGGTCACCATCCCAGCCGAGGTCGATCAGCATCTGCATGGTGAACTCGGGATAGCCGTCCTGAATATCCGCACCGGGGTTGGAGACCCCTTCCGCAAGAAGGTTCTGGCCATCACGCTCCACGCCGTAACGGGCACGGAAGCACAGACCGCCTTCAGCGACCGGCATGGACATGTCGTAGAGATTTGCCGTTCCCGGGTGTTTCATCTCTGCGGTGCCCCAGCACGGCCACGGCATGCCGTAGAACTCGCCGTCGTTCGGACCACCGACTGCACGCAGCGTGGTGCGGTCGAAGGTGTGCTGGTTCTCCATGTGCGACTTGATACGCTCAGGCGACTGGCCGGTGTAGCCCACCGTCCACATGCCGCGGTTGAACTCGCGTGTCAGGTCCTCGATGTTCGGCTCGTCCCCGTCCATGCCGATGTTGCGGAAGAGACGGTCGTCGAAACCGAACTTCTTGGCGAACATGGCGATGATCGTGTGGTCGGGCTTGGATTCAAACAGCGGTGCAATCACCTGTTCGCGCCACTGCAGCGACCGGTTGGAAGCGGTCACCGAACCACGGGTCTCGAACTGGGTCGAGGCCGGCAGCAGGTAACAGCCGTCGGTGCGGTCGTGCAGGATTGCCGAAACAGTCGGATAGGGATCAACCACGACCAGAAGGTCGAGCTTTTCCATAGCCTGTTTCATTTCCGGCAAACGGGTCTGGGAGTTCGGGGCATGGCCCCACAGCACCATCGCACGCGTGTTGTCCGGCTGTTCCAGGTTTTCCTTGGCTTCAAGGACACCATCGATCCAGCGGCTGACCGGGATACCGGTCAGGTTCATCATGGCCTTGTCCTTGCCGTCCGCACCCTTGATGGTGCCGAAGCGGCCTTTCAGCCAATCCAGATCTTCTTCCCACACACGAGCCCAGTGAGCCCAGGAGCCGGCGGTCAGGCCGTAATAGCCCGGCAGCGTGTCGGCGAGAACACCGAGGTCGGTCGCTCCCTGCACGTTGTCGTGGCCACGGAAGATGTTGGTGCCGCCACCGGCGGTGCCCATGTTGCCGAGAGCCAGCTGCAGGATGCAGTAGGCACGGGTGTTGTTGTTGCCGTTGGTGTGCTGGGTGCCGCCCATGCACCAGATCACGGTGCCCGGACGGTTGTTGGCAAGCGTCCGCGCCACGCGCTTCAGCTGGCTTTCCGGCGTACCGGTGACACGCTCGACTTCATCGGGCGTCCATTTGGCAACTTCTTCGCGGATCTGGTCCATACCCCACACGCGGGTGCGGATGAACTCCTTGTCTTCCCAGCCGTTTTCGAAGATGTGCCACAGAATGCCCCAGATGAGGGCAACGTCCGAACCCGGACGGAAGCGCACATATTCGTCGGCATGGGCCGCGGTGCGGGTGAAACGCGGATCGCAGACGATCAGCGGTGCGTTGTTCTGTTCCTTGGCGCGCAGCACGTGCAGCAGGGAGACGGGGTGAGCCTCCGCCGGATTGCCGCCAATGATGAAGATCGCCTTGGAATTGTGGATGTCGTTGTAGCTGTTGGTCATGGCGCCGTAGCCCCATGTGTTCGCTACGCCGGCAACCGTCGTGGAGTGGCAGATACGGGCCTGGTGGTCGACGTTGTTCGTTCCCCAGTAGCCTGCAAACTTGCGGAAGAGATAAGCCTGCTCGTTACTGTGCTTGGCCGAGCCGAGCCAGTAGACGCTGTCCGGACCGCTTTCTTCGCGGATCTGTAGCATCTTGTCGCCGATCTCGTTGATCGCCTCATCCCAGCTGATCCGCTTCCACTCTCCGCCTTCCTTTTTCATCGGATATTTCAGGCGGCGCTCGCCATGAGCGTGTTCGCGGACGGAAGCTCCCTTGGCGCAGTGGGCACCCAGGTTGAACGGGCTGTCCCAACCGGGCTCCTGCCCGATCCAGACTCCGCTGGAAACTTCGGCGATAACGGTACAGCCAACGGAACAGTGCGTGCAGATCGACTTGACGGTCTTCACGGCATCGCCGGTGGATTGTGCCTTGGCTTTGGTGACCGTTCCTCCGGTCACGGTAATGGCGGCCAGGCCGCCTGCGGCAAGACCGGATCCCTTAAGGAACGTACGGCGGTCTACCGACTTGTGTGCAGCGTCTTTCAGGATACTTGCACCTTGGGGGCGTCGCGCAACCCCATTGGTCTTTTTCCTAAGCATATTGCCCTACCTTGCTTGTATCAGAACCTGATACGGCTGGGTTATTTGTGAACCGGCGTCCGGGCGTCACGCAACCATGGCCGGGGAAGTCTCACAGGGTCCAGTTAGAACCGGGCGCTGTCGTAGTAGGCACGGGTATGAACCGTGTCCTGCATCTTGTCGGAAGCCAGATCCGGTTCAGCCGCTTCAGCGGTGGTTCCGGCGGTTACCGTGGTCACGGCAACCGGGGCAGAAATCGCCGCCAGCTTCAGGAAGTCCCGGCGGCCTGTACCCTCTTCGGGGCTTGCCGTTTCGGGTCGTTTCATTGTCGCATTCCTCCTCTCGCAGATGGATGGCCAAGCCACCCCATTTCAGATGCAACCGTCAGTTCGAGATCATGTCGAAGCCCTGTGCCTCGATTTCCATGAACTGGCGCCCCAACGATCCGACAGCACCGTAGAACACCGATGTTCCGGCCGCTTCCAGATCAGTGAAGAAATGTATCGCCCAGGGTTCCACGTGGGCGTTGAAGAAACTCTTCTGTTCGCTGAGAGTCGTCACCTTGCCGAAACGGCCGAGGATCATCCCCGCCATCATCTCCATCAGCGATGCGATGTTGTCTTCCGGCTCGTGCTTGTCTTCAGCGCGCTCGATCCCGCGCTCCGCCATGTCCTGGCGCAGCTTTGCGAGAGGCTTTTCGTTGAGGAACCCTGTCAGGTAATAGCTGGCGTATGGCAGCAGTTCGCCGCGCCCGAGACCGACGAAAAGGGCATTGAATTCACGCTCGGCCGTCTCCGGCGTCGTCACTGCCGCAATTCTGGCAAGCACATTGAGAGCATTGCCCAGAGGCGTGTCACCGCCCTGCAGGCCTGCAATCTGCTCGAGCAGTTCGGCTCCGGCCGGGCGCGCAAGCACCAGTGCCAGAAAGTCGTACAATTCGGACCGGGCCTGATCTTCCGGTTCGATAATGAATTCCCTCGCCACAACGGCCATTCGAGCCTTTTCCTCCCACACACGCGGTGCTTTTCTGGCGCAAAAACTTCTTAGACTTTAGTATTAATCAAAGTCGAAACGCATTCGGCGCCGTTTCGGCAGGCGCTCTTCTTCGGTTTCGACCAGTGCTGTTTCATCAGACACAATAGTTCCAATTTCACTAATTTGCACCTTCTCGTCTCTTTGCGTCAATCGAATAGATGTTTTTCCATTTTCGACATAAGTATGCTGCGCTGCAGCAAGTTGTTCCGATTGCGGCGCAGCAGAATCACTTTGCCCGGAAAGTACTTCACCTTCTCCGGCCTGCGTAGCGTCCGAGTTTTCGTCCGGCTCCGTTTCAGAGATTTTTTTCAAGAATCCACGACCAACTTCATAGGCGGTCTTCACCACCTGACCGGCGGTCGATGCATCGGTAAAATCATCGTCATAATCGTTCAGGCCATCGAGATTGGCGAGAACGGGGTTGGACAGCCACAAACGGCGCAATGCCCTCCGGCGCAGACGCTCCGGCACGGTCTTGGCCAGGAACTGCGTGAAATCATCGTCCTTCTGCAGGCTGTCGGGATCAGGCAGTCCAAGTTCTTCCAGGATTTCCGCGTCGGTCTTTTCTTCCAGCTCGACCCGTTTCGCGGTTTCAAGCTCAGCGTCCCGGCGCTCGACCTCCGCGGCTTCGGCCTCGCGAACCGCAGCCTTGCGCCTTGACCAGAAATCCATTGGCTTGTCGTCGCCGGAGTTCACTGCAGTGTGTCCTTCTTTCGGGTGCCGGGCGCCCGGTAAACGTCGGCAAGCTGCCGGATGCGCGGATCACCGATGCCTTCTTCCTCCAGGTCGATCCGATGCTTGTCACGCTGGCGCTTGTAGAAGATTTCCTCTTCGTGGTGCATGTCAATGAATTCCCGGACCCAGGCAATCAGCCCTGGCGGCATTGGCACCTTCTCGACAAAGACCTCGGCGGAATCCGCGTAATCCAGGCCTTCATGGGCAGATGCTGTCATGTGCAGCACCTCAATGGGGATCGCCGGAGCCAGCTCCGGGGCAGCCCGCATCACAACGTAGACGGAGGGAACCTTGTCGGACAGGGCAATCAGATAGGCTTCGGTCTGGGTGTGATGCAGCTCCAGGCTCAAGGTCGTCGCATGGTATTCGATCGCATTGCCTTCGGCCCGCAGCATTTTCCAGTCCGCAGGCGCGGCCCCCGGCAGCAGGGACACCGGCAACCAGGTCCACTTCTGCCAGCGCGTTACGCCAGGCAGCCTGCGCACCACAACCCCGACCGGCATGACGCGCGTTCTTTCCCTAGTCACGAACCACCTACCTCCCCGTCCGCCGGTTCAATCCGACTCTGTTTTGATGTTACGTAAAATGCTGTAGCAAGCGACATAAATTTCAAGCCCCGCAGAAGTCGAACTTGACGCGCGCCTTTCAGCGCCCTTGTTATGGGGTTCGGTATTGTCTGACAAATCACAAGAGAATCGGTTTCGGACGATCCGGGGGAGAGGACGCGCACACAATGACGCAACCAAGGCTTCTGCTTTGCGATTGCCTGAATACTCAGGCTATTGACGCCGGGCTTTTAGAACAGGCGACAGGACTGCCCTGTTCGAAAATCCACACGCAACTTTGCCGCGGCGAAGCAGCGCAGGCTGCCGAGGCGCTTCAGGCAGGCAATGTCATCATCGCATGCCAACAGGAACGCCAGGCGTTCGAGGATCTGGCCGCGGACCTTGAAGCGGACGAACCTCTTTTTGTCGATCTGCGCGACCGAGCCGGTTGGACCGCCGACACCCGCAGCACGTCTCCCAAGATGGCCGCGCTGCTCGCCGAATCGATCTTGCCGACACCCGGTGCAAAGGTCGTGGACGTTACCTCGGAGGGCACCTGCCTCATCCTTGGCGACAGCGAAGCTGCGCTTACCGCGGCAGACCATCTTTGCGAGCTCCTGAGCGTTACAGTCATTCTCGACCCTGCCGACGAATTGCCTCTTGCCGACGACCGGCGGTTCGACATCGTGCGCGGCCGGGTGACAACAGCAACCGGTGCGCTTGGCCACTTCAAGGTCGGTTTCGATGCCCTGCAGGAGCGCATTCCCGGCGGGCGGGGCGCGTTCAACTGGACAGATCCCAAGAGCGGTGGGCGCACGGAATGCGACATCGTGCTGGACCTCCGCCGGGGACAACCGCTCTTTCCCGCACCGGAAAAGCGGGAAGGCTACCTGCGGGCAGACCCGGGCAATACGGGCGCGTTCACCAAGGCGCTCCTGGATGCCTCGCAACTTGTCGGCACCTTCGAAAAGCCGCTCTACGTTCGTCTGGACGAGCAGCTCTGCGCTCACTCCAGGGCCCGCAAAACAGGCTGCACGCGCTGTCTGGATCTTTGCCCAACCGGTGCCATCAGCCCTGGCGGCGACAGTGTTGCGGTCGATACGATGGTCTGCGCCGGCTGTGGAAGCTGTTCGGCAGTCTGTCCGTCCGGTGCCATCAGCTACGATGCTCCTCCCGTCAGCCACACCTTCCAGCGCCTGCAAACGCTGGCGGCAACCTGGCGCAAGCTCAGCTCCGACGCACCGCGCCTGCTCGTTCACGACAGCAGCCACGGTGCAGAGCTGATCCGCCTGGGCGCGCGCTATGGCAAGGGCTTGCCGGCGGACGTCATTCCGCTGGAGATGGAAGCCATTGCCAGTTTCGGCCATACGGAAAGCCTGGCAGCACTTGCCTGCGGCTTCGCCGACGTGACCGTGTTGCTATCACCTGCCACCGAAAAGGAAGGCATGCCCTTCCAGGCCGAACTCTCCAATGCGATCGCCGGCGAAGACCGCGTCTGCCTCATCACCCCGTCAGATCCGGACGAGCTGGAAGAAATCCTTTACCGCGAACAGTCTCCGGTGACCGCGAAGCAGCCGATCCTGCCCTTTGGCTCCCGCCGGCAAATCACGCGCCTCGCCGCCAAAACGCTCAACGAGCCGGGCAAGGTCATCCCGCTTCCGGAAGGAGCCCCCTATGGCTCGGTTGTCCTTGACCAGGACGCCTGCACGCTGTGCCTGTCCTGCGTGTCGCTCTGCCCGTCCGGCGCCCTGAAGGAAAATCCCGATGCGCCGCAGCTGCGCTTTCAGGAGGATGCCTGCCTTCAGTGCGGCATCTGCACGACAATCTGCCCGGAAAAGGCCCTGACACTGGATCCGAGGCTTGATCTTTCGGACGACGCATTGCGCGCCAGGGTGCTGAAGGAAGAAGAGCCGTTCAACTGTGTTGAATGCGGCAAGCCATTCGGTGTCCGGTCAACAGTGATGAGACTGACGGAAAAGCTCGCCGGCAAACACGCCATGTTCCAGGACAACAAGGCCATACAGCTCATACAGATGTGCGACGACTGCCGCGTGAACGCCGTCTACCATTCGGAAAACAACCCGTTCGCCTCCGCCGAGCGCCCACGTGTTCGCACGACGGACGACTACATCAGCAAGCGGCGCGATCATTGAACCGGATGAGACAAGATCACTGGTACTGTATGGGGGCTCCGAGGTCGGCCGGCGGAATGCGGGAAACGAACGCAAGGATCGCTTCGAGTTCTTCAAGCGTCATCTGCACCGGCACGATCGGCGATGGCCGGCTAATGTCGAAGGGTTCGGTAACGCCGTCGATCACCGTGAAAGCGGGATGCGGATTGAGGGCAAAAAACGCCTCGAACCGCATTTGCCAGTCGGAGAAACTGCGCATCACCGCGAAGGAAGGCGATGAACCGATGGTCGTAAGGCGCGTCGCCTCGTTGACCATGTGGCACCGTCCGCAATGGAGAACGGCCAGTTCCTCACCCCGGATCGCATCACCCGACAGGACGACCGGACCATCGTCCTCCACCTGTTCGAGCGCTGCGGTGAACACCTGCTTGCCGTCTTCCTCGAAAGCATCAACCGTGCGCCTGCCGATGTCCCCGGTCAGCCAGTCCCGAAAGCGGATCGCGTGTTCGTTGGTTTCCTCATGGGTCATGAGGAACCAGGTCTTGCCAAGTCCGGAGAACACGGCAACCCCGGAAGTGCCTTCCGAAAGACTCAGTTCGGAGGATTCCGTGTCACCCACGATTTCGATGCGGATCCCGGTCTTGAGCGAAAAGCGCGGCAGCAGATACTGGAGGAAGCCGGTTTCCGCAATCGCGTTTGGCACGCCCATCCGGAAAGACCGCGATTGCGCGATCCCCGGTTTATGGAACAGGATGCCGGCCGACAGGGCAACGGCAAGAAATATCAAGGCACGGCAGCCCACGCGCTCCTCCCTCACGTTGCTGGCCAGATCCGCTAGGGTAGGTTTCAATCGGGCGAGCCGTCAATGTGCGCCGCATTCAACAGGAGAATAAGATGAGCGAAGATTTCAACATGTCCATGCGCAAGTTCCTGAAGCAGGTCGGCGTGACCTCGCAGCAGGCGATCGAAAATGCGGTGCGCGAAGCAGGCCCGAATGCGGGAAAATCCTTCAAGGTGAAAGCTGTCGTGACGATCGAGGAACTCGGTCTCGAGCACGTGGTCACCGGCGAAATCGAGGGGCAGGACTAACGTGTCACTGACGCGCGAAACCGCCCTGTCGGTTCTGAAGACGATCAAGGATCCGGCCTCCGGCGAGGACATTGCCGCCTCGGGCATGATGCGGGCACTGCAGGTCAATGGCGGTACGGTCCGCTTCGTCCTGGAGATCGACCCGCGGCGCATGGCCGAGATGGAAGTTCTGAAACGCGAAGCGGAAACGAAGCTCGAAGCGCTGGAAGGCTGCGAAAGCGTTCAGGTGATCCTGACGTCCCATGCGGACCAGCCGGCCGCACAGGCCGCCAAACCCGCAGCGCCCAAACCGTCCGAACCGCAGCCGATCCGGGCGAAACCGGCAGCACCGGGCGCAACCGGGCCGCAGAAGGTGCCTGGCATCGACCGGGTGATCGCGGTTGCCTCGGGCAAGGGCGGCGTCGGCAAGTCGACCGTGGCTGCCAATCTTGCCTGTGCGCTGGCCGCCGAAGGCCGCAAGGTGGGGCTTCTGGATGCCGACGTCTATGGTCCGTCGCAGCCCAAGATGCTTGGCATCTCCGGCCGGCCGACCTCGCCGGATGGCCAGATGATCCTCCCGCTGCGCAACCACGGTGTCACCATGATGTCCATCGGCCTGATGACATCTGGCGACGAGGCCGTTGCCTGGCGCGGGCCGATGCTGATGGGTGCTCTGCAGCAGATGATGACCCAGGTGCAATGGGGCGCGCTCGATGCGCTGATCGTCGATCTGCCGCCCGGCACCGGCGATGTCCAGATGACACTTTGCCAGAAGTTCGCCGTCGACGGCGCCATCATCGTTTCGACACCGCAGGACGTTGCCCTGATCGATGCCCGCAAGGGCATCAGCATGTTCAACCAGATGCAGGTTCCGCTTATCGGCATGATCGAGAACATGTCGACCCACATCTGCACCAACTGCGGTCATGAGGAACATGTCTTTGGCCATGGCGGCGTTGCTGCGGAAGCGGAAAAGCTCGGTGTTCCCCTGTTGGCCGAAGTGCCGCTGCATCTCAACATCCGTCTTGCCGGCGATGGCGGCACACCGATTTCGATCAAGACACCTGAAGCGCCGGAAGCTTCCGTGTTCCGTCAACTCGCCCGAACTTTGATCGCGGAGGGCAACGCATGAGCGAAGTGCAGTTTCCGCCGCTTTTTCAGGGCGAGGCACTGACCGGACAGGCAGATCCCTTCGAACGTGCATTGGCGCTTGCCATCACCGGCACGGACCCCGGAACAGTCATCTATAACCTTGGCGGGGAACGCCTGCGGGCGGCTCTGATCTTTGCACCGGAAGTCCCGCTGGAGGAGGCCATGGCCATCCTGCCCGTGTGCGGCCTCGGCTTTCAGGCAGCGCTCGGCACGCTCGCCCCGCCGGAAGTGGCAGTCCACCTGGAATGGGATGGCCGGATTCGCGTCAACGGCGCGGTCTGCGGGCGCATGCGCGTCAAGGCGTCTACGCAGGATCCCGAGGCAACCCCGGACTGGCTGATCCTCGGCCTGGAACTCAGCATGACAAGCCGGAAATCAAACCCCGGCAAGGATCCTGACCGAACCTGGTTGTCCGAAGAAGGCTGCGGCGAGATTACCCCCGACCAGCTTCTGGAGTGCTGGGTGCGCCATAGCCTTTACTGGCTCAATCGCTGGCTGGACGACGGCCCGCGCCCCGTCCATTCCGACTGGCGCGGTCTTGTTCCGACGCTGGGTGAAACGGTGGAGGTTGACGGAACCTCCGGCACTTTCGTCGGTGTCGATGAAAATTTTGGTATGTTGCTGAGAACGGACGAGGACACGACCTTGATCCCGCTTTCCAGCCGTCTTGAGGGATAACCGGATGAAACTCGCTCGTGCCATTCACCTCGATGACAGCGACCGCAACGTCTTCTTTTCCCCGGCTCGTACCGGCGAATGGTGCCTGTCCGGCGGCTTCGAGTTTTCCGACTGGACCGAAGCCGACCTGACCGGCAAGGCACGTCAGGCCTTTGCCAACGGCTGGCTGGGGCTGGAAACCTTCGGCAGAGCAACCTTCGTTGCCGTCACCCCGATCGAAGAAACCGAGCTTACCACCCTCGCCGAGCGGCTTGCTCAGCATTTTGTCGACATTTACGGCGCACCTTCCGTGGAGGCGGCGCTTGGTGTTGCCCGTCAGGAGCTGGCCTATATGGCAGAGCTTTGCGAGGAGCATCCGGAAAACACGCTGATCGCCGTTCAGCGCGACCTGACCGAAGACGGTGTGCGCGAAGCCTTCAGAACCATTGCCGCCCCGGAAGCGAAACTGGATATGGTCGCCGTCCACGGCGACCTCGAATAGCACCCGACCTGCCGGCCGGATGCCGTTCTGGAGCCGGCCGCTTGCTTGTCTGCTCAAGACACGGTTGCTTAACCAAGAAGTTTCAACAATCCCGCATTACACGTCGTTAAGTTGATCTCTCAGGTGCGTTTCGCGCATCATGCATATGCTTGTTTTGATTTCAGTATCTCCCCAAGGAATTTGCATATGCCCCGGCACACACTCTCCCGCCGTCTGTTTCTCGGCACTGCGACCGCTGCACTGACTGCACTGCCGCTGCGTGGGTTTGCGCAGGAGCTTTCTCCTGCCCAGACTCCAGGTGTTGAAGCCTCGCCCGAGCAGATTGCAAAGGCCGTCGCGGAGCTTGACGCAATCGTGACCGACGTGATGACGCGCAGCAAAATCCCGGGATTGGCCGTTGCCGCCGTTCATCGGGGCGAAACCGTCTATTCCAAGGGCTTCGGCGTGCGCCGCCTTGGCGGACTGGAACCCATCACACCGGACACCGTGTTTCAGCTTGCGTCCCTCTCCAAACCGGTGGGCGCGACCGTTGTTGCGAGCCAGGTCAGCAAGGGCGTCGTCGGCTGGGACAGCCGGATGCGCGAACTGTTGCCCTGGTTCGAATTGTCCGATCCCGACCGCACCGAAAAGCTGACCATAGGTGACCTCTACAGCCATCGCTCCGGCCTGCCGGACCACGCCGGCGACGATCTGGAAGACCTGGGTTACGACCGCAAGGAAATCCTGCAGAGATTGAAGCTTCTGCCGCTGGCACCTTTCCGGATTTCCTATGCCTATACCAACTTCGGCCTGACTGCCGCCGCGGAGGCCGTTGCCGAGGCTGCCGGCACCGACTGGAGCAGCCTTTCGGAAGAAGCGCTCTACAGGCCACTCGGCATGACGTCGACCAGCTCACGCTTTGCCGACTACATGGCAGCAAGCAACCGCGCCATACCACACAGCCGAGACGGCGACGGCTTTGCTCCGCTTTACCAGCGCAAGCCTGATGCGCAGTCGCCGGCAGGTGGCGTCAGTTCGACCGCCAACGATCTGGCCATCTGGCTGAAGATGCTGCTTGCAGACGGCGCCCACGCGGGAACTCCGCTTATCGCACCCGAGGCGCTTCTGCCGGCCATCAGCCCGCAAAGCTTTTCGGATCGCCCCCACAGCCCCGATGCCAGGTCCGGCTTTTACGGTTACGGTTTCAATGTCGGCACTGATCCGTCCGGCCGTGTCCGGATCGGCCATTCCGGCGCATTCCTGCTGGGCGCGGGCACCTGCTTTGCGATGATCCCCTCGCTCGACCTGGGCATAGTCGTCCTCACCAATGCAGCCCCTGTCGGGGCAGCCGAAGCCATCACGGCCTCTTTCACCGACCTGGCACAGCTCGGCCACATCACCCGGGACTGGTACGGCGGATATTCGAGCAGGTTCGAAGGTTTCTACACCAAACGTGGCAGCACTGTCGGTCAGGACCGCCCGGCAGATGCCGGCCCGACGCCTCCGCAAGACCTTCTCACCGGCACCTATTCCAACCCGTATTTCGGCAAGGTCGAGATCAAGGCAGACGGCGACAAGCTGGTGCTGATGGCAGGACCGAAACAGATCCCCTTCCCGCTGAAGCCCTGGAACGGGCCGGTAATGGTGTTCGATTTCGTCACCGAGAACGCGCCCGACGGATCCCGTTCGACGCTGGTCTTTGGCGATGTATCATCCGGTCCGGCCAAGTCGCTCGAGATCGAACTCTTCAGCGAGACGGGACCAGCGCTGTTCGAACGGGTCTGACGTCACACCGGCGGGCGGGTTTCACAGGTGAAACTCGCCCGTCAGCCGCAAGGCCGCATACCCACCGACAGAAACACCGGTGACTTCGCCGCCAGCCGTGTTCAGCACTGTTCTGACAATGCTTGGACGGCCCATCTCGAAGCCCTGCTCCGCGACCAGGACCGCCTGTCCGCCATTGCCAGGCAGAAGTTTTTGCGCCCGGAACAATTGGCAGGCCAGCGCACCGTTGGTGGTACCACTCGCCGCCTCTTCCGGATCGCCGACACCGTGGCAGAGATCCCGCAGGCGAACCTTAGTCTTGCCCAGACCACGCCCTGTCCGGCACCAGATGCCCATCGTCTCGATCGACCGTTCCTGGCTGAAACGGCGCAGCCCGTCATCATCCGGACGAAGGGCTGCCAGAGCATCGGTATCTGCCACTTCGATGAAAACATGCCGAAGGGCTGTCGAGGACGCCGCAACGCTGAGAATACCAGCCGGCTCCATGCCGAGCAGCGGAGCTATCTCGTCCGCGGTTGCCTCGTTCAATCCGAACTTCGGCAAAGGCTGGTGCATGGTGATGGCACCGTCCGAGGCGACATCAACACCGATTTCCCCCGCGGGTGTTTCCTGAACATAGCTTCCAGGCCCAATCCGCCCGTCGGCCAGCAACGCCGCAAAAATCGCAACGGTAACATGGCCGCACATATCCATTTCCGCCCGGGTCGAGTGAAAGCGGACCTCGATCCTCTTGTCGGACTTCTGGCGGACAAAACCCGTCGTCGGGGCACCGATATCCGCCGCGATCCGCTGACGCGCGTCCGGCCACAGCGGCGTATCCTCAAAAACAACGCCGCCGATGTTGCCACCTCGCTCATCGGCAGCAAAAGCGGCATAGAGGCGGACGGGCAACATATCCATTTCGGCATTCTCACATTGTCGGCATTGCAAAGAGGGCGCATCCGATCATGCAAGAGGAGGTGTAGCAACAGCGCCGTCGCGTTATCCAAAGATTGGAAACAGCCGCTGCGAGGCGTCAATTTTTCATCACGAATTCGTCACGCAGGACCCTCGCCATTTTATTTCCATGTGATCGCATTCAGAGCCAAGTATCTGCCAGCAGAAGAGACAATCTCAGGAAAGTGATCCCGTCATGAATACGACTTCCAGCCAGGCCCAGACTGCCGGCACCCTGCCCGCCCTGAGTTTTCATACGCTCGGCCTGATGTTCATCTCGGGCTTCTTTGCGACCAACGCGTTCGACCTCTGGGGCCAGATCATCAGTCCGGCTTTGGGTTTCGCGACCCTTTCACCGCACGGCCTCGCCAAAAGCCTGCTTGGCAGCCTGGGTCTTCCGAACGGTGACTTCGGCGGATATTTCGTCCATTTCTACGCCGTCGGACTGATCGGCTACCCTGTCGGCTGGATGTTCATCTTCGCGCCGTTGTGGCAGCGCGTGGTCGGCAACACCCACTGGCTCCTGCCGTCGGCAATTTACGGTTTCGGTCTCTGGGTCTTCGCCATCGGCGGCATCACATCGGTCGCCGGCCTGCCCTTCTTCCTGAACTTCAGTGGCATCGTCTGGGTCGCCCTCGTTGGCCATGTTCTCTACGGCATCGTGCTTGTGGCAGTGCTGAAGCTGATCGAACGCAGCCAGGGTGCTTCATCCTGACACCTTGAGACGACCGGCAGCCTCCCACCCCCGAAAGCACGGAAGGCTGCAGTCCACATGAGCAAAAAGCTCGATCGTGTCCCCGGCCAGGCCGTCAGTTTGCCGCCTTCAAATCTTCCCGAAAAGCCTCAACAATCATCTCGGCCATCTGATCGTGCAGCTCGGCACGAGACCTGCCGCCACCATCGGTGCACAGGCTGTCCGTCTCGCCGATGGATTTCATGAAGGCAATCGCGTCTTGCTTGCACACGGGCAGGAAGCTGAAATGAACGGCATCCTCGATGTGATCCAGATCGGCGTCTGGCGCAGCAGTGGCCAGATGCGCAGAACGCACACCGACATCGATCTGCCCTGCCACGCCAAGATTGAGGAAATGCAGCGGTACTCCGATGCCCGCGAAGCTTTGTTCCTGAAAGGCAGCCGCCAGCGCCGGATCGACAGCGATAACAGACTTGATCCGGGCATCATGGCTCTTTTGTTCGAAAAGAGCCTTGTCGACCGTCCGCAGATCAAACGGCTCGACCTTGATTTCCTCCCTGTCGACAAAGGCTCTGCCGCCCATGAACCATTTGCAGTCCGGCATCTGCGGATTGGTGTCGCAATAGTCGACATAAGCCTCCAGACTTGCCGTTGCACCCACGCTTTCCAGAACAGCAGCGCCGCCAAGGGAAAAACCGAGCGCCCCGATATTTCCTCGATCGATTGACGCCGACCAGTCCGGATCGGCAAGCAACTCATCGATCACCGTGGCGAGATCGTCCGTGCGTTGCCAGAGCTTCGGCGTATCTTCCGGCGTGGAATCGCCGCTGGTGGTGCCGGGGTGATTTGCACCGGTGACAATAAAGCCTTCGCCGGCAAGTTCGCTCGCGATCCAGGCCATCTTTTCGACTGACGCTCCCGACCCGTGAGAGAGCACGATCAGCGGATACATCCCTTCCGCCCTTGCGGCATCGGCCAATGCTGGCGTGCCTTCGAAGATCCTGTCATCGCCGATCAGCACCGCCTCCCCGCCCGGCTTGGCCGGGTACCAGACCAGAACAGTGAGATCCTCGCCTCTGGCTTTCGAATTTACCGAGATCTCGCGAACACCCACCGGTTCCTGGGCCTTGGCTGGTATGGTGACGGCCAGCGTGAGAACCAGCGGCAAGAAAAGAGATTGTATTTTCATGAGGGGTCTTTCAGTCAGTGGAGCAATGACCGAATTCTTGCTAAGGCCGTGATGGAAAGCGTCCTCTTTCACGATTCAGTCATGCCGGATCGCGACAAAGGTCCCCGCCATCGCCCCATCGAGGTGCCTTGCCCGTGCTGTTTGTTCCCCTGCCCTTCGTCAACGCGTTGCTTCTGGCGCTTGTCTTTGTGTTCCTGAAAAAAAGCAACGGAGCAACAGCCACACGCGCCTTCCTGATGCTGATTGCCCTGTGCTGCCTGCAATCCATCGTCCTGGGCCTGCGCTGGGGATATAACGTCGACGCTTTGCGCTTCGTACAGCCGCTGCTGGCCGCTCTGCTGCCCCCTCTTGCCTATGAGAGCTTTCGCGGTCTCGTCGATCAGGCCGCGCCCGGACGGTTTCGCCTGGCAGCGGCGCCACTGGCCGCACTCGTCATTCTGGGTCTGATGCTTGCGGCGCCTGTCTTGCTGGATAGTGCGCTGGTGCTGCTGTTCCTGGCCTATGCCGTGGCCCTGGCACGGATCGCCTGGCGCGGACCGGACGGCCTCGGACTTGCGCGTCTGGACGAAGCTGCCGCTGCCCACCGGGCCCTGTGGCTGGCCGCCTTCTGCCTGTGCCTGTCCGCCCTGTTCGATCTGGTGATCCTTTTCGATTTCGAACGCTCGGGCGGCAGCCATGCAGCCATTCTGGTCAGTAACGCAAATATAGTCAGCCTGCTGCTGATCGGTCTTGCCGCCCGCACGGCAGGCCATGCCCAGACGGAGACAAACACCGAGCCGGAACCCGCGGCCCAGACCGCCACCTCCGAAGACGCGGAAATCGTCGCGCGAGTCGACGCCCTGATGATGGCACAGCACCTTCATCGCGACGACACGCTCAACCTCTCAAGGCTGGCTCGCCGTGCCGGTCTCCCCGCCCGTCAGCTCTCGCAGGCGATCAACCGGGTGCGCGACATGAATGTCTCACGCTATGTGAACGATTTCAGGATCAAGGATGTCTGCACGCTGCTGCGCCAGGACGGCATCACGGTGACCGAGGCCATGTATCGGGCAGGTTTTTCGACCAAGTCGAATTTCAACCGCGAATTCCTGCGGGTGACCGGCATGACGCCGGATCAGTGGCGGAAGGCGGAGAGCCGCGATCTCGAACAGAAAGACCTAATGGCGCGCTGAGCGCCAGCAATGCACGCACCACCAACCTCATCCTGGGAACGATCAGAGCGACCTGAAGTGCAAAGGCTCTGAGTGCGTCATTCGCGACACAGCAAAGCGAAGACTCAGGATCGGAGAGCGTCAAAGCTGTCCGCGAACAGTTCTGGTCCATCTGCAGGCCCCGCGGCACACCGGCCCGGCTTGGCTACGCTTGGCCGTGATTGCGAAAGATGGCCTGAAAAACAAAAAAAGGCGCACCGGTATCCGGTGCGCCTTCGAGGTCAAGGGGTCTTGCTTCAGACGGTACCCTGCTGAGCCTTGTCGAAGATTTCCAATGCGCCTTCCTTGGTCAGCGGAACCGGGTTGCCGCCTGCGGTCGGGTCGACAATCGCCATTTCGGCAATCAGGTCGCGCTTGCTGTCATCGACATTGAGACCGGCCAGCGTGTGCGGTACGCCGAGGTCTTCACGCAGTTTCAGGATCGCATCGAGCACACCCTGATAACCGCCGGCGATGCCAAGGAAACCGGCAAGCCGCTCGAATTTCTGTTCGATGGCGGGTTTGTTGAACTGCAGCACGTAAGGCATGAAGACCGCATTGGTCATGCCGTGGTGAGTGTCATAAAGCGCGCCGACCGGATGAGACAGCGAGTGGATCGCTCCGAGGCCCTTCTGGAAGGCAACAGCACCCATGGCGGCGGCACTCATCAGGTGACCACGTGCTTCAAGATCGGACGCATCCGCAGCAACTTTCGGCAGGTTTTCAAACACCAGCCGCATGCCTTCAAGCGCGATGCCTTCGGACATCGGGTGATACATCGGTGCGGAATAGGCTTCCAGGCAATGTGCCAGAGCGTCCATGCCGGTGCCGACGGTGATGAAGCGCGGCATGCCGACGGTCAGTTCCGGATCGCAGATCACGATGGCGGGCAGCATTTTCGGATGGAAGATAACCTTCTTGGTGTGCGTCGCTTCGTTGGTGACAACACCCGCGCGGCCAACTTCCGAGCCGGTTCCGGCAGTGGTCGGCACCGCGACGATCGGCGCAATACCGGCCGGATCTGCACGGGTCCACCAGTCGCCGATATCTTCAAAGTCCCAAATTGGCCGGGTCTGGCCGGACATGAAGGCGATCAGCTTGCCTGCATCGAGGCCCGAACCGCCACCAAAAGCGATGACACCATCATGTCCACCGGCCTTGTAGGCGGCGACACCGGCAGCAATGTTGCTGTCGACCGGGTTCGGCTTGACGTCGGAAAAGACCGCAGCCTTAAGGCCGGCAGCTTCCAGGCTTGCAATCGCCTCCGCGACCATCGGCAGGCCGGCAAGGCCCGGGTCGGTGACCAGCAGCGGATTGGCCATTCCAGTGGCCTTGACAGCATCGGGAAGTTCCTTGATGCGGCCGGCACCGAAGCGAACGGAGGTCGGATAGGACCAATTGACGGAAGGAAGTGAGCTCATGGGTGTCTCGTTGTCTTGAAACTCAGGGTTCTGGTCGCTGCCACACCGACAAGGGAGGCAGTTACAAGTCTCGGCATTGCCTCTTGCACCCCTCTCCCCCCTTGCGGGGGAGATGTCAGCGAAGCTGACAGAGGGGGGTGACTGGGCTCTGCGTATATTCCGGTGCCTAGTTTGCCGAGGGGGTGGCACCCCCCCCCTCTGTCTCCTTGCGGAGACATCTCCCCCTCAAGGGGGGAGAGGGGAGCAAGCTCAATCACCCTGCCCGATTTGGGACTAGGAAACTGGGCTTGCCCGGTCGTTTGTCAGACCGGCCTCAATGTTCCAGACGGAAGTGGAACGACTTCGGCCGGGTCAGGTTGTGGAAGCCGATTTCGGAAAGAGCCGCGCCCTTGCCGGTGTCCTTGACGCCGGTCCAGACCAGCGCCGGGTCGAGATAGTCGCAGCGGTTCATGAACACGGTGCCGGTCTCGATCTTGTCGCCGATCTCTGCAGCGGCCTGAACGTCTTCGGTCCAGATCGATGCGGTGAGGCCATAGGGGCTGTCGTTCATGAACTGCAGCGCTTCCTCGTCGTCCTTCACCTTCATGATGCCGACGACCGGGCCGAAGCTTTCTTCGCGCATCACGGACATCTGGTGATTGACGTCCGTCAGCACCTGCGGCGCCAGGTAAGGCGTGCCTTCCTTGTCGGCTTCGAACTTGGAGGTATCGATGTGCGCCTTCGCGCCCTTGCGCAGAGCTTCTTGCGTCTGCTCGCGGATCCAGGCGGCAAAACGCGCCTGGGCCATCGGGCCGAGAGTGGTCGCTTCATCCAGCGGATTGCCCAGCTTGTACTGGCTGGTCAGATCGACAAAGCCTTCGACGAAGCGGTCGTAGAGGCTTTCATGCACATAGACGCGCTCGATGCCGCAGCAGCACTGGCCGGCGTTGTAGAATGCACCATCGACCAGGTTCTCAACCGCATAGTTCAGGTCTGCATCAGCTCGCACATATGCCGGGTCCTTGCCGCCCAGTTCCAGGCCAAGCGTCGCGAAGGTACCGGCCAGCGCCTTTTCGATGGCACGTCCGCCGCCGACGGAACCTGTGAAGTTGACATGGTCGATCAGACCGGAACCGAGCAGTTTTTCCGTGCCCTGGTGGGTCAGGACGATGTTCTGGAAAACGCCCTTCGGCAGACCGGCAATCTCGAAGGCCTTGGCGAGGCGCTCACCGACCAGAAGGGTCTGCGCGGCATGCTTCAGCACGACCACATTGCCTGCCATCAGTGCCGGCATGATGGTATTGATCGCCGTCATGAACGGATAGTTCCACGGCGCGATCACCATGACGATGCCGAGCGGCACGCGGCGCAGGTAGCGCTTGAAGCCCGCCTTGTCGGTGCGCTCCACATCGGCCAGCGCTTCAGCAGCGATCTTCGCGCAATATTCGGTACGCTCGATGGTGCCGCCGAGTTCGCCACCGAAACGGATCGGCCGGCCCATCTGCCAGGCCAGTTCGGGCACGACTTCTTCGTTCATCGCCTTCAGCGCTTCCAGCGCCTTGAGGCAATAGGCAACGCGTTCTGCAACCGGCACGGCAGCCCAGCTTGCCTGTGCGGTCCTTGCGGTGGAAACCACCCGGTCGACCGCGGCGTCGTCCAGCGCCGTGCGTTCGGCATAGACCGAACCGTCGATGGGGGAAATCAGCTTGATGACATCTGACATTTTGAACCTCTCAGAACCGCCTCTACGGACGGTTTGTTGAAAGTGGTTGGCTCCGATTTCTTGTTTTACAGCACCCGCCTCCCTCATCCTGAGGAAGCGCGCGAGCGCTGTCTCGAAGGATGGGCCGCTTGTCCGGTGTGCCGCCCATCCTTCGAGACGGACCTAGTGGTCCTCCTCAGGATGAGGGGCAACCAAGCAGCTTGCCTTCTAGTGCTTCATCGCCTCTTACGCCCGCTCGAAGCCGCGGGCAATCTCGTAATCGGTGACCACACGGTCGAACTCCTCCAGCTCCCATTCGGCGGCGCGGGAATAGTGGTCGATCACCTGGTCGGAGAACGCTTCACGCAGGAATTTCGACTTGCGCAGGGTCTCGCGGGCCTCGCGCAGAGTGTGCGGAATTTCCCTCGCCTTCTTGGCGTCGTAGACGTCGCCGGTGGTCGGAGCGTCGAGTTCCAGCTTCTCTTCCATGCCCTTGATGCCGGCAGCGATCTGAACCGCCAGTGCCAGATAGGGATTGAGGTCGGAACCGCCGATGCGGCACTCGACGCGAAGGCCCTTGGTGCCTTCGCCGCAGAGCCGGAAGCCGGCGGTGCGGTTGTCGACCGACCACACGGTCTTGGTCGGCGCGAAGGTGCCCTTCTGGAACCGTTTGTAGCTGTTGATGTAGGGCGCCAGGAAATAGGTATAGTCCGGCGCATACTTGATGAGCCCGGCCATGTAGTGGCGCATGGTCTCGGACATGCCGTATTCGCCCTTGGCATCCACGAAAACGTTGTTGCCGTCCTTGTCGAACAGCGACTGGTGCACATGGGACGAAGACCCGACGCGGGAATGATGCCACTTGGCAAGGAACGACGCGGAACGCCCTTTTGCCCAGGCAATTTCCTTCACCGCATGCTTGGCGATGGTGTGATATTCGGCCGTGTCGAGTGCCGGTGCATACTTGATGTTGAGCTCTTCCTGCCCGGCTTCGGCTTCACCCTTGGTGTTCTCGACCGGGATGCCGGCGGCATAGAGGTGATTGCGCACCGGGCGCATCACATCCTCTTCCTTGGTGGTCTGCAGGATGTGGTAATCTTCGTTGTAACCGGAAATCGGCTCCAGATCGCGGTAGCCGCCCTTGCGCATGTCCTCAAAGCTTTTCTCGAACAGGAAAAACTCCAGTTCGGTCGCCATGATTGGCGTCAGCCCAAGTTCCTCCAGACGCGCGACTTGCGATTTCAGCATCGCGCGCGGGGAATGCGGCACTTCCTTGTGGGTGTGGTGATCGAGGATATCGCACATCACCATGGCCGTGCCTTCCAGCCACGGCACCCGCCGCAGGGAGGAAAGATCCGGTTTCATGACATAGTCGCCGTACCCGCCGGACCAGCTCGTCGCCGCATAGCCTTCGACCGTGTACATCTCCAGGTCGGTTGCCAGCAGATAGTTGCAGCAATGGGTCTCGTGATAGGCACTGTCGACGAAATGCTGGGCGTGGAAACGCTTGCCCATCAGCCGTCCCTGCATGTCGACGATACAGGTCAGCACCGTGTCGATCTCGCCGGATGAGACGAGAGACTTCAGTGCATCAAAGGTCAGGTTGCCAGGCATTTTACGGTTGTTCCAGGTTGAGCGGTCGAGAATTTAATTCCGGAAAATCCCGGTCCGGAGGGGTCGCTCCGGACCGGCAGATCTGACCGTGCCTGCCGATGGCCGGCACGGTCCGGGTTTCTATCAGGAATAGCGGTAAGGCCGGCCGGCCTTCTTCATGTCCTGATTGTACTTCTTGAAGATCTCCACGACCTTTGCCTTGGTCGGGGATTCAGCTGCGATCTCGTCCCAGAAGGCCATCGCGGCTTCTTCAACCGTTGCCCATTCGGCGTCCGGAATGGAGGTCAGCTCCATCTTGGTGCCGTTGACGCGCAGGTTGGCTTCACCGCCCCAGTACCACCACTGGCGATAGTAGTGCGACGCATCCATGGCAAGCTGCAGCATGGTCTTCAGGTGATCGGGAAGCTCGTTCCAGCGCTCCTGGTTGGCGAAGAACGAACCAGCCCACGCACCCGAGATGTTGTTGGTCAGGAAGTAGTTGGTCACATCCGCCCAGCCGACAGTGTAATCCTCGGTGATGCCCGACCAGGCAATGCCGTCGAGTTCGCCGGTCTGAACGGCAACCTCGATGTCTTCCCACGGCAGGGTGACCGGCACGACGCCGAACTGGCTCATGAAACGGCCGGCTGTCGGGAAGGTGAAGACGCGCTTGCCTTCAAGATCCTTCAGAGAACGGATCGGGTCCTTGGTGGCAAAGTGGCACGGATCCCAGGAACCTGCGGAAATGTGCTTCACGCCAACCTTGGCATATTCCTCTTCCCAGATTTCCTTCAGGCCGTACTGGTTGAACAGCACCGGCACGTCGAGGGAATAACGGGAAGCGAACGGGAAGTAGCCGCCGAAGACGGTGACTTCGGTCGGGGACGCCATGCTGTCGTCGTCCGACTGAACGGCATCGATCGTGCCCTGCTGCATGGCGCGGAACAGTTCGCCCGTCGGCACCAGCTGGTCGGCGGTGTAGAGCTCGATCACCATCTCGCCGTTGGCGGCCTTGTTGAAGGCATCGATATGCGGCTTGATCACGTGCTCGGCGAGCGCCGGACCGGCATAGGTCTGGAGGCGCCATTTGATCTGCGACTGGCCATGCACGGCCGGAGCCGCAAGGGTGGTCGCTCCGGCGGCGGCGGCAGTGCCGATACCGGCTTTTTTCAGAAACTCACGTCTGTTGGTCATCTCAAGTTCCCCTAAGTTTCACATTCAGCTAAAGCGGTGCGGCCGTTTTCCGGCTCTCGTAAGTCCGCGGTCCAACTCCGTTTTTCCTCCGGACGTTGTCTTCTTGTCCCGTTCCTCGCTACCTGCCGTAAACCAGATCCGGCAACCACAGGGCAATTTGCGGGAAAACCATGACGAGGACGAGCGCCAGGACCATCACCGCGACAAACGGCGTAATCGAACCGTAGATGTCGCGCATGCTGATTTCCTTGGGCGCCATCGCCCGCATCAAGAATAGATTGTAGCCAAAGGGCGGTGTCATGTAGGCGATCTGCGTGGTGATCGTGTAGAGCACCCCGTACCAGATCAGAACTTCGCCCGCCGGCATGCCCAGATCAAGGCTTGCGACCAGAGGCACGTAAAGCGGAGCCACGATGACCAGCATCGCCGTATCGTCCAGGAAGGTGCCCATCACCAGGAAGGACAGCTGCATCAGGATCAGGATCATCCACGGCGACAGGCCGAGCTGTTCGGTGAAGAGGCTCTCGATGGCCTTGACCGCGCCCAGACCGTCGAACACCGCGCCGAACCCGAGGGCGGCAAGGATGATCCACATGAACATGCACGAAATGCCGAGCGTGTTCTTCAGGCAAAGTTTCAGGATATCCCAGGTCATCCGGCGACGGATGATGGCAGCCACCAGGGCGGCCAGAGCACCAATGGCCGAGCTTTCCACCAGGCTGGTGTAGCCCTTGACGAACGGTACCATCATCACCGCAAAGATGATGATCGGCAGGATGCCTGCCAGAAGCAGATGATATTTCTCGTCCTTGGAGGCGTCGCGCTCTTCTTTCGTCAGCGCAGGGCCGAGTTCAGGTTGGATCTTGCAGCGGATCGCGATGTAGACGACGAACATGGCTGCCATCATCAGACCAGGAACGACCCCCGCCAACCAGAGCTGGCCGACAGGAGCGCGCGCGATCATCGCATAAAGCACCAGCACCACGGACGGTGGCACCAGAATGCCAAGCGACGACCCGGCCTGAATTACCCCCGTGACCATCCGTTTGTCGTATTTTCGTTTCAGGAGTTCCGGCAACGCGATGGTCGCACCGATGGCCATGCCGGCAACCGACAGACCGTTCATGGCGGAAATCAGGACCATCAGCAGGATCGTGCCAATAGCCAGGCCACCGTTGAGCGGACCCATCCACACGTGGAACATCTTGTAGAGGTCGTCGGCGATCTTGGTTTCCGACAGCACATAGCCCATGAAGATGAACATCGGCAGCGTCAGCAGCGGATACCACTTCATCAGCTTCATGGCCGCGGAGAAAGGAATGTCGCCACCGCCAGTGCCCCAAAGGGCCAGAGCGGCGATTGCGGCAATGCCACCGATGGCGCCGAAAACGCGCTGCCCCGTCAGGAGCATCAGCATCATCGACGAGAACATCAGGAGAGCGATCATCTCGTATGACATCAGAGCGTCTCTCCCTTGATCAGGGCGATATCCTTGATGAATTCCGAGACAGCCTGCAGCAGCATCAAAACAAATCCAATGATCATTATGAGTTTGACCGGCCAGAGATAGGGCCGCCAGGCCGTCGGGCTACGCTCGATATAGCCGAGCTTTTCAGCCGCCGCGTCAGGACCACCGGTGACGAAGGAAACGAACAGGTCCCACCAGAAGCTGAGCGAGTCCTTGCCGAAATAGCCAAGCGAGTACGCCGTGGAATTCAGCGCGCCATAGAGCAGCACACCGAGATAGAACATCAGCAGCAGCACCGTGAAGGCATCGAACCAGGCCTTCTTCTTGGCGCTCCACTCGGCATAGAACAGATCCATGCGCACATTGGAGCCGAGCTGTATGGAATAGGGCCCGCCCAGAATGTAATAGGCAACCATCGCGAACTGGGCGACTTCCAGTGTCCAGAGCGATGGATTGAAGAAGGTCTTGGAGATCGACGACCACAGAAGGATCGCCGCCATGACGAAGACCCCCCACATGATTATCTTGCCGAGGCCCCGATTGAAGCCGTCGACAATGCAGATATAGACGCGGGCCGCCTTAAGCATGGGCTTCTCCCTGCGTCTGCCCGCCAACGGCTTGCGCGGCGTGCTCCAGCAGGGGCGCCAGAAGATCGCTCCACTGCGCTTCTTCTGCCGAGGTCTTCACTTCGTCGTTGCGGATTTCAATCATCAGGCAAGGCAGCTCGCGATCCTCGCCGTGCCGACGGATTGTATAATAGACACCATCGGACGGAGCGTACGGCTCGTTGTCTCCAACGGTCAGGCCACCCTTGGCCTTCAAGCCCTCCAGGACCGGATCCGCAAGACGCCGGTCCCTGTCGTAGATGAGGCCGATTTCCCAGGGACGGGACTGTCCCTTGTAAACCGGTGTGAACGAATGGATGGAGACCACCGCCGTCGGCAGCCCGCGGTCGAGCCGCTGGCTGATCACCTTGTCGATGGCGTCGTGAAATGGCCGGTGCGCAAGGTCCAGACGGAAGGTCTTCTCATCGGCCGACAGGTCCTGGTTGCCCGCAATCTTGGTGGTTTCGCTAAGGCACGGGATCAGGTCAGGCCGGTTTTCCTCGCGATTGCAGTCGATGATCAGGCGCGAGACAGTGGTGTGCACCAGCGGCGCATCAAGGCTCTTGGCCAGCCCCCTGGCAACGCCGAGCGCTCCCGGGTCCCACGCGATATGCGCAATCTTGTCCGCATCGGTAATCCCGAGCGATGTATCGTAGGGGGGCGGAAAGAAGTTGGAAGCGTGATCGCAGACAAAAACGAAAGGCCCCGCTCCCTCCGCATTTTCAACGGCGACAGCCCGAGTCATTCCTCCGGTCTGGGGATTCGAACCCATTCCCTACTCCCTGAGAGATCGGCCCTGCATTTTGTAATGTTTATTACAGGATTGCCGACTTAACTAACTTCTGTAATATTTGATACGCAGATTGCAGCGGCTGTCAAATGAAATTCAGTGCCGCGGACCGTCATAAAGGCCGACGCCCATGGAACGTCCTCTTCTGGAAGATATTCGCGACCGTCTGGACGAATTTACCGCCACGGAAAAGAAGGCGGCGCATGCGTTGTTGGCCAATTACCCGATGCAGGGACTGGGCACCGTCGCCCAGTTTGCAGAGGCCGCGGGGGTCAGTTCACCCACCATCTTGCGCTTCGTCGGCCGCCTGGGCTTTCCCGGCTTCGCCGAGTTTCAGCGCAAGCTGCGCGGCGAACTGGAAAGCCAGCTGAATTCGCCACTCGCCCGCAGTGCCAACATGGAAGACGACCCGGTCGGCGACCCCCATGTCAGCCAGCTTCTGGAAAATGTGCGCGAGACCTTTGCCCATCTGCCGAAAGGTGAACTGACCGGCCTCGTCAAGCTGCTGTCGGACGAACGCAAGCATGTGCACCTGATCGGGGGCCGCTTTACCGATGGCCTTGCCCGCTATATGGCGGCACATCTGCGGATCGTGCGGGCCAACGTCAATCACGTCGCCGGCCAGCAGGGCAACTGGCTGGACCAGCTCATCGGCATCGGTCCGAAGGACGTTGTCGTCGTTTTCGATATCCGGCGCTATCAGGCTGAAATCATCCAGTTTGCCGAAGCCGCCGCCCGTCAGGGTGCCACAGTGGCCCTTGTCACCGATAGCTGGATGTCACCGGTCGGCCGCATCGCCACCTTCGTTCTGCCTGCCCGCGTTGCGGTCCCTTCCCCATGGGACTCCTCGCTGGCACTCATGGCGATTGCCGAAGTGCTCATCACCGGCGTCACCCGTGAGAACCAGAAGCGTGCCCAGGAGCGCATGCGCGCATTGGAGAAATTGCGCAACGACATCGACCCCTCGACAGAAGGCCGCGCCATGGGGCCGGATATCTGAGCGGGCCGGATATCTGAGCAGGCTGGAACCACTCGAAACCGTGAACAGTCGAAGATCGGTTCGCTCGCGGTGAGCGACTCACCTATACTCGCCCCATCACGGCCCTGCTGAAAGCCGAAGCGGGCCCCTGACAGAAGCTGCGCCAGCCGGTCTGGCAGGTCCCGAACCGGCAGGCCTGAACAGGGAGCGAGATCCATCGCAAGTGACGCGCCCCTAAAAGGTGCCGTGTTTCGGCCCGTCATCCGCTCAACACCAAGAGCCTTTATCCGCCGGGGTGACCGGCTGCTGGTGCAAGACAAGCGACACCCCGTCAAAGGCCGGTACTTCACTCTGCCCGGCGGCAAGCAGGACCCGGGCGAAACGCTTGAAGCCTGCCTGAAGCGCGAATGCGTGGAAGAAATCGGTGCCGCAATCACCGTGTCGCACCTGATGCATGTGGCGGAAGTTCATCGGCGCAAACAGGCCGCAAGAGAATATCAGCACCAGCTCGATTTCATTTTCGCCTGCAGCGTTGCCGAAGACTACCAACCGGTATTGGGACCACGCCCGGACCCGCATCAGGTCGGGACACGCTGGATAGGTTTCGACGAAGCTCAACAGCTACGTCCGCTTTATGTCATAAAACTGTTTTCACTTGGCTGTACGCGGGAGCCCGAAGTCTATCTCGGACCCCATAATGATTAATGCCCCAAAGACCATTCGGGAAAATCTCCGTTTTCTGTGCGCGGAAATCGATGGTCAGCTCATACAGCTTGAAGCCTTCTTCAAGGAACCGACGGCAGCGACGGCACGCCGGATCATGGACCGTGCCGGATACGCCCATAACCTGAAGAGCCGGATTCTTGCGGCCTGTGTCCAGCAGATGGCCGGAGCCAGAAAGAACGATCGCAAACATCTTACCCTGCGCAGCCTTGAGTTTGTCGCCACCGATCTTCAGCGCATCGCCAACCTGGTGCGCCAATCCTTGCGCCATGCAGAGCGCATCGAAACCTTTGTAACGCTCGAACCTGAACGTTATCCCGCGATCGTCAGTCGTGTCCGGCAAGGCGTTGCCCGCATCGAGGACGCCCTTCTCAGCAGGGACAGTGAAAAGGCCATAGAGATCGGCCAGCTCCAGAACAAGATCGAGGCTGACTACCGCAAGCTCTTCAAGGCCTACACACGCGACATGCGCAACCCGGACCGGCTGCCGGCCGACATCGCCAACAGCCTGCTGGTCGCCAGCGAATTCCAGCGCATGGGCGAATCCCTGCGGGCCATAAGCGAAGCGCTGATTTCCGCCAACATCGGACAGGCAGTCAATTTCGAACGCTATTTCGCCCTGCAAGGCCTGATGTCGGACCTGGACACGGCCAGCGACGATGTCACCATTGAAACGATTGCCGAAACCAGGTCGGGAAGTTCCATCTCCGCCATCAAGGACAAGAAGACCGAAACGGTTACGGCGGTCTTCAAGGATGGCGACAAGAGCAAGGTCAAGGAAGAGCGCCAGGGCGTGAAAAGCTGGCATTCCATCTATCCAGGCCTTGCCCCGAAAATCCTGTCCTACCGCAAACGCGACCAGTCGGCAGCGCTCCTGATCGAACATTTGCCTGGCCTGACCTTCGAGCACATCGTCCTGAACGAAGGCGACGCCCTGCGCAACCAGGCACTTGCCAGTCTTTCCCGCACGCTGAAAGACGTCTGGAAGCAGACGCGGACCGCAGAACCGGCGGATCTCGGCAGCATGCAGCAACTTGGCAAACGCCTTGGTGACGTCCGCAGGGTTCACCCGGAATTCAAGGAAACCGGCATCCATTTCGCGGGAGAAACCCTTCCCTCTCTCGACGCCCTGATCATCAAGGCAGCCGACCGCGAGGCAAGGGTAACAGCTCCCTTTTCCGTCTATATCCACGGCGACTTCAACGTCGACAACATCATCTATGACCCCGGCGAGAACCGGATCCACTTCGTCGATCTGCATCGCTCCCGCTACATGGACTACGTCCAGGACGTGTCCGTGTTCATGGTCTCGAACTACCGGCTTCAGGTACTCGACAGGGAAACACGCCGGCGGATCAGCGATGTCTCTCTCGCATTCTACAAATCCGTACGAGCCTTCGCCCGCAAACAGGGTGACGACACGTTCGAATATCGGCTTGCCCTTGGCCTTGCCCGGTCCTTTGCCACGTCGACGCGGTTCATTCTGGACAAGTCGCATGCCCGGCGCATGTGGCTGCGTGCCCGCTACCTGATCGAACAGGCCCTTGCCTGCCCGCCTGGCGCCGAGGCCCGGTTCCGCCTGCAAATGAAGGAGATCTTCGTTGACTGACCTCAGGATCGGCGTTGTCGGCATACCCGGCAAATGGTCGACGGAAGTTCTGGCGGACGCCCTGGAAGCACAAACAGGTTTTCGCTGCGTGGTCGACATGGCCGACGTCGTTCTGGATCTGGAAACCAGGGCGCTGATGGCTGGGCAGATCGATCTTTGCAGCCTCGACGGCATCGTGGTCAAGAAGATCAGCCAGACCTACAGCCCCGCAACGCTGGACCGGCTGGAGATGTTGCGCCTTGCCGAGGCCAGCGGCACCAAGGTCTTTTCCAGCACAAGGTCCATTCTCGGCCTGGTCAACCGGCTGAGCTGCACCGTGACGCTGGCCAATGCAGGCATTCCCATGCCAGCCACCTGCGTGAGCGAAAGCGAAGACGAAGCCCTGGGCGCCGTCCTGCGGTTCGGCAGTGCGGTGTTCAAGCCCCTGTTTTCGACAAAAGCCCGCGGCATGACGCTGATGGATGCCGCCGAGGGCGAAACAGCCCTCCGGCACAAGATTGCCGCGTTCAAGGCCGAAAATCCGGTGATGTACCTGCAAAAGAAGGTCAATCTTTCCGGCAGGGACCTCGGCATGGTTTTCCTCGGCGGGTCCTATCTCGGCACCTATGCCCGCGTTGCCCAGACAAACAGCTGGAACACGACCATCCTTCACGGCGGCAAATACGAGCCGTTCGAACCGGATGCCGAACTGATCGAACTGGCGCGCCGCGCGCAGGAACCGTTCGATCTCGACTTCACCACCGTGGATGTCGGCCTGACGGACAGCGGACCGGTCGTGTTCGAGGTCTCGGCCTTCGGTGGTTTCAAGGGAGCTCTGGAAGGCGCCGGCATCGACGCTGCCAAGCTTTACGCCAACCATGTAATTGAAAAGGTGCGCGGATGACCGGCATAACCGTCCAGGACGTTGTCGACGCTCTTTCCCCGGCTCGGGAAACGCGAAACTGCGATCCGGTGTGCCTCACGGTCGGCGGCCATGTGGTCGAGGTGAGATGCACCTCTTCGGCGCTTCTGGCCGAATTGCTGCGCTATTTCCAGCATGTGATTTCCGCGCCGAGCGAACCGGACAGGATCGTCCATGTGCTCGGATCCATGGAACTGCCCTTTGACCCGGAGTACACCGACTGGGAGCGGGAAACGGGAAAGTCCGGCCGCAAGGATGCGGTCTGCGACCTTGAAAACGGGCGCCTGATCCTGAAGGTCCGCACGGGTCTGCAGTTCCTGCAATCCCCCGACTGGGCGATCGCCTTTGGCCCTACGGACGATCACCCCAACCAGGTGATCAACTTCATCAACACCCAGTTTCTCAATCACTTCCAACGGCAGGGGTGGGTCGCCTGTCATGCAGCGGCTGTCCGCACCCCCAACAGGGGGCTTGCGATATCGGGCCTTTCCGGCGGCGGCAAGTCCACCTCGATGTTGCGCCTGATGGAACTCACCGGCACGCAGTATGTCACCAACGACCGCCTTCTCGTGCGCAATGCCGGCAACAGCACCGATGCGCTCGGCATTCCGAAACTGCCGCGCATCAACCCGGGCACCATCGTCACCAATGCACGGCTGACCGGTCTTATCGACGAGGAGCGCGAAGAGGAACTGCGCAACCTGGAACCGGACGAACTCTGGCACCTGGAAGAAAAATACGACCTCTTCATCGATGACATCTATGGCCCCGGGCGCATTTCCCACGATGCGCGCCTGACAGATTTCTGGGTGTTGAACTGGTCCCGCGACAGCGCCGACGCGACCGAGGTAAGCAAGACGGATCTGAAGGACCGGCCGGATCTTCTGTCGGCGATCATGAAGAACCCCGGCCCGTTCTACCAGACACCGCAAGGCCCGTTCTGGCCGATGAAAACACCGCTCGACACAGAGGCCTACCTGGGGGCGCTCGAAGGTGTTCAGGTGTGGGAAGTGAAGGGACTGATCGATTTCGACGCCCTGTTTGAAGCCGGTGCAGAGCTGCTGGGACAAACGCCATGACAGACCGCTTCGCCATCCTGGTGCGTCATGGCGCTTACAATCAAAAACCGGACACGCCGAGTGCCCTGCAGCCCTATGGCCTGACCGATGCAGGCAAGGTGCAGGCACAAGAACTTGGCGCCGAGATTGCAGACATCGCGCGGCAGGAAGGCTTCCGGCTGGCACCGGAGATCTTGTGTTCACGCCAGCTCAGAGCCTGGCAGACGGCAGCGCTTCTTGGCCAGTCGCTTGGTGAAGTCCTCGGATCGGACTTCACGATCACCGAGGACGAAGCTCTTGCCGAACGCAGTGTCGGTGCCCTTGCCAACCTCACCTTGCGGGAAATCGAGCAGGTGATAGCAGACGATCCACGCACCGCCCCGCTGCCGGGAGACTGGAAGTCGAACAGCCACCACAGATTGCCGGTTCAGGGCGCTGAGAGCCTGATGGAAGCCGGACAGCGGGTGGCTGCGTTCCTGGATCAGAAGATGGCAGATCTGGATGACGAGGCAGGACCCGGTGCCCGGATCTTCGTCGGCCACGGTGCTTCCATGCGACATGCCGCCCATTGCCTGGGTGTGCTGACGTTTGACCAGATCCGCCAGCTCAGCATGCACCACGCGCGCGCCGTCGTCCTGAAACTGGAGAGCGACGGCACCTGGGCGCACCACCGGGGTGACTGGAAACTGCGCCAGCCACTTGAAACCGCAACGGATTGAACCGGATTGCTGCCATGATGATCCATCTGCCACTGACCCCGCTTCTGCCGCCGATGGACCAGGCGGAAGCCATTGATCTCGGCCTGCCCGAAAGCTGTGTCCCCTGGCCACTGGCGCCCATCGGGAATCTGCCCCTCGGCCAGTTCACCACCGAAAGCACCCTTCCCGGTGTTGTCGGCAGCCTTGCCCGGGCAAATGCTCTTGGCCCCTGGGACTGGCCGGAAAAGCCGGTGATCTTCATTTCCGACCTGCATGCGGATGCGGAAAGCCTGTTGAGATCCCTGACGGCGGCACGTGCAATCCTGCGCAATGGAGATGGTCTGAGCGACTTTCACCTGACGCCCTTCGGCCGAAGCTGCCAGTTCATCATCGGCGGCGATTGCCTGGACAAGGGCCCCAGCAATCTGGACCTTCTCGACAGCCTCAGCGCGCTGCTGAAAACCGGCGCCGATGTCGTCATCCTCGCCGGCAACCACGACCTGCGGCTTTACCTCGGTCTCGAAGCCCTGACGGTCAAGCGCAGCTCGCTCAACGCCCATATGTTCGTTCGCATGGGCAAGAAGGTGATGCCGCTCTTGAAGGAAGTGCACGAGCGGTATGTCGGCAGCTCGGCCGACCTCGCCATGCTGCCCGACGAGGAAACCTGCCTGTCGCTGATGGTTCCGGGAAAGAAGTGGACCAGACAATTTCCGAAGGCAGCCTCACGCTATCTGAGTGACGCGGCCATCCGCAAGGAAATGCAGCGGCTTAAGAAGAAGGCGGACAAGTTCGCGGAACACGCCGCCGAAGTCGGCCTTACCATTCGTCAGCTGTATGCTGCCGCGCTCAAATGCCGGGAACTCTTCGTTGAACCTGGCGGACGCTACGCCTGGTTCTTTCAAAGTCTCAAGGCCGTGCATCAGAGCGGCTCGCTGCTGTTCGTGCATGCCGGTATCGATGATCACATGGCTGCCCAGATCTCGGCAAAAGGTGTGGCCCACGTCAATCGCCGCTTTCGGAAGGAAAGCCGGAAGGACCCATTCGTGTTCTACTCCGGCACCATCGCCAATCTGATGCGCACGAAATACCGGGATGTGGACCATCCCTTGACCGAAACCGGCGTAGACGATCTCCATCTTGCCGGCATCAGGATGCTGGTACAGGGGCACGTCAACAGGCACAGCGGACAGGAGCTGACGTCCAAGCACGGCCTCTTGCATCTGGAAGCGGACATCACGCTCGACCGGCATTCCAGAAGCTCCGAAGGTCTTGAAGGCATCGGCACAGGTGCCACGATCATCTGCCCTGATGGCAACATCGTCGGCATCAGCCGGGATTATCCCCACGCCAAGCTGTTCAATCCGGCACACATTCTCCAACAACACGGTTTGTCGTCATGATGGAACGCAAGGGCCGTTTCCGGCACCAGTCCCTGCAGGACAGGAAATCGATCCAGAAACTGCTCGACGCCGTCAAGCGTGGCATCGCCAAGGGCGAGCTGCAATTCGGTGACGACACCGGCGAGATTACCCTGCACCCGAAAGGTCTGATGGCCATCAGGGTGACAGCCACCACGGAAGACGACCAGTCCCGCCTGGACCTGCGCATCACATGGGCCAACGACGGCCAGGACAAGAAGGACAATGGCAAGCTGAAGGTAAAGGGCGGATAGGCCAAGCCCCGAGAACCACTTGCCCCTTCACCGTCATTCCGGACAAGGAAGGCGCAGCCGCCCGCAGATCCGGAACCCGGTCATGAGCCGCGCTGCGAGCGCGTCCTCTCAAGTCCCTGGCTGAGAAAACAAAGCAGCCTCTCCTGGAGGAACACAAAGGCCGGTGTGTACCGGATCCCGTCCTGGCTACGCCAAACCGGGATGACAAGCATCGGATTGGGAAAGAGCCTTGGGGCCTATGCGACCCTCAGCAGATGCGTGGCAGTTGCTCGCCCGAGAGCCAGTCGACAACACGGGAGCCGCCGAAGCCGGTCTTCATGACCACCATGCAATCGGCGTCCTCCACGATTTCGCCGATCTTCGCAGCGTTCTGCCCCAGCGGGTGAGCCTTCATGATCTCCAGCAACCGGTCTGCATCCGAGGCATCGCAAATGCAGATCAGCTTGCCTTCATTGGCAACGTAAAGCGGGTCGAGACCGAGCAGCTCGCAGGCCCCTTCCACGTCCGGGCGAACGGGGATCTCACCCTCATCGAGCATCACGCCAACCTTCGAAGCATGAGCGATTTCGTTCAGCGCAGTTGCCAGTCCACCCCTGGTCGGATCCCGCAGAACCGAAATGCCCGGCACCGCGTCGACCATCGAACCGACGAGGCCATGCAGCGCTGCACTGTCGGACTGGATTTCGGTTTCGAAGGTCAGGTTTTCCCGTTTCGACAGGATGGCAACACCATGATCGCCAATGGTACCGGACAGGAGAACCGCCTGACCTGGCTTGGCCGCAGCGGGAGAAATCGAAACGCCTTCCGGCAGAACGCCAACACCGGTCGTCGTGATGAAGACCCCGTCGCCCTTCCCCTTTTCAACCACCTTGGTATCGCCGGAAACCACCGGCACTCCGGCTTCACGGGCAGCGCGCGCCATGGATATGACAATGCGTTCCAGATCAGCCAGCGGGAACCCTTCTTCCAGTATGAAGCTCGCGGTGAGCGACACTGGCCTTGCACCAGCCATGGCCACGTCGTTCAAGGTCCCATGGACCGACAGAGATCCGATATCACCACCTGGAAAGAACAGCGGCGAGATCACATGGGCGTCGGTCGACATGACAAGGCGCCCTGGCGGCACTTCGAGCACCGCCGCGTCATGGCCCTGGTCCAGGATTGTATTTTTCAGATGCCGGTGAAACAGGTCCTCGATCAGGACGGACATGGCCCGGCCGCCGCCCCCATGGGTCATATCGACAGCACCGGTACGGAATTTTGCCTGCGGATCGATGCTGGTCACGCCGCGGCTCCCTTGGCGGCGGCCATCGCCTCGCGCTTGCGGCCATAGGTCCAGTATGCGGCGCATGCACCTTCAGAGGAAACCATGCAGGCCCCCATCGGATTGTCCGGCGTGCAAACCGTGCCGAACAGCTTGCATTCCGTCGGTTTCTTCACGCCGCGCAGGATCGCGGGACATTCGCAGGATTTGACTTCGCGCGACTCCTTCGGGCTGAGCGCAAAGCGCTCTTCGGCATCGAAGTCGACATAGGCTTCTCGGATTTTCAGGGCACTGTCAGGAACATAGCCGAGCCCGCGCCATTCAAAGGTCCGGCGCAACTCCAAAACGTCGTCAACCAGCCTTTGGGCCTTGCGATTGCCTTCCTTCGTGACGACCCGGGTGTACTGGTTTTCCACTTCATGCCGGCCTTCGTTGATCTGGCGGATCAGCATCAGGGTCGACTGCATCACGTCGAGCGGCTCAAAGCCGGCAATGACGACCGGTTTCCTGAAGTCCCGCGCCGCCGGTTGGTACGGCGCCCAGCCGATGACCGAGCTGACGTGAGAAGGCCCAAGAAAACCGTCGATTTTCACCGGCTGTTCCCCCGGCTCCGCCGGAGCGTTGACGATATGGGCGATGGCAGGCGGTGTCAGAACGTGATTGCAGAAGACGGAGAAATTCTTCAGGCCTTCCGCCTTTGCCTGCAGGATCGCGACCGCCGTTGGCGGCGTCGTCGTCTCAAAGCCGATGGCGAAAAAGACCACCTGCCGTTGCGGGTTCTCCCGCGCAATCCGCAGGGCATCCTGGGTCGAATAGACCATCCGGATATCGGCCCCTTCGGCCTTGGCCCGGATCAGGCTCTTCTGCTTGGTGCCCGGCACCCGCATCATGTCACCATAGGTGGTCAGGATCACATTCGACTTCAGTGCCAGCTCGATCGCATCATCGAGACGCCGTACTGGCAAGACACAGACGGGGCAGCCCGGCCCATGCACATACTCGACATTTTGCGGAACCAGATCCTGCACCCCGTACCGGAAAATGGCGTGAGTGTGCCCACCGCAAAATTCCATCAGATGGTAGTGCCGGTCCGGATCAGCTTCCTGCCGGATTGCCAGGGCAAGCTTTTGCGCCAGTTTTCCGTCCCGAAATTCCTTGATGTATTTCATGCGTCCGTCCCCACCACCGGCTCGCCCGCCATCTCCTCCAGCTCCTCGGCAAGAACACCGGCTTCCGCCATAAGCTGAAGGGTCCGTTCGGCTTCCTCCTCGCTGAGCTTGTGCAGGGCATAGCCGACATGGACGAGCACATAGTCGCCGACGGCAACCTCCTCCAGGAGAGCTGTCGAGACCGGTTTCCGGATCCCTTCCAGAGCGACGATTGCCATCTCGTCGCTATCGACGGAAACCACCCTTGCGGGAATGGCGAGACACATGACGGAGATCTCCTATTCCGCAGCAAGGCTGCGTGCGTGCGCTGCCTGCATCTTCAGAGCACCGTCCAGCCAGGCTAGCCAGCTGTCCAGGCCACCGCCAGTGCGCGCGGACACTTGCAGAACCTGGATCTTGTGATTGACCCGCCGTGCATTCCTGATCGCCGCGCCGACGCAGAAATCCACATGCGGCAGAAGGTCGGCCTTGTTGAGGATCATCAGGTCGGCGTTGGCGAAGATATCGGGGTATTTCAGCGGCTTGTCCTCGCCTTCCGTCACCGAAAGGATCACCACCTTGCTGGCTTCGCCGAGATCGAACGCCGCCGGACAAACCAGATTGCCGACATTCTCGATGAAAAGCACACTGCCCTTTTCCAGAGGCAGTCTTTCCAGCGCGTGGCCGACCATATGCGCATCCAGATGGCAGCCCTTGCCGGTGTTGATCTGAATGGCGGGCACACCTGTTTCGCGGATCCGGTCGGCGTCATTAGACGTCTGCTGATCGCCCTCGATGACTGCAGCCGGGGTCCTGCCCGCCATCCGCTTCAAGGTCTCGACAAGCAGCGTCGTCTTGCCGGAGCCGGGGCTTGAGACAAGATTGAGTGCCAGAACGCCTTTTGCGACCAGCAAGGCACGATTGTTGTCCGCATAGGAATTGTTCTTGCCCAGAATGTCGGTTTCGATCTGGATCAGCCGCGCCTGGCTCATGCCTGGAACGGAAACGCCGGCATCCCCTTCCCCGAAATGGACATGACCTGCGCCATGTGAATGGGCGTGTCCATGGTAGTGCTCATGGTCATGTTCGTGAGAGCCGCTGCAACCGCATACCGTACACATCACACCACCTCCAGTTCCCGAATCTTCAGCTCTTCCCCGCTTACAACCTGCAGGGCTTCCGAACCACATTCCGGGCAGCAATCGAACCGTGCGTTCACCTGCACGGTCTTGAAACAGGAAAGACACAGCGCCTCGGCTGAAGGCCTAGAAATTTCCAGTATGGCACCTTCGGCGAGTGAACCCCGCATGACGACGTCGAATCCAAATTTCAGCGCCTCTGGTTCGACGCAAGACAACGGTCCGATGTCGACCGCGACCCGCTTCACCCGGGTAAAGCTATCCTTCGCCGCCTGATCCTTCAAAATGTCGAGTATGCTCTCGCAAAGTGACATTTCATGCATGGGCTGCCTCCCTCTGCTGATCTGCCTTTTGCAGCCACTCCAGCAAGAAAGCCTCGGCTGCAGCCAGATTGGCAGCTGCCTTGTCGGACAGCCCTTCCTTTACCTCACCAAATTCATAGCCGGAGATACCAAGCACGAAGGCTTTCGGTCGGGCGCCATAAAGGGTATCGCAAAGCGCTAGAACAGTCTGCGGAACCAGGCTGTGGCTGCCGAGCACTTCCGGTGCACCCGGCGCGATTTCCCGAAACGAATAGGCTCCCTCGGCACCGATCTCCGCGTCAACGAAGATCACCACATCTTGCTCTGAAACCGCCAGCGCATGTTCGGCGACAAGCTGATAATCGGTATCGACCTCCAACCCCGGCAATCCGCGCGCGACGATTGCCTCGGACAAGGCCGGCCCAAGCCCGTCATCGCCCCGCCCGGGATTGCCATATCCGATCAGAAGCATGAAGACGTCCTCTTTTCAGAGTTCCTACAAAAACCCTTTCCAGCGTCATCCCGGCCAAGCGCAGCGCGAGCCGGGGTCGGGGAGGCGCAGATTTCTCGGCAATTCATTTCCCGAAAGAGAGTATCGGGCTCGCCGATCCCGGATCTCCGCTTTGCTGCGTCCGGGATGACCATCTGAGAGGTATTCATTCCGCTGAACCTCCCCACGCTCAAACACACTGCGTCAGGCTGTCGACAAGTGCGCCGTCCGCATTGAACAGCTCTACCTGCAGCGGCATCTGACCGAGAGCGTGGGTGGCACACGAAAGGCATGGATCATAGGCGCGGATCGCGACTTCGACATGGTTGAGCATGCCCTCGGTAATCTGCTCCTTGCCCGAAAGATGCTTGACCGCGACATCCTTCACCGCGCGGTTCATGCCTTCGTTGTTATGGGTCGTGGAGACGATCAGGTTGCAATAGGTCACCTGGTCATGTTCATCGACCTTGTAATGGTGGATGAGGTTTCCACGTGGAGCCTCGATCACCCCGATGCCTTCCTCGCGCCGGTCCCCTTTGGCAATCAGATCCGTCCCTTGCAGATCCGGGTCGTTCAGAAGCTCCCGGATCTTCTCCACGCAATGCAGAACCTCGATCATCCGCGCCCAGTGATTGGCCAGCGTGGAATTGTTCGGCGTACCGCACGTCACGGCCTTGAGGTCTTTCAGAGCGGCATCGGCAAGAGGCGTATCGATGAAGGCTGCCGTGTTCATGCGTGCCAATGGCCCGACCCGATACCAGCCGGCGTCAGGCCCAAGCGTCTTGATGAAGGGGAATTTCATGTACGACCAGGAGCGCACGTCCTCGACAATCAGCTCGTGATATTTCGTGTAAGGCACCTGATCGAAGATCATGTCTCCGGTGGAGCTGAGAGCCCGCAGATTGCCGTGATAGAGATCGAGAGCTCCGTCGCTCTCGCGCACCAGTGACATGTAGTTGGAGGGGAACGACCCGAACTCGGCAACCAGGTCTTCATGCTCCAGCGTGTAGTTCCTGGCGAGTTTCACCGCATCCAGGGACCATTCGATCATCTGGTCCACCGAGGCGAGAAAATGATCCCGCCGTTCGATGGGCAGGTTGCGATTGATACCACCGGGAATGGCGCCGGTGCCGTGCACTTTCTTGCCTGCCGTCGCCTCGATGATCTCCTGCCCGTATTTGCGCATCAGGACGGCGCGCTTGCCGAGTTCCGGATTTTCCTTGATCACCTCGAAGATGTTGCGCTTTTCCGCAGGCGCACCGAAGCCGAACAGGAGATCGGGCGCTGCCAGGTGGAAGAAGTGCAGCACGTGGGACTGCATCACCTGGCCGTAATGCATCAGCCGGCGCATCTTTTCCGCCGTCGGCGTCAACTGATCGACACCGGCGATCATGTCCATGGCTTTTGCTGCCGCCAGATGGTGGCTGACAGGGCAGATGCCGCAAAGCCGCTGCACGATCACCGGCACTTCCCACATCAGCCGGCCGCGGATGAACCGCTCGAAGCCGCGGAATTCGACAATGTGCAGCCGGGCTTCATCCACCTCGTTTTCCGCGTTCAGGTGGATCGTCACCTTGCCATGGCCTTCCACGCGGGTGACAGGAGAGATTTCAATCAGTCTGGGCTCAGTCATCGCCATCACCCTCAGTCGAACTTGATCATTTCACGCTCGAAGCCCCGGAACTTGCCGGTCAGCAGCTTGGAAAGCGTGTCGAAGATGATGTCCCCACTGGGTGCACAACCAGGGATCTGGTAGTCGATCTCCACCACCTGGGAACACGGATAAACCTCGTCCAGAAGCAAGGGCAGAGCCGGGTCGTTGGGCACGTTGTGGGTCGTGTTGCGGATGTATTTGCCAGTGATATAGGCCTCGTCCAGACATTCACGCAGCGGCGCGTCTGAATGCATGATCGCGTTGCGCATGGCCGGCAGCCCACCCATGATCGCGCATTGGCCGAGCGCGATCAGCACATCGCAGTTGCGCCGGAAGTCATGCAGCACATGCACGTTTTCCTCGTTGCAGCAGCCACCCTCGATGATGCCGATGTCGCACCGCTGGGTGAAGCGCTTCTTGTCGGTAAGCGGCGAGCGGTCGACGTCGACAAGCTGCATCAGTTCGATCAGGCGCTCGTCGATATCCAGGATCGCCATGTGACAGCCGAAACAGCCGGCAAGAGAAGCGGTCGCGATCCGGGCCTTGGGCAGCTCGCTCATTTGCGCTTCTCCTCGATGTCGTGACCGATCAGGCCATGATCGAATTCCCGCTCGCCGATGGGAACGGTGAAGCCGACGCGCTTGCGGATGATGCAGCCAACCGGGCAGACCTCTGCCGAAATCGCGTGATCGGTCACCTCGGCATCGGTATCGGCAAGGTTCTCGCCGTTGACTGCCACACGGCGGTGAATGCCGCGGCCGACATAACCGAAGATGCCCTTGCCATCGACGTCCTGGGACGCGCGGATGCAGCGCCCGCAGGAAATGCAGCGGTTGGTGTCCAGCGCGATGTCGGGATGGGAGGCATCCAGCGCCCGGCACGGTTCCAGATAGGGAAACCTGGTGGCTTCCGTCATGTCCAGCCTGTAGGCCATGGCCTGAAGCTCGCAATTGCCACTGGCCTCGCAGATCGGACAAAGGTGATTGCCCTCGTGAAACAGCATTTCCACCAGGTCGCGGCGCATCTTGGTCAGGCGCGGTGTCTCGTTTTCCACCGCCTGCCCCGGTGCCGCCGGCTGGGTGCAGGCGGCAACGCTGCGCCCGCCCGCCTTCACCGTGCAGACCCGGCAACTGCCCTGATGGCGCAGGCCTTCGTGATCGCACAGGCGAGGGATATAGACCCCGGCCTCGTCGGCCGCTTCCATGATAGTCTGGCCCGCATAGGCGGTGATCTCCACCCCGTCGATGGTGAAGGTGAAGCCGGTCTCTCTCTTCGTGCCGCTCATTGGGTGAAATCCTTGTCGAAGATATAGGAGCGGCGCTTGGCGATCTTGCGTGCCCCGTCGATGGCCGACTGGATGTCGAACGTATCGCGGATGCCGTCCTTGCTCGGCTTGATCACCGCCGAATAGACCAGCGGAAAGTTCTTCAAGGTGGTGAGAACCGGGTTGGGAGACGTCATCCCGAGACCGCAGCGGCTGGTCTCGATGATCGTACCGGAGAGGTCCTTGAGGTAGTCGATGTCCTCCGGGTTCGCGAGCCCCTTGCGGAACTTCTGGATCGCCTTCTGCAGGAAGACGTTGCCGACCCGGCAGGGCGTGCAATAGCCGCAGCTCTCATGCACGAAGAAGGACATGTAGTATTCGACGATCTCCAGAACGTTGCGTTCGCCGTTGAAGACGATGATCGCCCCGCCGGTCGCAAGGTCGTCGAACGTCAGTTTACGGTGAAAGCTGTCGCGGGCAATCATCGTGCCGCTCGGTCCGCCAACCTGAACCGCGGCGGCATCCTCGCCGCCGACCATCGCCAGCAGTTCCCGGACCGTGTGTCCGTAAGGCAGTTCATAGATACCCGGGTTCAGGCAATCGCCACAGACGGAGAACAGCTTGGTGCCGTGCGAGCCTTCCATGCCCATGGCATTGAACCATGCCGCCCCCTTGTCGAGAATGCGCGCGGCATGACAGAAGGTCTCAACGTTGTTGACCACCGTCGGATACCCGAGATAGCCGCGGTTCACCGGGAACGGCGGCCGTGTCTTGGGTTCGCCCGGCAGGCCCTCACAGGAGCTGATAAGCGCACCTTCCTCGCCGCATATATAAGCGCCGGCGCCAAGCTGCAGGCGGATATCGAAATCAAAGCCCTTAACACCCAGAATGTCCTTGCCGAGAAGACCGCGCCGGCGTCGTTCTTCCAGTACCTGAAGAAGAAGCTCGCGCAGATAGACATATTCACCGCGCAGATAAAGGATGCCCTCGCGCGCACCGACAGCCCTTGCCGCTATAGTCATGCCTTCGATCAGGAGATGCGGCCGTTCGGTCAGGAGGACGCGGTCCTTGAAGGTGCCCGGTTCACCTTCATCGGCATTGCAGATGACGAAATGCTTTTCGGCACGCTCGCTGGCGGCAAAACGCCATTTCCGGCCGGTGGTAAAGCCTGCGCCGCCACAGCCGCGCAAGCCGCTTTCCTCGATCGCGGAGATGATCTGCGTCGGTGTTATCGTGGCCGCCTTGGCAAGCCCGGCGTCTTCTGGAACAGGCCCCAACAGCACTTCACCCGCATGGCGGATGTTGTTGTCGACCATATGCAAGGCGCGTTCGGAAGGTGTCAGCGCCTCGAACCTCTCGCTGATCAACTGCTCCGGGCTTCGGCCCGCCTTCAGCGCCTGCGCGGCGCTGCGCGCGGTCTCCGGCGTCAGTTTCGTCAGGACGATGTCGTTGACCATCGCGGCTGGCGCCTGATCGCACATGCCGATGCAGGGAGTGTATTCCAGCGAAAACGCACCGTCGTTGCTGGTTTCGCCGATTTTGAGCCCAAGCTCCTCTTCAAAAACACAGGCAACCTCTGACACCCCGGAGAACCGGTCGACGATATCGTTACACAGCCGAATGGTGACCCTGCCTTTCGGCGCCAGGGAGAGGAAGGAATAGAAGCTGGCAACGCCCTCCACCTCGATCCGGGTGAGACCGGTAGAGGCGGCAACATGGTCCATGGTGGCCGGGGCGATGCAGCGGTAGTGGTCCTGCACCTCACGCAGGATGTCGAGCATTCGGTGCTTGTCGTTGCCGAATTGCGCGCAGATCGCTTCGATCTCTTCGGCAGGAACAGGCGCGGTTCCGCAGATGGCCGTGGAGACCCCGTTCCCGGTCTTGTGCCCGTTGTCCATGGCCCCTCCCTCCTGATACCCAAAGCAGTTTGCACCCGCGTAGGCGATGACCGTTCCGTCCGGAAGTGACTGACTGGTGTTGCGCCCTGCCGCTAAATCGATTTCAGATCAAACCGGACTGCAGCACATGATGGCAACGACCCGCAATACACTTGTGAAATTTCCGAGTGGTTCCACGCTTCCAGACTTGCAGGAAAACGTCTTTGAGGAAGATCAACCTGCTTAAAATCGGGGCAGATGGCACCCGATGACCTATCAGTCGATCCTGCTGACCGAGGCGCGTTCAAGGACCTTCAGTCAGGGAAAATAATCAGTCATCGAAGGTTGAGGGCGCTTGCAAATTTGCTGCGATCACCGCCTGACCGAGCGCAAGGCCGCCATCATTGGCGGGCACACTTTTGTGGTTGAGAACGGTGTAGCCATCGGTTTCCAGCTTCTCGGTCAGGCCGTCGCGCAGGAAGGCGTTCTGGAAAACGCCACCGGAGAGAACGACCTTTCCGGATGGTCTTGCGCCTGCAACCGACAGGCTGCGCGCAAGGCCGTCGATCAGGCCTTGGTGAAAGCGCGCGGAGATAGTCTCATGCTTCACTCCCGATTTGAGATCGCCAAGAAGCGCAGGCCAGACCTTGTCGAACGACAGCTTTACGGTCTCCGACGTCGTCACCTCCACCGGATATCCTTCCTTGCCAGCCACGGAGGCTCGCGCCAGCACCTCCAGCTGCATTGCAGCCTCACCTTCGAAGCCTTGCTTGTCCGGACAAATATCAAGCGCGGCAGCCACCGCATCTAACAGTCGCCCGGCAGAGGACGTCATCGGTGCGTTGACACCTTTCTGCATCATCTGATCAAGCAGCTTTGCCTGATGGCCGGCAAACCTGGTTTCCAGACCGGTTCCCACCAGGTTGGCGCGGTAGTTCACTCCAAAGTCAGTAAACAATTGCGCTGCCAGATTGCGCCACGGCTCCCGGTTTGCAGCCTCTCCTCCCGGCAACGGCACTTGCCGGAAATGGCCACACCGCACGAAGCCGCCGTAGCTTCCCTGAAGGATTTCACCGCCCCAGACCGTCCCGTCCGCACCCCAGCCCAGCCCGTCCAGAACAACGGCGTGAACGTTCCCGGGCATCGCCTGGTCTTGCCCCTGGTCAGCCAGACAGGCCGCAAGATGCGCATGGTGATGCTGCACCCGAACCAGCGGCAGGCCACGCTCCCGGGCAAAGTCTTCGCCGGTCCGCGTCGACAGATATTGAGGATGTGCATCGACGGCGACAATATCAGGCTCGAACTGGTAGAGGTCCAGATAGAGCTTCAGCATCTTCTTGTAGTCCGCTAGGGTCGGCGCGTTTTCAAGATCGCCGATATGCTGCGACAGGACTGCATTGCGGCCGTCGAGAAGGCAGAAGGTCGCCTTCAGCTCTCCCCCAAAAGCAAGAACCTTCGGCGCCCCCTCGAAAGAAGTGGGCAGACGGATCGGCGACGGAGCGTATCCGCGCGCGCGGCGCAGGATGGAAACGCCGGATCGATCCTGACGAACGACGCTGTCATCCAGCCGGTTGACCACGTCGCGGTTGTGCATCAGGAACCCGTCGACAATGCCTGCAAGGTTGTGCCGGGCCCATTCGTTTTGTGTTTCCTGCGGGTTCTCGGAAAGATTTCCGGAGGTCAGCACGATCGGCCCCTTCAGCTCGGCCATCAGCAGATGGTGCAAGGGGGTGTTCGGCAGCATGACACCCAGGCGGTCGAACGGACCGGCGATACCGGGCGCCAGTGGTGCGCCTGCTTTCTTAAGCAGAACGATCGGTGCCGCCGGGCTTTCCAGCAGCGCCACCTCTTTTGCATCAGCCAAGGCGAAGCCCCGGATCTGGTCCAGATCCCGCGCCATAAGGGCGAGTGGCTTGACCGGACGGTGCTTGCGCAACCTCAGCTTTTCAATGGCGCTCTGATTGCTTGCATCGACCGCTATCTGAAACCCGCCAAGACCCTTGATCGCCAGAATGGCACCGCGCCTGAGCCACGCGGCGGCAAGGACGACAGGATCGCCATCAACGGCACATCCGTCTTTGTCCTCAAACCAGAGTTTCGGCCCGCACTGCGGACAGGCAATCGGTTGGGCATGAAAGCGCCGGTCAGCCGGGTCTTCATATTCATTGCGGCACGTCCGGCACATTTCGAAGGCTGCCATGGCTGTCGAGGCCCGGTCATAAGGAATGTGCCGCAGGATGGACAGGCGTGGTCCGCAATGGGTGCAATTGGTAAAGGCATGGCGGTAACGCCTGTCGGCCGGGTTGCGGATGTCGGCCAGGCAGGCTGGACACGTTGCGGCGTCCGGTACCACGCCAGTGGCGACCTTGCCTTCTTCACTCGGCAGAATTCTGAAATCTCTGGCAGCGGGCGCATCTGCCAGATCGGACACAACAATCTGGTCGATACGTGCCAGCAGTGGCGCGTCCGATTGCAGACGGCCCAGAAAAAGGTCAAGCGACCGCTCGTCACCACTTGCTTCGATCAGCACACCTTCGCCGTCGTTCAGAACATGACCGGCAAGACCCAGGCCCCTTGCAACCTGCCAGACAAACGGCCGAAACCCGACGCCCTGGACAAGACCCCTGATCCGTATGGATTTGGCTGACCTGGATGGACCTGTTTCTTGCACGCGCTCAAGATCTCTGGATTGCCCGACACCGCCGCCGACGATGAACTTCATTTCTCGCCAGCCACGAGGCACCGCCCCTGTGCAGGCACGGTTCAGTAATCACCTGAATGGCGAATGATTTCCAGATGGATATTTTTGAATGACCCGCAATCGAGGCACGCGCAGCACGAACGGGAGCTTGAGGTCGCTCGCCGGAGCAAAGCCTCAAGGTTTGCGGAACAGAGGGGGAATGCCCCTGCTCCGGACGACTTTCCGCCCGGAGCAGTGTTGGATCACTCAGCGCAGCGGGCGCTGCGCAAAGGTATTATAGGCCTGCTGCCCGTTCGAACCGTTTCTGGTTTCCAGGCGTTCCAGATTGATGATGGCCGACAGCATCAGCCGATCCTGGCTCCAGTCCGCCGGTTTCTGGATCGACAGTGCCGACAGGAAGACCACCGCCACCATGGGCAGCACGGCCAGGCAGGTAACACCCCAATGAGGACGAACCCGATTGGTCTCCAGCAAGGCTTCCACCCGGCGACGCAGTTTCGCGGCCGGGGAACGGCGAAGCAGCTTGTCCTGCACCTCCAAAAGGGCAACGGCTGCGATCCCGACGGAACGCTTTCGCGCTTCCTTGTCCTGGCGCTTGCGGATCCCCGCCTGGGCGGCGCGGAGCAGACACATGCAATAGGACCTCAGGTCCACATGGGCGTTTTCGGCGACCTTCTGATCGCAGGCCAGTTCACGCAGACGCTCGACTTCCGACTTCCACATGTAGAAGAACGGGTTCCAGAAGAACAGCGGGCGCAGCAGTTCAAGCCCGATTTCCCAGGTGACATCGCCCTGGCGCAGATGCTGGAACTCGTGCTTGAGAACCAGCTTCAGGTCTTCCGGCTCGGCCAGCAGGTCGGACGGAATGACCACGTAGTGGCGCCTCAGCCCACGTGCGGAAAACGGCACCATTGCGCGATCCGACAGCAGCAGCAGCACACGGCCATTGCTCCGCCATTCATGGCAGGTTGCCAGCACCCGGTACAATCGGACGAAGCTGACGAGAAGCTTCAGCGCGAAATAGCTGAACCCGGCCACGAAAGCCAACGCAATCCCGGCACCCAGACCGGTAGACAGGGTCAAGATCGTTTCGCTGATCTGCGTGCGCAGTCCGAGCAGTGACTGGAAGTCTTCCGCCGAAATGGCGATGCCGCCACGCAGGTACTGCGACACGGCGTAATCGGCCAGGTTGACGGACATGGTCCGCGGGACCACCTCCGCCGACAGCATGTGCTGGTAGCCCATGACGGCGAAGGGTGTTAGCAGGATCAGGGCGAACAAGCCGTTCAGCAGCCCAAGCTGTACGGAAAAGTCGACCTTCTTGCCGGAACGAGCCAGCAGAAGTTTGGCGCTCAGCCACACCATTGCGGTAATGGCCAGTGTGATGTTCAGATCGATATAGATATCGAAAATCTGGTTAAGTAGCGTCATCTGTCCTCCTCCTGTCCAGCAACGCTCTGATTTCCTCCAGATCGTCTCCCGATAGTTCGTATTCATCGACAAGTCGGGCCACGAGTGACGCCGGCGTGCCGTCGAACAGTTTTTCTGAAAGGTTTCGGAGAGATCGGGACTGGTAGGTATCCCTGGTCAGCCGAGGGGAATAGATGAATGTCTTGCCTTCTTTGCGGCTGTCCACGAAGCCTTTTTCATCCAAAATCCGCATGATGGTGGCGCAGGACGTATAGGCGAGTTTTCTCTCAGGCGGCAGACATGCAAGGATGTCCCGCACGGAACCTTCGCCGAGTTTCCAGAGTTCGGTCATGAACTCCAGTTCGACTTCGGTCAAAAACTCGTTGCTCTTACGCTTTCTCATTACAGTCCTGCACCGATTGCGGAATGGATGTGGCTTACGCATCTATTCATGCACCAGAATATCGGAAATTACTATGTCTTTAGTCGACGAAGGTGTTCGGGTTTCTCCCATGATAGAGACCACCTGATGGACGAAACGCGCGGGAAACCCGCGCGCCTTTATTCACGTCAGACTTTCCAGAAGCAGAAGACGCCCCAACCGATGCTCAGGGCGAGCGGCCACCAGAGCGGGTTGCCCACCAGGCCCAGCCAGGCCAGAAAGATATAGGCCGTTCCGAGCAAGGTGATGAAGAGGCGGTCGCCCCGGGTCGTTTCCAGTCCCAGGACACCGCGCCGGGCAGCTCCACCGGGAAATTTCACTTCCAGGGCGGTCAGCACCCCGATTGCGGAGAATATACCGACGAACAGCAGAGCCGTCGGCAGGGTCCAGGCCATCCAACCGAGCATCATACCCTCCCCAGGGCAAAGCCCTTGGCAATGTAGTTACGGACAAAATAGATGACGATGGCGCCGGGAATGATGGTCAGGGTCCCGGCGGCCGCCAGCAGACCCAGTTCGTAACCGGCGGAGGAAGCGGTTCGGGTCATCACGGCGGCAATGGGTTTCGCCTCGACGGCGGTAAGTGTCTTGGACAGCAGCATTTCCACCCAGGAGAACATGAAGCAGAAGAAGGCGGCCACTCCAACGCCGGACTTGATGGCCGGCAGGAAGATCGTCATGAAGAAACGCGGGAAGGAATAGCCGTCCACATAGGCGGTTTCGTCCAGTTCCTTCGGCACCCCGCTCATGAAACCCTCCAGAATCCAGACCGCCAGCGGCACGTTGAACAGGCAGTGTGCCAGTGCAACGGCAAGATGGGTGTCGAACAGGCCGACGGCGGAATAGAGCTGGAAGAAGGGCAGCGCGAAGACGGCAGCCGGTGCCATCCGGTTTGTCAGCAGCCAGAAGAACAGGTGCTTGTCGCCCACGAAGGAATAGCGGGAGAAAGCATAGGCTGCCGGCAGCGCGACGGTGATCGAAATGACCGTGTTGATGGTCACGTAGATGATCGAGTTGATGTAGCCCCAGTACCAGGTCGGATCGGTGAAGATCTCGATGTAGTTGGCGAAGGTCCAGGTCTGCGGGAACAGCGTGAACCCGGACAGGATCTCGTTGGTGGTCTTGAAGCTCATCGCGACGAGCCAGTAGATCGGCAACATCAGGAAGAGAATGTACAGGATGGGAACCAGGCTTTTCAGGCGCATGACGGTTCTCCTCAGGACTTGTTGTCGTTCATCGTCATCAGCGTGTAGAACAGCCAGGAGGCGAACAACGTGATGGCGAAGTAGATGAGGGACATGGCGGCTGCCGGTCCAAGGTCGAACTGACCCAGTGCGATCTTCACAAGATCGATCGAGAGCAGCGTCGTGGAGTTGCCCGGACCACCGCCCGTCAGCACGAAAGGCTCGGTGTAGATGTTGAAGCTGTCCATGAAGCGCAGCAGCACGGCAATGGTCAGCACCGTTTTCATCTTCGGCAACTGGATGAAGCGGAACACCGCCCAGCGAGAGGCTCCGTCGATTTCCGCCGCCTGATAATAGGCGTTCGGGATCGAAACCAGACCGGCATAGGCCAGGAGCACCACCAGCGATGTCCAGTGCCAGACATCCATGACGATGATCGTCACCCAGGCAGCGATCGGGTTCTGGGTCATGTCATAGGAAATGCCCAGGGTGTGGTTCAGGAAGTAACCGAGCAGACCGATGTCCGGCAGGGTGAAGATGTTCCACATCGCGCCGACCACGTTCCACGGGATCAGCATCGGCAAGGCCATGGTGACGAGGCAGAACGGCACCCAGAACCCCTTCTTGGGCATGGACAGCGCAATGGCGACACCAAGCGGCACCTCGATAATCAGGATCAGGAAAGTGAACAGGAACTGCCGTCCGAGCGCATTGTGAAAACGCTCCGAGCGAAGCACCTGCTCGAACCAGTCCAGACCCTGCCAGAAGAACAGGTTGTCGCCGAAGGTTTCCTGAACGGAGTAGTTCACCACGGTCATCATCGGGATGAGCGCGTTGAAGGCGACAAGAATGAGCACCGGGGTTACGAAGAACCAGGCGCGTTGATTTTGCGTTTTCATCGGGCCCCTCCCTCAGGCTGGCTCGCCAGCCAGCCGTCCTTGTAGAGACGCGTCTGGGATTGTTTGAAGTCGAGCATCACGTCGTCTCCGGCATTGGGCGCTTCGCCCTCCAGAATGGCGTTGATACGCATGTCATGAGCGATCGCCTCAACCACCTTGTGGCGGCCGATATCGGCAACCTTGCGGACCTTCGCCGCAATGCCTGCACCGTCGGCAGACACCTTGACGAATTCCGGACGGACCCCGATCTCCGCCGAGCCGTCGCCGGCGGCAGTCACCGGGCCTTCCAGCGCGACCTTTTCACCGCGGAAGAACGCGGCGCCGTTCTGGACGTCGCAGGGCAGGACGTTCATTCCCGGAGAGCCGATGAAGTGACCGACGAAAGTGTGGGCCGGACGTTCGAACAACTCCACTGGCGTCCCGATCTGCACGACTTCACCGTCCTGCATCACCACCACCTGGTCGGCAAAGGTCAGCGCTTCGGTCTGGTCGTGCGTCACGTAGATCATGGTCGCCTTGACCCGCTGATGAAGCTCTTTCAGCTTGGATCGCAGCTTCCATTTCAGATGTGGGTCGATCACCGTCAGCGGCTCGTCGAACATGACGACGTTGACGTCCTCGCGGATGAGGCCACGGCCCATGGAGATCTTCTGCTTGTTGTCCGGCGAAAGATTTGCCGCCCGAACCTTCAGCATGTCGCTGACTTCCAGCATTTCGGCGATCGCGGCGACCCGGCGCTTGACCGTGTCCTCGTCCCGCCCGCGGTTTCTGAGCGGAAAGGCCAGATTGTCGTAGACGGTCATCGTGTCGTAGATGACCGGAAACTGGAACACCTGCGCAATATTGCGCTTTGCCGGCGGCAGCGAGGTAACGTCCTGATTGTTGAACAGGATCTTGCCTTCAGAAGGAACTAGCAGGCCGGAAATGATGTTCAACAGCGTGGACTTGCCGCAGCCCGACGGGCCAAGCAGGGCATAGGCGCCGCCGTCATCCCACGTCAGGTCGATCTTCTTCAGGGCGTAATCCGCATCGCTCACCGGATTGGGCTGGTAGCTGTGACGCAGATTGGAGAGTTTGATTTGTGCCATGATGTCCTCTCCTCAGGCGACCAGCTGGCCGTCAGGCGCAAAGAAGAAACAATGGCTCGGATCCAGGTAGAAAGTGTGGACCTCGCCGACGGAATAGGGATGAACACCGGGTGACAGAGAGACCCAGGCGTTGCCGTCCATGTCGAAATGGGCACTGCTTTCCGAACCGCTGAGCTCCGTCACCAGTACGTGTCCGTCAAGCTTCACGGTATGATGCGCACTTGCCACCGGCATCACGTGATTGGGCCGGATCGCAAGGGTGTAGGCGCCATCTTGAAGTCCCGACGCAGCACCTGTGGCCTGCCAGCTCGTGACCTCGTTCAGGATCACCAGGTCTCCGCGCTTGGTCACCGAGGCGACATTGATCGGCGGGTTGGAGAACACCTTGGCAGCGTCCAGATCCTTCGGCTTGCGATAGATGTCGGCGGTCGGGCCGAACTGCACCACGTTGCCGTCGGTCATGAGGGCCGTATGCCCTCCCAGAAGAAGGGCCTCTTCAGGCTCGGACGTTGCGTAGACGACGACTGCGCCGCGGCCTGCAAAAAGTTCCGGAAGCTGGTCGCGCAGTTCCTCGCGCAGCTTGTAGTCGAGGTTGGCAAGCGGTTCATCGAGGAAGACCGCATCGCTTTCCTTGACGATGGCCCGCGCCAGCGCGGTGCGCTGCTGCTGGCCACCCGACAGTTCATGCGGCTTGCGGTTGAGATACGGGTTCAGCTTCATCAGCTTGGCCGCTTCTTCCACCCGGCCTTCGATCTCCGACCTGGCAACACCTGCAACCTTCAGCGGCGAGGCGATGTTGTCGAAGACAGACATATGCGGGTAGTTGACGAAAAACTGGTGCACCAGGCTGATGTTGCGCTTTTGCGCGGACAGGCGGGACACGTCCTTGCCATTGAGCACGATCTGCCCTGTCGCCAGGCTGTCGAGACCAGCCATCAGCTTGATCAGCGAGGTCTTGCCCGAGCCGGTTTCCCCAAGCAGAACATTGAAGTGACCGGGATGCAGCGTCAGGCTCGTTTCCTTGACATGGGTGATGCCTGCAACGCGCTTGCTGACGTTCTTAAGTTCTAGAGACATTTATTTTTCGCCCGCGTCCGGACAGGTGCAAGTGGCGAAACATCGATTTCGCGCCCTGTCGCTTCGGATCGGTGGTGGACCGGGGAGACGCCCCGGTCCGGTTTGTTGGGTGATGGGTGCCCGGGCACCATGTTCTGCATGGCAGACACGATGCCCTTGCACGTCGCGCTCAGGTTTACTTTTCAGCCCAGCGTGCGACCAGCTCGTCGTAGTTCACGGTCTGGCCCTGCGGCTTCTCGTTTTCGAGCTTTGCCTTCGGTGCGCCCGGCTTGTTCAGCCATTCTTGCGGATCTGACTCTTCGTTCAGACGCGGACCGCAGCCACCGTAGACGTTGGCGCGTTCGTCAGCCTGCTGCATGCGGGCCATTACGATGTCCATTTCCTGTGCCAAACGATCCATGGCTTCCTGCGGCGTGAACGCGCCGGAGTTCACGTCACCGATCTGCTGCCACCAGATCTGGGCCAGCTTCGGATAGTCCGGAACGTTGATGCCGGTCGGGGACCAGGCAACACGGTCCGGCGAGCGATAGAACTCGACCAGGCCGCCGAGCTTCGGAGAACGCTCGGTGAAGGACTCGTGACGCACGGTACTGTCGCGAATGAAGGTGAGACCGACATGGCTCTTCTTCACGTCAACCGTCTTGGAAACCACGAACTGGGCATAGAGCCAGGCTGCTTTCGCACGATCCACCGGAGTGGAGTTCAGGATGGTCCAGGAACCCACGTCCTGGTAGCCGACCTTCTGGCCTTCTTCCCAGTAAGGACCATGGGGGCTCGGAGCCATGCGCCACAGCGGCGTGCCTTCGTCGTCAACCGTGTTGTTGCCTTCGGACTTCGGCTTCACCATGTCCGCGGTGAACGCGGTGTACCAGAAGATCTGCTGGGCAACGTTGCCCTGGCTGAGAGCCGGCAGGGACTGATAGAAGTCGAAGCTGGCAGCACCCGGAGGCGCATAGTTCCGCAGCCATTCGTCCCACTTGCGGATCGCATAGACGGCCGCCGGGCCGTTTGCAGCACCACCGCGGGATACCGAAGCGCCAACCGGGTTACAGGTGCCGGCTTCCATGCGGATGCCCCACTCGTCAACCGGTACGCCGTTCGGCTCGCCCTTGTCGCCTGCACCCGCCATGGACAGCCAGGCATCGGTCATGCGCCAGCCGAGGTCCGGTGCGCGCTTGCCGTAGTCCATGTGACCATAGATCTGGACGCCGTCGACTTCCTTGACGTCCTTGGTGAAGAATTCGGCGATATCCTCATATGCGGACCAGTTGACCGGCACGCCGAGTTCATACCCGTATTTTTCCTTGAAGGCTGCCTTCAGGTCTTCACGGTCGAACCAGTCCTTGCGGAACCAGTAGAGGTTCGCGAACTGCTGGTCAGGCAACTGATAGAGGTCGCCGTCCGGGCCGGTTGTGAACTGGGTGCCCATGAAGTCTTCCAGGTCGAGACCCGGGTTGGTGACATCCTTGGCGTCGCCGTTCATCCAGTCGGTCAGGTTGTAGGCGAGCTGCAGACGGGAATGGGTGCCGATCAGGTCGGAGTCGTTGACATAGGCGTCATAGAGGTTCCGGCCGGTCTGCATCTGGGTCTGCACGGCCTGCACCACTTCCCCTTCGCCGAGGATCTGGTGATTGACCTTGATACCGGTGATTTCTTCGAAGGCCTTGGTCAGAACTTCCGACTCATAGGAGTGCGTCGGAATGCCTTCGGACAAGACGTTGATTTCCATGCCCTTGAACGGTTCGGCCGCATTGATGAACCACTGCATTTCTGCAAGCTGCTCATCTTTTGACAGAACGGATGGCTGGAATTCCTGGTCGATCCACTTTTGCGCCGCTGCTTCATCGGCAAAAGCGGACCCTGCCCCCGCAAGCACAGCACCAGCTGCGACTGCGGTGAGTAGATACTTACGCATCTGCATCTCCTCCCGTGAGATATTAAACGCCGTCATTAACCGGCTACGAATAGATGGTCACAGCATCGCCATGTTGTCAAACTAAATTTTTAGTAGATAATCAAGCCTACTCAAACGAGTGGCAAAATATTGTTTTCAAAGGCTTTTCAAGAACAGGAACGACCCCTGCTCTCGACCCGAAAACCCGGTCACCTGTCGATCAGCACCGTCAGTGTGGCACAATTTTGACATCAGATGTAGCACGAAATCGGGTTTCGAGTCTTTCATATTTTTCTACATCATACTTCTATTGAGGTTCGTTTTGCATCGCAAAACGAAATCCGAATACTGACTTTGCGCTGCAGCGTGACCTGCTCGCCCATGTCCTCAGCCTGTCCGCACCCCGGATACGACGTCCGCCGGGCAGGTCTTCAAGATCGTCTGTCGCCTATTGCCTGCTGGTCGGGCATCTATGGCAGAAACAATTCCTGTGTTGACGCACACCATCCAGCGGCTATCTCACTGCTTGGACAAGCTGCCGGCGCAAGAGCGGCCTTCAAAGGAAGGATGACCAGATCCGATGACCTATTTTTCCACCGATGCACCGGTCCTGGTAACGGGTGCCACGGGCTATGTTGCCGGCTGGCTGGTGAAGGAATTGCTCGATGCCGGAATTACGGTGCACGCTGCTGTCCGTGACCCGGACCGCAAGGACAAGGTCGCACACCTTCAGGAGATTGCGGCCGGATCTCCGGGCACCTTGCGTTTTTTCAGGGCCGACTTGCTGGAGGAAGGTTCCTACGCCGAGGCGATGGCAGGCTGTGCCATCGTCTTCCACACGGCCTCCCCTTTCACCACATCGGTCAAGGACCCGCAGAGGGAACTGATCGAGCCCGCAGTGAAAGGCACACGGAGCGTTCTGGAAACCGCCGCGCGGACTGCAAGTGTCAAACGCGTGGTCGTCACCAGCTCCTGCGCGGCCATCTACACGGATGCAATCGACTGCTTAAAAGCCCCCGGTGGCAAACTGACGGAGGAGGTCTGGAACACCACCGCCTCCCTCGAATACCAGCCCTACAGCTATTCCAAAACGCTTGCGGAACAGGAAGCCTGGAAGATCGCCAGGGCTCAGGATCGCTACGAGCTGGTCACCGTCAATCCGTCGCTGGTGATCGGTCCGGCCCTTAACGCCAGGCCGACATCCGAAAGTTTCAACATCGTCCGCCAGATGGGCGACGGCACCATGAAACGGGGCGCTCCGAAACTTGGCCTTGGCGTCGTGGATGTGCGTGACCTTGCCAGGGCACACATGGAGGCGGGCTTCCGGAAAGAGGCCGAGGGACGGCATATCATCTCCGGCCACGACACCAACATTCTGGAACTCGGCAAGGCCTTGATCGAGAAATACGGCGAACGTTATCCGGTGCCTCGCCAGTCGCTACCCAAATGGATCGTCTGGCTGGTCGGGCCGATCGTCGGCGGTATTTCACGGAAATTCGTCACCAACAACGTCGACGTGAAATGGCGCGCCGACAATTCCAAAAGCAAACGCGCCCTCGGCGTAACCTACAGACCGATGAAAACCTCCATGGAAGAGATGTTCCAGCAGATGATCGATACAGGTGTGTTCGGGAAGTAGCTTGCTTCAGACCACACCATCTGCGTTCGCTGAGATCACGGCATGGATTGCAGGGTCAAGCCCTGCAATGACGGAAGCAGGGCAAAGCGTCGCCATATCCATGCCCTCTATTCTCCCGCTCGCTCGCCGTCATCCCGTGGCTCGTCCATGGGATCCATGCCGTTGCCCTTGCGCCAAACCACAGCCCCGGCAGGCATGGTCAAGGTGCGGATTACAGGGGCAAGCCCTGGAAAGACCGAAGTCGGGTGAGGTGTAATTTCGCCGGCAAAGGAAATTGAACCCAGCCCCATACTTCCGGCGAAGCGCGAGCCGGGACCCGCCGGGAGCCCCACGATTTCAAAAAAGAAAAAGGCGCAGCCCGGAGACTGCGCCTTTCGCAAAGCTTGGAGACCCCCCCGGGTCTTACATCTTGCACTCGGCTGAATAGGCATCACCATGATCGGTCAGAGCCGTTCCGACGATCTTGTTGGTGTAGACATCACCTTCCTTGATCACCTCGCGAACATAGATGTCCTGGATCGGATGATGGTTCGGGCCGAAGCTGAACTTGCCGCGCACGGACGGGAAGTCAGCTGCTTCAAGCGCTGCGCGGAAACCGTCAGCGTCCGTCACATCCGCTTTCGCCATGGCCGACAGCAGCAGGTTGGCCGTGTCGAAGCCCTGGGCCGCATAAAGCGAGGGCAGGCGGCCGTATTCGGCCTGGAAGCTTTCAACGAAGGCCTTGTTGGCATCGTTGTCGATATCCTTGCTCCACTGGCTCGTGTTCTTCACGCCCAGCGCAGCATCGCCGACTGCCTGCAGGATACCCTGATCAAAGGAAAAGGCCGGACCAACGACCGGAAGACCGACGCCGCTGTCGGCATATTGCTTCAGGAAGGAAATACCCATGCCGCCAGGCAGGAAGAAGAACACGCTATCGGCGCCCGATGCGCGGATCTGGGCAATCTCGGCCGCATAGTCGGTCTGGCCCAGCTTGGTGTAGATCTCACCCGCCAGTTCACCGTCGTAGTAGCGCTTGTATCCGGTCAGCGAATCCTTGCCGGCCGGATAGTTCGGCGCGAGGATGAAACTCTTCTTGAAACCGGCTTCCTTGGCGTAGGCACCTGCGGCCTCATGCAGGTTGTCGTTCTGATAGGCAACACTGAAATAGTTCGGATGGCAGCCCTTGCCGGCCAGAGCGGACGGACCGGCGTTCGGTGACAGATAGAACTTGCCCTGGGCCGTGACAGACGGCACGACGGCCATGGCCAGGTTCGACCAGATAATGCCGGTCAGGACGTCGACCTTGTCCGACTGGATCATCTTGTCGGCAAGCTGAACCGCGACGTCCGGCTTGCGCTGGTCGTCTTCGATGATCACTTCCAGATCCGTGTTGCCGGCCTGTTTGACCGCCAGCATGAAGCCGTCACGTGCATCGATGCCAAGACCTGCACCACCGCCGGACAGGGTCGTGATCATGCCGACCTTGACGGGTTCGGCCTGTGCCGCTCCCGCCAGAATGGCCACCAGGCTGGCGGCCGCAGCAAATTGTTTCAACATAGGAAATCCCCTCTTCAGTCCCTTGAGCCCGCTTGCGGGGCTCTTGAAACGACACTCTATCGGCACAAACGCCGATGGCAAACATGCAATTCGTCCAAGAATGACGAGACGCAGTCTGTTTCAGAGTGCGGTGCGCACATGCCAGAGCTCGGGGAAGAGTTCGACTTCCAGCATGCGCTTCAGGTAACTGACGCCGCCGGTTCCGCCGGTTCCACGTTTGAAGCCGATCACCCGCTCCACGGTGGTGACATGATTGAAGCGCCACCGGCGGAAGTAGTCTTCCAGATCAACCAGTTTCTCACCGACCTCGTAAAGTGCCCAATGGGCGGACGGATCCCGGTAAACCTTCTGCCAGAGCGTCATGATCGCGGGAACTTCGAGATGCGGAGCAGATGCAGGTACCGCAATGGCGTCGTCCGGCACATCGAGACCCTGGCGGCGGGCGAAGGCCAGCACGACCTGGTAAAGGCTGGGGCGGGCCAGCTCCGCATTCAGCAAAGCAACGCTTTGCGCATCGTGCTCGTGCGGTCGGATCATTGCCGTGTTCCGGTTGCCCAGCGCATATTCGATCAGCCGGTATTGCAGCGACTGGAAGCCCGAGGACATGCCGAGGGCATCCCGGAACTGGGTATAGTCGCTCGGCGTCATTGTCCGCAGCACATCCCAGGCAGAATTCAGTTGCTCCATGATCCGGCTGACCCGGGCAAGAAGCTTCATCGCCTGCGGCATGTGATCATCGGCAATCGCATCGCGAGCGGCGTTCAGCTCATGCAGCATGAGCTTCATCCACAATTCCGACGTCTGGTGCTGAATGATGAAAAGCAGTTCGTCGGAAGCATCCGACAAGGGTGCCTGTGCATTCAGAATCTGCGTCAGCCCCAGATAGTCGCCATAGGACATCTTGTCCGCAAAGCGCATCTCGGCGCCTTCCGTTTCCGGATTATAGGCTTTGCCCGGTTCGGCTTCGTCGCTCATGGCTCTCTCCCGCTGGGCTCTTCAAATGGCCCTTCCAAGGCATCTATACCGTCCGGACAGCAGACTTGGATAGGTGAGAATTCAAAGTGTTACGAGAAAAGAAACAACAGCCGTCCCCTTCCAGCTGGCACGCCGGTCAACTGCCGGCAGCTTCCAGAATGGCGTCAGCTGAAAAATCGTAGTGGCTATGATTGGAAGACGATTTGCAGAAACGGGCAAAGTCGATCTTGTCCCAGTTCCCGTCACCAAGCCTGCTGAGATAAAGCTCGACGTTCTGAGCGGTGATCGGCGACATCTTGAACACGACATCGACGAAAACTTCCCCCTGAACACTTCTGAAGAAATGATCCCTCAGCATCACGATCGCCCAGGCGCCTGCAAAGAAATGCCCGCCATGAGTCATGGTCAGTTCGTTGGACCGTACCGCGTTCATGCCGCGGTTCGACCAGTTCAACCCGGCGAACAATATATCCTTGCCGATGGTCAGCCCGGCATCGGTTGCAGCACGCTGTGCGCCGAAAGCAATGTCATCGTTCGCACCCCAGACGACGTCAATTCGCGTGCGGTTCAAAACGCTTTTCGTCCGCGCGAAGGCAAGTTCCTCGCTCCAGTCGACCGGAATGGCATGGACCAGTTTGACGTCGCTGTTGTCTGCGACAGCCCGCAACATGCCGAGTTCCCGCTGCAATCCGGCAGGGGTGGTTGAATCGCCTGTCAGGGACAGCAACCGGATTTCCCTTGCGTCCGGGTTGAGCCGCCGCGCTTCGGCAAACAACGACTGTGCCATCTCGTAACCGGCCGTTTCATTGTCCGGAACGACCGAGGCGATAATACCATGAAGATCGATGTTCCTGCGTTCCAGGTCGGCCCGTTGCTTCGGCGTCAGCTTGTTGAGCAGGAAAAGAACCTTGCTCTCCCGGCCCTCCATAAGCTGCATCAGACGGGCTGCCGCCTGGTTCTCGTTGACCAGAATGAAATAGTCCGGCAGCTCCCCCCGTTCCAGCCGGAGGCTGAGAAGCTCTTCCATACCGTAGGGACGCCGATCGGCGTGCAGGATTTCCAGGTCGACGTTCAGGTCGGCAGCAGCCGCCATCATGGTTCTGGACACATCACCCCAGAAACCGGTCTCACCACCCGGGTTGATGAAGGTCACGCGGAAGTCCGCCGCCTGGACCACGCCGGCTGCCACCCAGAACCACACCATGCACAGCAGTCTGACGATCATCATTATCCTTCGCTCTTCATCCTTGCCCGTCCCGTCTTGCAGCTCTTCACGCAAGAACGGCCCCGGTTCAGATCACGGACATTCACCGCAGCACCGGTTGAATGTTCGAAAGCCGAACGGGACCTTGACATGGGGCCGGCCGATCGCACCGAAACAGTGCTTGGTCATACCCCCGGCGTCATATTAACCACCACAAATATGTTCTGCAGAAGTGGCAACCACTTACGCACATTTTATTGGCGCATATCCAAAGATTGCCAGAAACCGGCTCCTGAGGCATTCCTGCCTGAAACCCGGCCGCAACAGGCCTCCTGCCTGCTGGCCGTTCGCTGGCAGCCGGCACCTTGATCCGATTGTGTTAATCAATCCGAAATTAGCACAGGAAAAGCGCTCGTCAGAGCCGGCTTCGCCGGAAGGATTGCATCGTGTTTAACGAACCCTGACCGGCGACACCGGATTTCACCTGGTTCCCGGTCTTCTCCTTTCACAAGATGCTTGCAGCCCGTTTGTGAGGCGAAACTGCCTACAGAAAGACGTGGTTATGCGTTTGATTTTGTGAAAACCTGACACTCGCGCTTTGAAACGGACAAATACCGGGACCCTGTAAATGTCAATTCGTGCAAGCATTTATCACCTGACCCATTACCGATACGACCGTCCGGTTACCTTAAGCCCGCAGATTATCCGATTGCGGCCGGCCCCTCACAGCCGCACCCGGGTCCTGTCTCACTCGTTGAAGGTTTCGCCCGAAGGACACTTCGTCAATCACCAGCAGGACCCCTACGGCAACTGGCTGTCCCGCTTCGTGTTTCCCGAGCCTGTACGCGAATTCAAGATCGAAGTGGATCTGGTCGCTGACATGGCCGTCTACAATCCCTTCGATTTCTTCATCGAGGAGAGCGCGGAGGAATGGCCCTTCGACTATCCGCCGGAACTTCGTGAAGATCTCCAGATTTACCGTCGCCTCGACCCGACCGGCCCGCACATGACCGCGTTCCTGGAATCGGTCCCGAAGGATCGCCAGAGAACCGTCGACTTCATCGTCGGGCTGAACGCGAAGGTCTCCCAGACCGTCAACTATGTCATACGCATGGAGCCTGGCGTACAGACACCGGAAGAAACCTTCGAGAAAGGAACCGGGTCCTGTCGCGATTCCACCTGGCTGCTGGTGCAGGCCCTACGCCATCTCGGTTTTGCCGCAAGGTTTGTCTCCGGATATCTCATCCAGTTGAAGCCGGATCTGGAAGCACTGGACGGCCCCTCCGGCACCGATCACGATTTCACCGATCTTCATGCCTGGGCCGAAGTCTTCCTGCCGGGTGCAGGCTGGATCGGGCTCGATCCGACCTCCGGCCTTCTGGCAGGCGAAAGCCACATTCCGCTGGCCGCGACGCCGCATTACGTCAACGCCGCCCCGATTGTCGGTATGGCAAGCAAGGCGGAGGTCGACTTTGCCTTCGACATGAAGGTGGCCCGCGTCGCCGAACATCCGCGCATCACCAAGCCGTTTTCCGACGATGCCTGGTCGGCACTCAATCAGCTCGGCACCAAGGTCGACCGGATCCTGTCGCAGGAGGACGTCCGCCTGACCATGGGCGGTGAACCCACCTTCGTCTCGATCGATGATTTCGAAGCCGCTGAATGGAACACCGACGCGGTCGGCCCGACCAAACGCCAGAAGGCGGACATTCTGATCCGCCGGCTGCGTGAACGCTTTGCCCCTGGAGGGTTCCTGCATTACGGCCAGGGGAAATGGTACCCGGGTGAAACCCTGCCCCGCTGGACTTTCTCGCTTTACTGGCGCCGCGACGAAAAACCGATCTGGCATGATCCGGATTTGATCGCGGAAGAAGGCGACGATACCAAGGCCAGCGCAGATCAGGCCGCAGCGCTGCTGCAGGAGATCGCAACGAAGCTGGAAATCGACCCGGACCACGTGGTGGCCGCCTATGAAGACCCGGCGGTGTGGTTGGTGAAGGAAGCCAACCTGCCGGAAAATGTCACCCCGAAAAATTCCAAGCTGGAGGATGCCGAGGCCCGGCATCGTATTGCCCGTGTCTTCGACCGGGGGCTGACCGAACCTGCCGGACATGTGCTGCCGATCCAGCGCTGGCAATCGAAGGCCGGCGGACACCGCTGGCGATCCGAGCGCTGGAAGCTGCGCCGTGATGCGCTGTTCCTCGTACCCGGAGACAGCCCTGTCGGCTACCGCCTGCCGCTGGAATCCCTGCCCCATGTCCCACCGGCCCAATATCCCTACACCAATATCGCCGATCCGACCGTCCCGCGCGATCCGTTGCCGGAGTTTCCTGCGGGCCCGCGCGCTGACCGCAGGCAGGATGTTGCCCATTTCACCGCCAGCGAAGGCCAGCAGGACCGGCGGGAACAAACCCTGACAGATGACGAATTTGGCGGAGCATCGGTCAGAACAGCGCTGTCGGTGGAAGCTCGCGACGGACGTCTTTGCGTCTTCATGCCGCCGGTGGAACGGATCGAGGACTATCTGGAACTCATCTCGGTGGCGGAATCTGCCGCAGCTGACTTGAACCTGCCGGTTCATATCGAAGGATATCCGCCCCCGCCCGACCCGCGCATGAATGTCATCCGCGTTGCACCGGATCCTGGCGTCATCGAGGTCAACATCCATCCGGCGTCCAGCTGGCAGGAATGTGTCGCGATCACCGAAGGCGTCTACGAGGAAGCCCGGCAGTCTCGGCTCGGTGCAGACAAGTTCATGATCGACGGCAAGCACACCGGCACCGGCGGCGGCAACCACGTGGTAGTTGGCGGCGCGACGCCGCTCGACAGTCCGTTCCTGCGCCGGCCTGATCTCCTGCGCAGCCTGATCCTGCACTGGCAGCGCCATCCAAGCCTGTCCTACCTGTTCTCCGGCCTCTTCATCGGCCCGACCTCTCAGGCACCGCGCGTCGATGAGGCCCGTCATGACGGCCTTTACGAGTTGGAAGTCGCGCTGTCACAGATCCACCGCCCTCATGAAGGGGCAACGCCGTTCCCCTGGCTGGTTGACCGGTTGCTGCGCAACCTTCTGGTGGATGTCACCGGCAACACCCACCGGGCGGAAATCTGCATCGACAAGCTCTATTCCCCCGACGGCCCGACAGGACGGCTGGGCCTCGTCGAGTTCCGCGGATTCGAAATGCCGCCGGACCCGCGCATGAGCCTTGCCCAGCAGCTGTTGCTCAGGGCGCTCGTTGCGCGCCTGTGGCAGCAGCCACTGTCCGGCAACCTGACCCGTTGGGGCACGGCCCTGCACGACCGGTTCATGTTGCCGCATTATGTCTGGACCGATTTTCTCGACGTCCTGGGTGATCTGGAGCATCACGGTTTTCAGATGCGTCCGGACTGGTTCGAAGCCCAGGCCGAATTCCGCTTCCCCTTCTGCGGAGAACTCGAGGTCGATGGTGTTCACCTTGAACTTCGACAGGCGTTGGAACCCTGGCACGTACTGGGCGAGACCGGCGCCATCGGCGGCACCGTGCGCTATACGGACAGCTCCACCGAACGTCTGCAGGTCAAGCTCACCACTAGCGATCCGGACCGTTACGCCGTCACCTGTAACCGGCGAACCTTGCCGCTCAGGAAAACCGAGACCAACGGCGTTTCGGTTGCCGGTGTCCGTTACAAGGCCTGGCAACCGGCCATGGCGCTGCACCCCGTGCATCCGGTCGACGCCCCGCTGACCTTCGATATCTTCGATCGCTGGAGCGGCCGGGCCCTTGGTGGCTGCGTCTATCATGTTGCTCATCCGGGCGGACGGAACTATGACACGTTTCCTGTCAACGGGAACGAGGCAGAAGCCCGTCGCCTTGCAAGGTTCGAGCCGCACGGCCATACGCCCGGGCTCTATCTTCCGGGGCTTGAACGGCCGCATCCGGAGTTTCCGTTGACGTTGGACCTGCGCAGACCGCAGAATGTCTGACGAACCGGCAGCCCCGCCGACTGGAAACGATGCATGAGCTTGGACGAAAACGCAGAACCCGGAGCGCTTCGCTACGGCCTCTTGAAGGCCTATCGTCCCTTTCCGGATGTTTCGGACGAGCTGCTCTTCCCTGATGGCCGGGTAAGACCGGTCTGGCGGCCGTTTCTGGAGCATCTGAGCGCTCTGACGCCGGAGGAAATCACCGAGCGTTTCGCGCGCGGCAATCAGTATCTGAACGATGCCGGGGTCTATTTCCGTCAATACGGGCAGGACGGGGCGAATGAGCGGGAATGGCCGTTGAGCCATATTCCGGTGATCATCAGCCAGGACGACTGGCAGGTGATTGCAGACGGTCTGACCCAGCGCGCCGAACTTCTGGAACAGGTTGTCGCCGATCTTTATGGCGACAACAGGCTGGTGACCAACGGCTATCTGCCGGCAAGCCTGATTGCGCAAAGCCCGGAGTGGCAGCGTCCGCTGGTGGGCATCAAGCCGAAATCCGGACATTTCCTGCATTTCCTGTCGTTCGAGATCGGCCGCGGGCCGGACGGAACCTGGTGGGTCCTGTCCGACAGGGCACAGGCGCCTTCCGGTGCCGGCTTCGCACTGGAAAACCGGGTCGCAACCGGACGCGTCTTCAACGAGTTCTTCGCCCGTGCCAATGTCCATCGGCTGGCCGGGTTTTTCCGGCGGTTCCGCGACCACCTGGTCGAGCTGCGTGGAGAAAGCGAAAGCCGCGTTTCGATCCTGACACCAGGCCCGCTGAACGACACCTATTTCGAGCATGCCTACATCGCCCGCTATCTCGGCTTCATGCTGCTGGAAGGTGAGGACCTGACGGTTGAAAACGGCAAGCTGATGGTTCGCACGGTCGCCGGACTGAGACCCGTCAGCGTTCTCTGGCGTCGCCTTGATGCCGCCTGGGCCGATCCGGTGGAATTGAACGAAACCTCTCACATCGGTACACCGGGTCTTGTTCAGGCGGTCCGCAGCGGCGCAGTCACCATGATCAATGCGCTCGGCACCGGCATTCTGGAAACGCGCGCGCTCCTTGCCTTTCTGCCGCGCATCAGCGAACACCTGCTCGGCGAGCCGCTGAAGCTGCCGAACGTCGCGACCTGGTGGTGCGGTGAAGAGGGAACGAAAGCCTACGTGAAAGAAAATGCGGAAGGCATGATGTTCAGCCCCGCTCTGTCGACCGCGCTGCCCTTCACGTCCTCCCATACCGATTTTATCGGCAAGGATTTCGACAAGTTCCACAAGGGCATTCTGGAAACCTGGATCGACAGCAAGAGCGACAAGCTGGTCGGGCAGGAAGCCGTGACCCTGTCGACGACGCCTGCTTATGACAACGGGCTTCTGGTCCCCCGGCCGATGAGCCTGCGCGTCTTTCTGGCCCGAACGACCAACGGCTGGGAAGTCATGGCTGGCGGCTTTGCCCGGATCGGACAAACGGAAGATGCAAGTGCGATCGCCATGCAGGCGGGTGGATCGGCGGCCGATGTGTGGATCGTCGGCGGTCAGAAGCCGCACAAGGAAACCTTGCTCCACCAGACGGAATCGCCGTTCTTCAAATCACAGACCGGTTCCCTGCCATCGCGCGCAGCCGACAATCTGTTCTGGCTCGGCCGCTACGTGGAGCGTGCGGAAGGCGCGGTGCGGCTGCTGCGTGCCTATCATGCCCGGTTGATGGAAACGGCGGACCCGGAAGCCCCGCTTGTGGCATTGACGGCGGAATATCTGGACAAGATCGGCATGGCGCCCGTCGAGCCGGTTCCCGATGGCCTGTGCGACATGCTGCAATCGGCCGTCGCCAGCGCTGCAAAGGTACGCGACCGGTTTTCCGTCGATGGCTGGCTGGCGCTGAACGACCTTGCCCAGGCCGCGAACGGTGCCAAGCGCACGATGCGCGACAATGCCGACGTTACCAGAGCCATGGGCCTGCTGCTGCGCAAGATCACAGGCTTTTCGGGTCTTGTGCATGAAAACATGTACAGGTTTATCGGCTGGCGCTTCCTGTCCATCGGCCGTGCACTGGAACGCGCCCACCGGATGGCTGATCTCCTGTCGGTCTTTACCGACGAAGACGCCCCGGAAGGCTCTCTTGAACTGCTGCTTGAGGTTGGCGACAGTGCCATGTCCATGAGCCGGCGTTATGCGGTCTCTCTCAGCCATGCCACCGTGCTGGACCTTTTGGCGATGGACACCAAGAACCCGCGCGCGGTGCTCTACCAGCTGACCGACATGAAAGACCATATCGGCGTGCTGCCCAACGCGACGGAAAACGGACATCTTTCGGAGCTGGCCCGCTCCGTCCTGCAGGTTCATACACTTCTGGCAATCGCCACCCCGGAGACACTGACACCGGCTTCTCTTGCCGATCTTCGCGATCAGATTTCCTATCTCTCCGTGGAGCTGACCGATGCCTATATCCGGTAACGGACGGTCGCTTTCACCCGACACGCCCGACGCGAGGCGCCCGTGCATTACGATGTAACGCTTGAAATCACCTACGACTATGCCAGCCCGGCCAACTACGGACATCATGCGCTCCGGCTGATGCCGGCGACCATTCCCGGCGAGCAGAAGCTGATGGCAGGGCAGATCCATATCGTGCCTGGCCCTTCTGAGCGTCACGACCGGACGGACTTCTTCGGCAATGCTGTCACCGACGTTGCCTACCGGCGCAGCCACAGCGAACTCAGTTTCAAGCTTAAGGCCCGTATCGACAGAACCGCGGTGCCGGAAGAGCTCGATATTTCACCGCCGTTGCACGCGCTGGCAAGGGAGCTCTCCGGCGTTCAGTCTCTTGCCCCCAGGGCGCCGGTCCATTTTCTTTCCGCCTCGCCGCGCCTTCCCCTCGACCCCGCGTTCGCAGTCTATGCGCAGGACCATGTCGTCCCGGGCATGAGCACGATTTCCGCCGTCGAAGCCATCGGCAAGGCCTTGAACGCGGACATGCGTTTCGATGCCGAGGCCACAACGGTCGATACTCCGGCCATCGAGGCGTTCGAGCGACGTCATGGCGTCTGCCAGGATTTTTCGCACATTATGATCGCATGCCTCAGAAGCATCGGCATTCCGGCAGGCTACGTCAGCGGCTTTCTCCGGACCATTCCGCCGGAAGGCCAGGAACGGCTGGAAGGTGCGGATGCCATGCACGCCTGGGTCAGGGCCTGGTGCGGCATCGAGATCGGCTGGATCGAATATGACCCCACGAATGCTCTCAGGGTCGGACAGGATCACATCGTTGTCGCGCATGGCCGCGACTATGGAGACGCGGCACCGGTGAAAGGCGTGTTGCGCACGTCAGGGTCTCAAACCACCGATCACAAGGTCGATGTTGTTCCGCTTTGAAACATGGTTTTTAAGGCCGCTCCATCTGAACACCGCCTCCGGAATTTTATCGCGAGATATCCCCGGCTGAGCAGGGCGAGCCTGTTTCCATCATCGCCGTTTTGCTAAAATGTGGAACGCGACCAAGGGGAGCTGGTTATGCGTTCGTTTCTTCATGCCATCGTGTTTTTGCTGGTATCAGCCGGCACCGTGCAGGCAGGTTACGATCAGTCCAAGGACTGGTTCCATGCCAGGGACTGGCGAGAACGGGTCCGGATCCAGTTCCTGCTGGTCTTTACGGGAGACTACGCCTCACAGGTGGACGGAACCTTCGGCAGGCTCACCTATAACGCGCTCACAACTTTCCAGAAGCACCGGGACTTCACCCCGAACGGTGTGCTCGACGACGAGCAGATGCAGATCCTCCAGCGCGATGGTCTCGACCTTGTCGAACGGGTTGGTTTTGAAACCTACAAGGACCCCGTTTCCGGATTGCAGCTCGGCGTTCCGGGCAAGCTCTTCGAGCCGTCCACCCAGACGCCGCGCGGGCACCTCTGGCGGGCCTACGACAACAGCATCGAACTGGAAACCCTGCAGGTTTCGGCGGAAGAAACCGACTACGCGGCCCTCTACAAGCGTCTGACCGATACCAGCGACGGGCGGACCGTGGAGCACAAGCAATTCCGGAATGACTACTTCGTCGTCTCCGGTCGGCAGGATGGACGTGATTTCTACCTGCGCATGATGAAGACCTCTTCTGACAGCCGCGGTTTTTCGCTTGCCTGGCAGGCACGCCATGCCGTCTTCATGGACCGCGTGGCAGTTGCCATGTCGAACAGCATGACGTTTTACGACGGAACAGATGAGGAGAAACTGGACGCGGTTACATCAGCTCCGGGCCTGCAGGTTCTGGAAGAGGACAGCAGCAGCGATCCGCTTCCCAAGGGAGCACGCAAGGATATTATCGGCCGCAAGACCTCCTCCTCCGGCAGCGGCTATTTCCTGACGAGCGAAGGCCACATCGGCACCAATGCGCATGTGGTCGGCAACTGCCGCTCGCTGGATATTCCAGGCCACGGAACTGCGAGGCTGGTGAAGGCGGACACGGAAAACGACCTCGCGATCCTGCAGCTCGACAGCGGCAAGTCGGATGATGTTGCGCAGTTCCGCTCAAAACAGCCGATCGTTCGCGGAGAGGAGATTTTCGTGATCGGCTATCCCTTTGCCCAGATCCTGGACAACAACCTGAACTTCACTCCCGGCATGATCTCGTCGCTGGCAGGGGTCAAGGGCGACAGCCGTCATTTCATGCTGACAGCACCGGTACAGCCAGGCAATTCAGGTGGCCCGGTTCTGGACAGGACGGGAGCCGTCGTCGGCACCGTTGTGTCTCGTCTGGACAAGTTCAAGACGCTCAAGCTGGCCGGTGACCTGCCGGAAAACGTGAATTTCGCGGTCAGGGGCAAGCTGATGGCGGAGTTCATGGAAGATCTCGGCCTGGCGCCTTCCTACAACACCATCACCAACATCAAGAGCCCGACCCGGATCGACGAGGAGGCTTCTCAATACACCGTGCTGGTGCTCTGCCGGAACTGAACCTGCCGAGAAGGCCGGGTTCTTTCCGACAGACTGTCTTAGCGGATAGCCTTGTCTTCGCCGTCGAAGAAATGCAGGCGGCTCTCGTCGAAGGTCAGACCAACACGAGTGCCCTCCTCCACGTCTTCGGCACCGCTGATGCGCACCAGGATCGTTTCAAGCCCGTCGAGCGCCACGTAAAGGAAAGTGTCTGCACCCAGATATTCGGCCACTTCCACCGTTCCGGTGCAATGCCCCTCGCCCGGTGTTGCAAGGCTGATGTGCTCCGGACGGATGCCGAGTTTCACCGGTGTTTGTCCGCTGCCGGCATACGGATAAGGACCGCCGCCATGCCCGCGCAGCGAAAACCGTCCTTCTTCGAGTGAACAGGGCAACACGTTCATCTTCGGCGAACCGATGAACTGGGCCACGAACAGATTGTCCGGCCGTTCATAAAGTTCGCGCGGTGATCCGACCTGTTCGATCCTGCCGGCCTGCAAAACCACGATCTTGTCGGCCAGCGTCATGGCTTCCACCTGATCGTGTGTCACGTAGATCATGGTGGTGCCGAGGCTCTTGTGGAGCCGGGCGACCTCAAAACGCATTTCAACGCGAAGCGCTGCGTCCAGGTTCGACAACGGCTCATCGAACAGGAAGGCACTTGGCTCGCGAACAATGGCGCGGCCGATGGCTACCCGCTGGCGTTGTCCCCCCGAAAGCGCTTTGGGGCGCCGGTCGAGATATTCGTCCAGCTTCAGCACTTCAGCAGCCGCATTCACCTTGCGGTCGATCTCCGCCTTGGGAAAGCCTGCCGTCTTCAGACCGAAACCGACGTTCTCGCGCACCGACATATGCGGGTAAAGCGCGTAGGACTGGAAGACCATCGACAGTCCCCGCCCCGATGGCGGCAGTGCAGTGACGTCCTTGCCATCGATCTCGATAGCACCACGGCTGGTTTCCTCAAGCCCTGAGATCAGACGCAACAGTGTCGACTTCCCGCAGCCGGACGGTCCGACAAAGATGACGAATTCGCCATCCTTGATGTCGAGGTCGATGCCCTTGATGACCTGCAGGTTGCCGAACCACTTTTCAACCTTGTTGAGCTGGATCGCTCCCATCGCGTCCCCCTTAAGCTGCCTGCTCGGCGTGTGAAGGCGAAGCCCAGGTCAGCCAGATGGCCGACGTCCAGGAGAACGATCCGCCACCTGCTCCTGCGCCCGTTTCCGGGCTGAAATATTCCGCAAAGCCCCCGGTTTCGATCAGCCGCGCGGTGTCGGCGCGCAGTCGTTCGGCTCGGACGGCATCGCCTGCTTCGGCAAAGCCTTTCGCGATCATGTAATTGATCATCGCCCACACCGGTCCGCGCCAATACCGCAAGGGCTCGTAACTGCGGTGATCGGGATCATAGGACGGCATCAGGTATTCGACCCGCTCCGCGATCCTGTCGAAATGCGCCTGAAGCGCACCAAGGGTCTGCGGATCATGGAGCCCGGCATAGAGCGCCAGGAAGGAAGCACTGGAGATGCCATCTGTCTGCTTGCCGCGACGCTCGTCAAAAGCGACATGTGCCTTGACCTCATCATTCCAAAGCGTCCGGCTGCCTTTTTCCATCGCCGCGATCCACCCTCGGATCTCGTCGGCTTCCGCGCTCATGCCGAGTTTTTCGGCCAGCGCGAGAAGATCCCGGTTGGCGCGCAGGAAGATGAAGGTAACGCCCGGGTCGGCAACGAAGAACGGGCAGGTTTCAGCGACTTTTTCCGGATCCCAGCCTACCTTTCGGCAAGCAGCGACAATGCTGAGATAGCGGTCGTAGTCCTCCTTGTGCGGCCGCATGGCCGGATCGACATGAGAGGTGTCCTTCCGCTCATAAGGACCAATGTCCTTGACCTCGACCGCCCGCAGCGCCTCGTCCCAGTCCGGCAGATTGTCCCGGCCGGATTCCCAGGGGTGAATGACGGCAATGACACCAAGGTTTTTCGGGTCGCGATAGGCAAGATACCAGCGATGCCAGGCCATCAGTTTCGGCAACAAGGCCTTCGCCCGCTCCAGTGCCTTGCCGGTCCGGTCAGCCTCCACCAGGCTATGGACGACGGACGCGGCCACCGGCGGCTGGGAATGACCGGAACTCGGGATCGGACCGCCGTCGGTTCCCCACACGCCCGGTCCGGGAAAATAGCTCGGATCGTCCTTGCGAAACAGGATGTGCGGCACCATTCCGTCGCGCCACTGGCCCTGGAACAGCATCTCGATTTCCTGCCAGGCCCGGTCCTGGTCGAATTCCGCAAACCCCAGGGCGACAAAGACGGAATCCCAGTTCCACTGGTACGGATAAAGACCCTTCGTCGGGATCGTGTACCCGCCCTGGTCGTTTTCGGTCAGGATGGCCTTTGCCGCCTGGTCTAGATCTGAGTGTGCCACAGCGTACTCCCTCGGGCTCTTCAGAGCCCCTTCTCTTGATCGTTCAACCCTTGACGCTGCCGGCCGTCAGGCCCTGGACAAGGAAACGTTCGAACCACAGGAAAATGAAAAGGACGGGCACGGTCGCAATTACCGCGCCCGCCATGAGATGCTGACGTGGCACCTCGGAGGAATTGAGGGACACCACTCCGCGCGACAGCGTGAAGATGTCCGGATCATCCAGGAACATGAACGCGAACAGGAACTCGTTCCAGGCGATCATGAAGACGTAAAGGGAAACGGAAGCCAGCGCCGGAAGGGACAGCGGCAGGGTGATCTTGAGGATCACGCCGATGCGCGACAGCCCGTCCATCAGTCCGGCTTCCTCCAGCTCCGACGGCAGACCGCGAAAGTACCCCTGCAGCATGTAGAGCGCGACCGGGATGGTGGTTGCCGGATAGACGATCAACAGACCGGTGAGCGTGTTGCGCAGGCCAAGCTGCGAGAACACCGCATAGAGCGGGATCACCAGCACGATCGCCGGCACCATGTAGATGAGCAGCACGGAGCGGGCCAGGAATGCCTGCCCCGGAAACCGCAGCCGCGACACGGCATAGGCGCCCGGCACCGAGAACAGCAGTGTCAGCACGACGGTTGCCACCGACACGAAGGCGGACACCATCAGGTAACGACCGAAGTTGAACTGGGTGAAAAGCTCGACATAGGACCGGAAAAGCCCGCTGATGCCCTGACTGACGTCGATCGACAGGTCCAGCGGATTGGCCAGCAGTGCCTGCTGACTTTTGAGCGAGGTCATGATCATGACGTAGAACGGCAAGGCGACAATGATCGAGAAGACGACGAAGCCGACACCTTTCGCGATGCGAATATAGACGACCTCACGCTCATAGCGCGACATGGCACCAAGCCGGGCCCCACCGAGGCAGATCGCATTGGCACCGGTAACACCGGCGACAAACATCACCAGACCAAGTCCCTGCCATAAGGAGTGCTGACCAAGCGACAGACCGAAGGGAGCCGCGAAGGAAGCCACCATCAGGACGACGAACAGGACGGCAGCACAAAGCCCCCTGTCCGCCATGGCTCCAGCGCCCCCGGTCGACTGCCTCCAGACCAGAACCAGAGCACTGACAAGCCCTGCAAGACCTGCCGCCGTTGCCTGCGGTTGCGCCACATCGCCGGTCACCAGTGTCAGCGTGACACCGATGACCACCATGGCAGTGACGCCCCAGATCAGGCCGGTCAGCGCCGCGAGAACGATACTGCCGGGTCTCATAGCCCTTCCTCCTTCGGCGAAAAGCGGATGAACAAAGTGGCGAAGGTGACAAGGACGACAAAGACGACCACGGCAACGGCCGCACCGGCGCCGAGATTGGACAGGGCAAATCCCTGCTCATAGACATCGACGGTCAGCGTACGCGTGCCCGCGTTGCCGCCGGTCAGAAGGAAGATGTCGTCGAACTTGTTGAAGGTCCAGATGAAGCGCAGCAGGAACAGGACCGAGAGGATCCCCATCAGTTGCGGCAGCGACAGGTACCAGAACTGTTGCAACGGCGTCGCACCGTCCATTTCGGCAGCTTCATACATGTCGGTGTTGATCGACTGCATGCGCGCCAGGATGAACAGGAAAGACAGCGGGAAGTAACGCCAGGCCTCGAAGGCTATCACCGTCGTCAGCGCCAGCGGAAACTCCATCGGAATGCCGAGAACGGAAAACTCTATCGCCCTCTGGCCGAAGAAATTGATCGGATCGGCGACAACGCCCATTTTGGTTAGCAGCGCGTTGAGCGTGCCGGAAAACGGGTCGAACAGCACGACCCAGGTAAAGGCAACCGCGATCACAGGCGAGACGTAGGGAAACAGGAACAGGCCCCGCAGGACACCGCGACCGGGGAAGGTCGTGTTCAGGAGCTGCGCCGCAAAGAGACCCAGCACCAACGCGCCACCTGTCCCGAAGATGGTGTAGTAGAACGTAATGCGCAGCACTGACCAGAACTCGTCCGCGCTGAAGATCCGGCTGAAGTTCTCGAACGTGAATTCGAAGTTGGTCAGCACATTGTTGGCTTCGCCCGAAATAACCGGCTCGCTCGCACGTTCGGGACGGTTTGCATCCAGAAACCCCTGCGACACGGTTCCAACCAGTTCGACATCTCCGCGCCAGCCAGGCGCTACGGTTCCAAGATCGCACGTCAGCGCGGCGCCATTGAGCGAACAGTTTTCGGAATGCGAAGTCACCGTGAACCCATCGGGCACCACATCGCTCAGCGTCACGTTGCGGACTTCCTCGTCCTGAGACGAATTGCGCAGCCTGTATTCCAGCCGAGCCTCGTCGCCTGGTGCATTTGGCCGACCACGAACCCGTTCGTTGACGAGCACGGTCGGCGGCCGCAGGTCGGCAAGCTGAACCGGTTTCACACTGATCCAGAAATTGGCAAGCAGCGGTCCGGCAACAATCATCAGGATGATGGCAAATGTCGGCGCCAGCATCAGATACGCCAGCCACATTTCACGCCGCTGCATCGGACCGATGCCTTTCGGCGGCCCTGAGGAAGCGTCAGCTTCGGTTTTGGTGTTCATGTTTCCGCCCGGGGTCTAGATCCCGTTCTGCCGTTGGCGACCGACAAGTCCCAACCGGCAACTGTCTGGAGCCCATCTCGGCTGCCGGCAATGCAGCGGCAGGAGATTGGGAAGGACCGGGCATCCGATAGACGCCCGGTCCGGGCCGTTATGTGCGGGCTTTCCCACCCCCTCGTGGGGTCTTGAGGGGTGGAAAGGCGTTACTGGATCTTGGCCAGTTCCTCATTGAGCTTGGCAACGGTTGCCGCAGCATCGCGTTCATCGTCGATGTATTCACGCACCAGTCGGTTCATCACCTGGCTGTTGATCATCTTGGAGGCAAGCGAGAGCTGACCTTCCTTGACGCCCCAGCGGCTGGCGGTGTCGAGACCGGAGACGATGGTCTTGATTGTGTCGGCATCGTAGAGATCGGTCAGCGGCGCCTTGCGGTCGACACCCACCGGGAGCTTTGCCCAGCCATCGACGAATTCGGTCGCGTTGTCGGCAGAACCACGACGGATCGGGAACTTGCCTTCCGGCGCGATCGACAGGGTCGACAGGTAGCCGTCATCCATGGAGAACTCGACGAACTGCATTGCCGCTTCCGTGTCCGCGTCATTGGTGATGCCGAAGTAACGGATGTCGGCCCAGGCTGCCCCATCTGGATTGGACGGGCCGCTCAGCGTGGTGACTACACCGGTCTTGGAAGCAAGTTCCGTGGAGGTCGGATCGTCGGTGATGGTCGGCGGAGCGCTGTCCCGCAGGCCGGCAAGCTCATCCAGGATGAACGGTGACCAGATGATCATGGCTGCTTTGCCGGCAAAATAAAGCTCGCGCGACTGCTTCCAGAAGAGGTCTCCGGGAGGCGATGCCTTGGCGATGGCCTTGTAGAACTCCAGCGCTTCGACAGTCTTCTTCTCGTCCAGCGGCTTGAAACCGTCGTCACTGACAGGGCTGACACCATTGGCCAGAAGCACGTGCTCCAGCACCTGGCTCATGAAGTTCTCGTCAACTTTGGTTGCGGCGACGAAACCGAACATCTCGGGCGGGTTATGCAGTTTTTCGACGGCCGCCAGAATGTCTTCATAGCTGTCCGGAGCGGCAAGGCCGTTTTCCTCAAAGAGGTCCTTGCGGTAGATCACCATCTGGGTCCAGCCGTCCACAGGCACGGAGGCGACGCCGTCCTCAACGGCAGCCATGGCAACCGCACCCGGCGCGAATGTGCCGGCACCCAGTTTTTCAAACACTTCGGTCGCAGCTTCCGTATCCAGGATGCCTGCTTCCGCCCAGGGCAGCGCGTATTGCAGTGTGTGATAGATGACATCCGGCAGATCGCCGGCGGCAAAGGCTGCCGTGGCACGCGTGCCGAGATCGGATTCCGTCACCGGAATGACGTCCACCTCGATGCCTGTCTTTTCCTTGAACGCGGCGGCCATTTCTTCCTGCTTGGCCAGGCGCTCCGGTTGTTCCTCAGTCGTCCAGAACCGCAACGTCTCGGCCTGTGCGGCCGTCAGACCGAGCGTCAGAACGCCCGCGATGGTCGAGGCCAGGAATGTTGTCCTCCCAAACATATTACTCTCCCTTCCTGCCGGAATGTGGCTGTTGGTTCAGCCGGTCGCGGAGCGCGCTTGCAAGCGCCTCCGATGAATTTGCCGGAGCGCCATCCGAGGCGCGCCGGATCAGGTTTGCCTTGGCAAGGGCCTGCAGATCCGTAGGGTTCTTGCCGTCCAGAACATCGATAAGCATGCGGGCAACCCTGCCGCCTGCTTCCTGGGCACTTTGCGAAAAGGTCGTCAGCGGCGGGTCCAGATATTCGCCCACCGGCAGGCCGTCATAGCCGACGACGGTAACATCAGAGCCGACCTTCAGACCGAACTTGCGGCAGTACTGCACCGCTCCGATGGCAAGGGCGTCGGTCACGCACAAAAGTGCGGTTGGCGGCGCCTCCAGCGACAACAGCGCCTCGGCCCCTGCAAAGCCGCCTTTTTCGCTGAGCGGCTGAAGATTTTCCAATGCCGGATCATGCGCAAGGCCCAGGGCCTCCAGACCCTGCCTGTACCCGTTGCGGCGCTGAAGCGCGAAGTTGAGTTCCATCGGACCGCCGATGAACCCGATCCGCTCGTGTCCGAGGCTGTAGAGGTGGCGAACGCCATCGGCAAAGGCCGCCTCGTTATCGATATCGAACCAGGCATAGCCTGCCGGATCGCGCGTGCGGCCATGGGCGACAAATGGAAAATTCTGTTCCCGCAAATAGGCGATGCGCGGATCGTCCACTTCCGTTCGGGTGACGATGAAACCGTCCACCTTGCGCCTGGCGATCAGCCGCTTGACGGTCTCGATCATGTGTTCGCGTGAATGGGCAGTGGTCACCAGAAGGTCCAGCCCCAGTTCGTCGAGAGCTCTTGCGATGCCGTCGATGAATTCGGACAGGAACGGATCCGCTCCACTGCCGTGACCCACGGGGATGACGATGCCGAGCGTGTCCTGACGTCCGCGCTTCAGATTGCGTGCGGTGGCCGACGGCTGATAGCCCAGATCCTGAACAGCCTTGAGGATACGTTTGCGGGTGGCTTCGGAAATATCGGTGTAATTGTTGAGGACCCGCGACACGGTTCCTTTCGCAACGCCCACATGGCGCGCCACGTCATCAATGGTGACGGAATCGCGAAGTCGCGACATCGATCCTCCCTGCGAGCCCGAAGGGCTCAATTCCCGGCCTGCAGCCTCAAAAGGCAACAGATTGTTTTATTGAGGAAAATTTTTACAAAACCGATTTTGTAAGTCAACAAAATCGGTTTTGGAGATCAAATTTTTATTTTTTGCAGAGCGGGAAGCGACTGACGTTGCAACGAAACATGCCGTCGCAACGTTTCGGAAAACAAAAATGGGAGGAGCACTTCCGCTCCTCCCTCGCATCGGTCAGTTCTCATCGATGGCTGTCGAGACAGGCCTTGCAGACACCGTCTGCGGCGATTGTCAGAACGGTACGCCGGAGACGAGAATCAGATTTGCGTAAGGCGTGCATTCACCGGTGCGAATGACCGCACGTGCCTTCGAACAACGCTCCTTGAAGTCCTCGTGGGACATGCGGACATGTTCGATCGGCTTGCCGGTGTCAGCCGCCCAATGGGCCAGTCGGACCTCGATCTGCGTGACGAGATCTTCCGATGCCTCGTTCGCAAAGACCGCCTGCTCGACGATCATTTCATCGGCCAGCGCTTCCAGAACATCAAAGAAGGCCGGAATACCGGGGCTGACTGCCAGGTCGATCACACCAACATTGGCAGGAACCGGGAGGCCTGCATCGGCAAGGACGATCTCGTCCATATGGCCGAGCGAGGCTACCAGTTTGCTGAGATGCCGGTTTAGAAGCTTCGTACGTTTCATGGCCTTGTCCTGAATGTTCGGTGGTGCTTACGTCAGCGAGACCAGAGTTTCGCAAAGCGGCACAGGGGCATAATAGGGTGCGGACGCCTTGCTGACGAGATCGAGCTGAAGCACGGAAAGCCCAAGCGCCTGCAGCGCTTCCGTTTCCTTCTCCGGAACCGCTTGGTCGACGATCACGAAGTTTAGCAGACGGTCGACCGGGCAATCGCTGCCCGCGTCCCGCCGCAAGTAGGCAAGCAGGGTCTGCACCTTGTCGGCAACACTCATCGTGCCGGTTTCCGGATCCTGCCCCGTTCCGGGCACATAGACCTTCGGAACGGTGCGTGCGGCAATGGCTTTTCCGACGCCTTTCGGCAGAAGATTTGCGATCAGGCTGGTATAGAAACTGCCCGGCGCATAACAGATGAGGTCAGCAGACTGGATGAGGCTCCGGTTGCGGTCCGGAAACGCTGCTTCCGCAGGGTCCTTGCCGGTCAGCCCCCGATTGAGGAACAGGTTTCGGATCGGCGAGACCAGTGGCGGATGCTCCTTGCCGGTCAGAAGATGCTGGCCGATGACAACCTCGCCATCCTCAAGGTCTGCCCCCAGGTGCAGGTTGTCGTCGGCAACGGCCCGGACGGTGCCCTGAACACCCACCAGCTTGGCCACCAGAAAGATGATCGGCTCGAGCTGCTGGTTCTGGTTGAGGTAACCACCTGCCAGGATCAGGTTGCCGATGCTGGCGCCGAGCAGGTCGAAATCTATCGGTCGTGCGGCGTGAAACATGCCCAGCTGATTCTGGATGAGCGTGCGCATCGGCTGCTCTATCGCCTCCACCAGCGGATGCGTTCCGGCGATCATGCTTTCCAGCTCGGCAGCCAGATCCACTTGCGAGGCTGTTTTCGAAAACCGATGTGTGAACAGGCGAAAAACGTCCGGATGGCCGAGCACCGTTTCGTCGGCGAGTGCCATCAACCGGCTTCTGAGATCACCGATGGCCGGCATGTTGAAGGCAATCCTGAGCCCTTGCGAGCTGCCACCGGAATCGAACGGTGTCACCAGGTGGATGGAATTATGCGTGTAGCGCTTCAGGCACTGGGCGACACCGTTGAGTGCCGATCCACCGCTGAAGAACAACGTCCTCGGGCCAAGCTTCGGATTGGACAGAAACCGTTCGATCCGAAACGGATCCGGCAGGCGCGCCACACGGGTGATGGTGATTTCAGTCAAGTCCGGTCCCTTGGGAATTCCGGCGCAATTTGCCGGGTAAAGGATTTGCGGGCGTTCGTCCCGGCCAATGCGCTATCCAATCCATATGGCACGGAAATCATTGACATTCGTCAGTGTCGGCCCGGTGACAACCTGATCTCCGATCGTGTCGAAAAAGCGGTGAGCGTCATTGGTAAGAAGTGCCTCTTCCACATCGGCACCCGCCTTGTCCGCCCTCGCCAGCGTATCCGGGCCAATGACGGCACCCGCTACTTCTGCCGCTCCGTCGACACCGTCCGTGTCGCAAGCGATCGCGTGGATACCCGGAGCCCCGCGCAAGGCAAAAGCAAGAGCCAGGGCGTATTCGGCGTTCGGCCCTCCAATGCCCTCGCCGCGTCGGATTACCGTCAGCTCACCGCCGGACAGGAGCAGCAAGGGCCGGCTACCGTCGGGGCGCTCGCTCTGGCGGCTGAGGGCAAGCTCTGCATGGGCACGCGCCACTTCCCGCGCTTCGCCTTCCAGGGCGTCCCCCAGGATCTCGACATCACAGCCTTCTGCTTCAGCAAGGTTTCGGGCAGCTTCCAGCGACTGGGAAGGAGCTGCGAAGATGACATTCGACACACGGCCGAGCTTTTCGTCATCGGGCTTCAACACACCGCTTCCGGCGGCGAGAACCTGTTGCACCGAAGCCGGCACTTCGATCTTCCTCTGCTCCAGGATCGCCTTGGCATCGGCCGTCGTGCTGGTATCACCAACCGTCGGACCGGACCCGATTTCAGCAGGATTGTCACCTGGAACATCCGAAATGAGCAGAGCCAGCATCTTTGCAGGATAGGCGGCCGCTGCCAATTGCCCGCCTTTCACCCGGCTCAGATGTTTCCGCACGACGTTCATCTGGCCGATTGGTGCACCGGAGGCCAGAAGCGCCTGGTTGACCGCCTGTTTTTCGGCCAGCGAGATTTCTCCGGCAGGCGCAATCAGCAAGGCCGAAGCACCACCGGACATGAGCGCCAGCACGTAGTCGTTCTCACCCAGGCCGGAAACAAGCTCGATCATGCGTTTGGTCGCGACAAACCCCATTTCGTCCGGAACCGGATGCGCGGCCTCCACGATCTCGATCCCTTCGCACGGCCTCGCGTAACCATAGCGCGTGATCACCAGGCCTTCGCACGGCCCCCAGATGTTTTCGACCGCTTCCGCCATTCGGGCGGAGGCCTTGCCTGCGCCGATCACTACGACGCGGCCCACTGGTTTCTCCGGCAGAAACGCACCAAGACTCTGCATCGGGTCCGCCACTTCGACGGCCCGCAGGAACAGCCGTTTCAAAAAATCCTGAACGCTTTCGGCCATGGCACCACTTCTTCCTAAATTCATGTTCTCCTGTTTGAGCGCAGAACTGCAGGAATTATCAAGGCCGAAACGATGAGCTTCAACCTGCGAACGCCCAAAACCCAGCGAAACCGTGTGCCCTGCAGCATAGAATTGTTTTGCGTTTCACCGTCACCATCCTCACATGAGGGCCAATTCCACGGAGGACCTCATGACTGCGCAGACAATGCCCGCCTTCGATACGGCGATCCGCAACCCGGAAAACCCCGACCACCTGATGGTGATTAAGGACGTGCCCCGGCGTATTCGCATCTATCAGGGCGCGGCCCTGCTGGCGGACAGCATCAATGCGGTTCGCGTTCTTGAAATCGGCAAGTCTTTTTATGACCCCGTGATCTACGTGCCGGAAGCCGATCTCAAGACCCGGTTCGGGTATGTCGACAAGTCTACCCATTGCCCCATCAAGGGCGACGCCAGCTACATTTCCCATGATGGCGAGGAGATCGGCTGGGTCTACAGATCGCCGGTGCCGATGGCGGAGAAACTTGCCGGACATTACGCCTTCTGGCCATCCAAGGTCCGGATCATCGAGGGTGAGTAGAAGGCTCTCGAATACGCGCCCGGTCTGCCTAACGCCGCGCAGCAGCCGAAAATCTGTAACAACGGCTCAGTCCTTGCCGACATCCTCGACATAGACAAGCGCCCGGCCCTGACAGATGCGGGTGCCGTCCTCTGCTTCACAGACCGTTTCCAGATCGACCAGGTGTTTTTCCGGCCGCAGGCGCGTGATGGTCACCGAGGCCGTCAGCGTCTCCCCGACCGGAGCGGGCGCCAGAAACTCCAGGTTCTGCTTCAGGTAGTTGGTTCCTCTCCCCGGCAGCTCGACGCCCAGCAGATAGGAAAAGAGCCCGCCGATCAGTGGCCCCGGAACAGACACCGGGACTTCCGTACCGTTTCCGGCAAGCTGCGCGAAACCACGCATGTCGTCTTCTGTGTAGCTGCGTTTGACTTCCGCGCGCGCTCCGACTTCCAGGCTCATGTCCGCACCCCCAGTTTGCAGGAACCGGACAAGGTCACGGCCCCGTCCGCCGCACGGGCGACCTCGATCAGGATCAGGTCCCCATCGTCCTCGCTCGGCGTGAACGAAAACGTTAGCTCCTCATCCGCATAGGCCGGATTGGGAAACATCAAAGTCTGCACGGCATGGCTTCGCCCCGGATGGAGGGCCTCCAGATGCGCAAAGACCCGCGTATAAAGCAGCATTCCGTGGGAGACCGTCCGTCCAAACCGTGTGCGAGCCGAAAATTCGGGATCGACGTGGATCGGGTTGTCATCACCGGACAGATCGGCAAAGGCATCGAAATCCTCCTGACGGGGGATCCAGCTAAACGTTGCGCTGTGCTGCGCGTCAGCGGTCAGGCTCATCGGTTATACTTTCTCCAGGGAATTGTCGGCAAGGAAGTCGTCTTTCAGAATGTTCTTGCGCACCTTGCCCGCCGCGGTGCGCGGCAGGTCGTCAACGACGGTAAAGCTTTTCGGCACCTTGTAGGGCGCCAGCTGCTTGCGGCACCAGTCGGCCAACGTCGTCGTATCGAGGTCTTCGCCGGGACGCACAATCAGGAAGGCCGCACCGACCTCGCCCCACTTAGCATCAGGCACACCAATCACCACAGCCTCCAGAACGGCCGGATGACCGACAAGAACCTTCTCGACTTCAGCCGGATAGACGTTCTCGCCTCCCGATATGTACATGTCCTTGATCCGGTCGACGATGTAGTAGTAGCCGTCCTCGTCGCGGCGCCCGATGTCACCGGATTTCAGCCAGCCATCGACCGTGAAGGTGGCAACCGTCGCTTCCTTGTTGTCCATGTAGCCCGGCGTGATGTTCGGCCCGCGAAACTGGACTTCCCCTTCCCCCGGCCCTTCGACGATACCGCCATCGCCGTCGACCAGGCGAACATCCGTCAGGATCTGCGGTTTTCCGACTGAACCGATCTTGGCGGGCGCATGGCCCTTGTCCATCAGGAACACGGTTGGCCCGGTCTCGGTCATGCCCATGCCGTTGCAGATGGTGACGCCCCGCTCCTGAAACTCCGACAACAGGTGTTTCGGCACCGGCGCACCGCCACAGCCGAGCGACCGGACCTTCGAAAAGTTCGTCTTGCCGATCCTGGGTGACAGCGCCAGCGCCTGATAGATCGCCGGAACACCGAAGAAGCAGGTGACGTTTCCGGCGGAAACGAGATCAAGCACGGTCTCCGGATCGAACTTGCGCAAGACAGTCGACATGCCGCCGTTCAGGAAGATCGGCAGCGTCGGCAGGTTGATCCCCGCCGTATGGAAGAGCGGCAGGAAATTGACGCCCTTTTCGCCGATCGAAAGACCCGTGGCCTGACAGTAGTTGATCATGTTGGCATAGGCCATGCCCGCCGTCTGGATAACCGCCTTGGGCAGGCCCGTCGTTCCGGAGGTGTAAAGCAGATACCAGGGGGCTGAAGCCTTGACCTTGCCGCAGCCGATCGCTGCAGGACTTGCCCCCGTCAGAAGACGATCAAGAGCGCTGCCACCCCGGCCCTCGGCGCCCAGCGGCAGAAGCGACAGGCCGGTTGTGGCGGCAAGTTCTTCGGCAATCTCGACAAACGCAAGATCATGAAACAGCAGCTTCGCACCGGAGGCCGCCAATATGGGCTGCAGCTCAGCAACCGGCTGTCGCCAGTTGAGAGGCACAAGCAGAATGCCGGTTTTCTGAGCCGCAAACAGCAGCACGAAGAAATCCGGGTGGTTATGGCAAAGCACCGCCATGCGGTCGCCCTTGGCAAGACCGCGACCGAGCAGAAGGTTGCCCAATCGGGTGGCGCGTTCGTTGATCTCGCAGAAACTGAAAGATCTGCCGCTTTCATGATCGACAAAGGCTGTCGCCCCGGGCGTGAGCTCCGCCCGTTTTGCGGCCATGTCGGTTAAATATTCCATGCGTCCTCCCAACACCTGGCGGGGCCTCGAGCCAGCGCCCTGCAAGGCGAGGTGTCCGTCTTGCAGTCGCCGTCCCGGTCCTTCGGACGGGCTTCTCCTCAGGCCCGTTTCCTGGTGAATTCCTTCATGCCGTCGAGCGTGCTTTGACGGCTCACCAGGTCCAGGAACCTGGCTTTTTCCTGGTCGAGACGGTCTCGCACCATCGCGCATCTGCGTGCATCCCAAACACTCTGCCGTGTCGTGCGATGGGTCTGGGCGAAGCCTTTGCCGAGATCCACGACCCAGCCGTCAACAGTTGCAACAAGCTCAGCCCCCGGCACCTGACAGACGGCAAGCCCCAGTTCCACGGCCTCCGAAGCACTGATGCGCGTGTTGCGATACTGGATCGCAAGTGCCTTCGAAGTGCCGATGCGGTCCGGCAGCAAGGCTGTCCAGCCGCCATCCGGACCGAACCCCACCTGATTGTAGTAGGGCTGGACAAAGGCTGTCCCGGACATGGCGACCATGTCTGCCGCCAGCATCAAGCCAGCAGAACCACCCGTCACCGGCCCATTGACCGCCGCCAGCACCGGCGCCGGAAAGGACAGCAGGCCGAGGATCGTCTCGTGCAGGCTGCCGACAAGCTCGTCCGAGTAGGCCACGAGTTTACCCTGCGATCCGGCATGGTCCAAAAACCCGCCAATATCGCCACCGGTCGAAAAGCTGGATCCGCGGCCCGACAGAACCAGCGCCACCGGTTCGGCCATCGCCGCTTCGGCAATGGCGCTCCGCAGTTCGCAAACCAGCGCCGGAACCAGGGCATTGTGCCGGTCCGGCCGGTTCAACCATATCCAGATCGCGCCGCCGCGTGTTTCTGTCTCAACGAGGCCCATGACATGCGCCTCAGGGTTTGATGCCGTTGGCAATCAGGTCGTAGGCACTGGCAACCAGTTCGGAAATGGGTTTTTCCGACTTGAACACGACCAGCTGCTCGCCAAGGGCCCGGGCGATGCCCATGAGGGCCCAGGCACGGGTTTCCGTGTCCCCCTTGGAGATCTGGCCGGCGGCCTCGGCGGCAACCAGTCCCGACCGGTAACCGGCGGCGAATGTCTTGTAATATTCCTCATAGGCGGCAGGATCGACGAACAGTGCTTCCTGTACGATCCGGTAGAGGTCCGGATGGGCCTGGACGAATTCCAGGAAGGCCCGCAAGCCGGCTTTTTCCGCTTCCAGCCGGTTGCCGATGCCCTGCGTTGCCTCAGCGATCGTATGTCGGACCAGCCGCCCCATTTCCAGGACAAGCTCCGAGAACACCTGCTCCTTGGTGGTGAAGTAGATATAGAAAGTGCCTTGGGCGACGCCTGCCTCACTGGTAATGTGACCGATGGAGGCGTCGTTGTAGCCCTTCTCGCCGATCACCCTTTCGGCAGCGGTCAGGATTGCCTTTCGGGTGGCTTCACCGCGCGCCGTTTTCGGCTGGTTGCCTGCAGCCTTTTGCGGCGCGTCTGCTTCTGCGGCTGGTTTGCGCACCTGCTGTTTCCTCCCAATTCATGAAACATGAATCAGTATTCATGTTTAAGGGTTGAAAGCAAGAAACTTCTTCAAACCGGGCCGAAGAATGCGGCAATTTGGCCCCATGCACATTCCGATGCCGTACCCATGTTTGCTGTAACCGCGAAAACTTTCCGGCAATCACCTTGGGATATTCTTCGGTTTCACCGGGAATTGCGCTCTTTTTCCGACAAGGGAACAAGGCCGGTTTTCCTTGGCAAACCACGGCAACGGACACTATGGCGATTGGACGCAGCCGGGGTTTTTGACCTTGATCAAGGCCAAAACTTTGATAAGCAGTTTTGAATGGCTATAAGTTAGCTGCTAGTCTGGAATCGGACGGAAAGGTTCCAGGCAGCAAATTGGCCGCGCGGGACGCGAGTTGCGCGGGCAGGAGAGAGGCGCTGGCAAAGGTGCCCGCGATGAGAGGATCCTGAGAATGGACGTGAACGCGTATCTGGAAGAACGCCTGGGCAAACTGCATGACAACGGCAATTACCGTGTGTTTGCAGATCTGGAACGCCAGGCAGGTGCTTTTCCGCGCGCAACCCGTTACCGCGAAGATGGTTCGGTTCAGGACGTGACCGTCTGGTGCTCCAACGATTATCTCGGCATGGGCCAGAACGAAAAGGTCGTGACCGCGATGCAGGACGTGATCTCCAAATGCGGCGCAGGCGCAGGCGGAACGCGCAACATTTCCGGCACCAATCACTACCATGTTCTTCTGGAGAACGAGCTGGCCGACCTTCACGGCAAGGAAGCTGCTCTGATCTTCACGTCCGGTTATGTTTCCAACTGGGCAGCGCTGGGTACGCTCGCCTCCCAGGTTCCGGGCATGATCGTCTATTCGGACTCGCTCAACCACGCGTCCATGATTGAAGGCATCCGCCACGCCCGCTGCGAAAAGCGCATCTTCAAGCACAACGACTATGAAGACCTGGAACGCCAGATGGCGGCGGACGATCCGGACGCGCCGAAACTGGTCGCATTCGAAAGCGTCTATTCCATGGATGGCGACATCGCGCCGATCAAGGAAATCTGTGACGTTGCCGACAAGTTCGGTGCACTGACCTACCTCGACGAAGTGCATGCCGTTGGCATGTATGGCCCGCGTGGCGGCGGCGTTGCCGAACGCGAAGGCCTGATGGATCGTCTGACCATTATCGAAGGCACGCTCGGCAAGGCCTTCGGCGTGATGGGCGGTTACATCACCGGTTCGAAGACGGTTGTCGACTTTATCCGCTCCTTCGCCTCCGGCTTTATCTTCACCACCGCCCTGCCGCCGGCGCTGGCAGCAGGCGCAGCCGTCTCCATCCGTCACCTGAAGGACAGCCCGTTCGAGCGCAAGGCGCACAAGGACCGGGTCGCCCAGGTCCGCGCCGCTCTCGACAAGCGCGGCATCCCGCACATGGAAAACCCGAGCCACATCGTTCCGGTGATGGTGGGTGATGCCAAGAAGTGCAAATGGATCTCCGACATCCTTCTGGACACCTACGGCATCTACGTTCAACCGATCAACTATCCGACGGTTCCGGTCGGCACGGAGCGCCTGCGCTTCACCCCGACACCGCTGCACACGGCCGAAGACATCGAACACCTCGCCAACGCGATCAATGACCTGTGGTCGCAATGCGCACTGGCCCGCGCTGTCGCGTAAGCTCTGGTTAAAAGCAGACCCTGCAAAACCCGCTTTCCGATGGAAGGCGGGTTTTTTGGTTCTTCATTTCCAAGCGTCGTCATCCCATGGCATGACCACGGGATCCAAGCCGTTGCACCTCCATACAAAGTGCGTGAACGAGGTAACGCATTGGCATGGATTGCGGGATTATGCACATCCGAACCTCCATGATTTGTCGTCCCGGTTTGTTGCGTCAGCAGCAAGACCGGGACCCAGTACGCCGTGTCGTATGAGACGAAAAACGCAAACTCTGCGGGTTACTGGATCCCTGCCTGCGCAGGGATGACAAGTTGCCAGTGCTTGAGTGCAAATATCCTGTGGCGAGAGCTTCCCCGGATACGAGTGGGGCAAGCCGTATTATGACATGTGCAAACAACGACAAACTTCGCGACACGACCATCATCCACCCTGCCCTTTTCCCGACCCTGCCCTAGCTACTCTCAAATGCCTTTGCCACGGGGAGACGGTTGCGATGCGGATAATCCTTGCTGTTGTTGTCTGGTTCCTTTTTCTGATCCCCCCAGCCTTTTCCGAAGAACTCGACCTGGAACTGGTGCTCCTGGCCGATGCGACCGGGTCCATCGATGACGAAGAAATTCGGTTTCAACGCAAGGGCTATGCCGACGCGATCACGGATCCGTCAGTGCTGAATGCGATCGCCAGCAACATCTACGGCAAGATCGTCGTCACCTATGTCGAATGGGCAGACATGCACTCGCAGGATGTTGTCGTGGACTGGACAGTCATCGACGGACCGGAGAGCGCCCAGCATTTTGCAACGGAACTGATGGCAGCCCCGCGCCGCGCCTACGGCCGCAACGCCATCGGCGCAGCGCTTCTGAAAGGCAAGGAGCTGATCGACGACAATGCCTTTGCAGGCTTGCGCAGGGTGATCGACCTTTCTGCCGACAGCGCCAACAACTGGAACGGTCCGACCATACCCGAAGCCCGGAATATCGTGGTTTCCTCCGGCATTGTCATCAACGGCCTGGCGGTTCTGTGCCGGCATTGTTCCGGCCGGCCGATTGCCTACGATCTGGAAAAGCGGTTCTACGAGAGCATCATCGGTGGTCCGGCCGCCTTTGTGGTGACTGCCGACAGTCCAGCGACATTTGCCGAAGCAGTGCGCAAGAAACTGATCCTTGAAATCGCCGCCAAACCCGCCGATGCGCAGCGCATCCTGAAGCAATTGGCAGCCTTGCAGTAACCCTCACACGGTCCTTGGACCCACCCTTTCCAGACGCATTTTCGCCATTGGCAAATCACGGCTGTCGCACAACCACGTCATCGCATTATGATTTGAGACGGCAGCTCGCGCTGTCCTAACGTCACATCGTTCGAGGGGGATACCGTTTCATGACAACCGGCCTGTTGCTTCTGGCGCTGTTTACGGTCTGCTACACGCTGCTGGCCAGGAAATTGTCGAACGGCGTCCTGACAGCGCCGATCCTCTTCATCGGCTTCGGTTACCTGATGGCCCAGACCGGGCTGATGCCTGGAACCGATGCTGAACGCCTTCTGCATATCGTTGCCGAATTGGCTCTCATCGTCCTTCTGTTCCTGGACGCTGCCCAGATCAATCTTCAGGCCCTGCGCCAGCGTCACCAATGGCCCTTGCGCATGCTCGCCCTTGGCCTGCCACTTGCCATCATTATCGGAACCATGGCGGCCATACCGTTTTTGAGCGGCGAACCGCTCATCGTCGCCGCTCTTGCTGCCGCGCTGCTCGCCCCGACCGATGCTGCTCTCGGCCAGGCTGTCATCACCAACAAGGCGGTGCCGGAGCGGGTGCGCCGGGCGCTGACGCTGGAAAGCGGCCTCAATGACGGACTGGCCCTGCCGGCCATCTTGCTGTTCGCGAGCCTTGCCGGGGAAATGATGCAGCCGGGCGCGACAGACTGGCTGATGTTTGGCGCCAAGCAACTGATCCTTGGCCCCCTGGCGGGCGCGGCCATCGGTGCTGCGGGCGGGGTGCTGTTTCTGGCTGCCAAACGCCGGGGCATGACCACCGATACCATCGAAGGCATCGGCGCCATTGCCATGGCTTGCGGCGCTTATCTGGCCGCCGGCGAAATTGGCGGCAACGGCTTCATATCAGCGTTCGTCGCAGGGCTCTTCTTCGGCAACGTCATCAAGGGGCAATGCGCCTTCATCTACGAATTCACCGAAAGCGAAGGCCAGATGCTTTCTTGGGGTGCCTTTTTCCTGATCGGTCTTGCCCTGTTGCCCGATGCCATCGCTCACCTTGATGCCGCCAGCCTTGCGCTCATTCTGGTGAGCCTGTTCGTGGTGCGACCACTAGCGGTTTGGCTGTCGCTTGCCGGCACGGATGCCGCCCCGCTGACCAAGCTCTTTTTCGGCTGGTTCGGCCCGCGTGGACTGGCAACAGCCCTTTTTGCGCTGCTCGTCGTCGACCAGATCGATCACGCAATCGGCGAACAGCTCCTGAACCTGGCCGTTAACGCGGTCTGGATCAGCGCGGTCCTGCATGGTGTCACAGCCGTGCCTTTTGCCAAATGGTACGGTGCTCACATGTCCGGCAAGGACGGGGCAGCGGAACTCAAGGCCATGCCGCCCATGCGGCCGGAAGTGCCTGCCGACTGAATTTCGACCAACCCAATAGCCAGGGCGCATATCGCCAGTAGCCGGGGGAAAACATGACAAAACAGGTTGTTGCCAAACTCAGCGAATTGCCCGACAGAAAACCGACCTATGCCCTCGTCGCCGATGTTGACCTTGTGGTTGTTCGCTTCGACGACGACATCTCCGTCTTCTACGGCCGCTGCCTGCATCGCGGCGCGCTCATGTCAGATGGCTATGTCAGCGGCAACAACCTCATCTGCGGTGTTCATTACTGGGATTACCGGCTCGACAGCGGCGTCTCCGAATACAACAACTCCGAGGCCCTGCCGAAATTCAAGAGCTGGGTGGAAGGCGACGATATCCTGGTCGACGAGGACGAGGTCGCCGCCTGGGCTCGGGAGCATCCGCAGCCGTTCAACCGCAGCAGCTACCTCGGCCTTTATGCCGACACCAGCCACGGCACCGAGGAAGAACCTTACAACGGCCTGATCCAGCAATACGCCCGCGACGGTCTTAAAAAGACAGGTCATCATGGCCGCGTCGACGCCATGGGCGTGCCGCGCAACCAGCTGCCCGACTGGGACGATATCCAGATCCTGACGGCCCAACTGCAGAAATTCCCGCTTCTGGAGGACGAACCGGTCGGCACCGACGTTGTTGTCGGGCCGAACGCGCAGAAACCGCTGAAACTGAAGATCCCGTTGCTGGTCTCCGACATGAGCTTTGGCGCCCTTTCGGAGCCGGCCAAGATTGCCCTTGCCAGAGGCGCAGACCTTGCCGGAACCGGCATCTGCTCCGGCGAAGGCGGCATGCTACCGGAAGAACAACAGGCCAATTCCAGGTATTTCTATGAACTTGCCTCGGCCCGTTTCGGTTTTGCGTGGGACAAGCTCGACAAGGTTCAGGCGTTTCACTTCAAGGGCGGTCAGGGTGCCAAGACTGGCACCGGCGGTCATCTGCCCGGTGCCAAGGTCAAGGGCAAGATTGCCGAGGTCCGCGGCTTGAAGGAAGGCGAAGACGCGATCTCGCCGCCCCGCTTTCCGGACTGGACAGATCGATCCCAGATAAAGGATTTCGCCGACAAGGTCCGCACCCGCACCGGCGGCATCCCGATCGGTTACAAGCTGTCGGCCCAGCACGTCGAAAAGGATATCGACGCGGCGCTGGAGCTGGGTGTCGACTACATCATCCTTGATGGCCGTGGCGGCGGCACCGGGGCAGCACCGATCATCTTCCGCGACAATATCTCCGTGCCGACCATTCCCGCGCTCGCCCGCGCCCGGAGGCATCTCGACACGTCGGAACGGCCGGACATCACGTTGATCATCACAGGCGGCCTGCGCAAACCCGCCGATTTCATCAAGGCCCTGGCGCTCGGTGCCGACGCGGTGGCGCTTTCCAATTCGGCCATGCAGGCCATCGGCTGTATCGCCATGCGAGCCTGCCACACCAACAATTGCCCGGTCGGGATCGCCACCCAGAAACCGCATCTGGTCAATCGGCTGGAAATCGAGAAATCCGCCCGTCAGCTGACCAACTTCTTCGAAGCATCGGTTGAACTGATGCAGGTGATGGCAAGGGCCTGCGGCCATTCGCACCTGAGCCAGTTCACCCTGGAAGACCTGACGACCTGGAAACGGGAAATGGCCGAGCTATCCGGCGTTGCCTATGGCGGCATCGCGTGACCGATCGCGACGTTTAAGGGAGGAAGACCAATGGACGCACAGGATCTCGACTGGATCAAGGTTGGGCACGTCAACGACCTGCCCGAAGGCCGGGTGAAAACGGTTACGGCGCGTACAACCTCGATCTGCCTGTCGCATTTCGAAGGCCAGTGGGCGGCGATGGACAATCATTGCCCGCATCAGCGCGGCCCGCTCGGGGAAGGTTCCATCGAGAAGGGATCGGACGGCAAATGCTGGATCCGATGCCCCTGGCACGGCTGGGATTTCGATCCGCTGACAGGTACGCCTCCCGGCGGTCACGAAGACAGTGGCCAAAAGCTCTATCCCCTCAGGATCGATGGCGACGAGATCTACATCGGCCTGGATCCGGAGCCGCCCCATGAACGCACGGTGACCGACGTCATGGCCGAAACCATGGTCAACTGGGGCGTCAAGCGTGTCTTCGGCATGGTCGGCCACTCCAACCTCGGCCTTGCCGATGCGATACGCCGTCAGGTCGACAAGGGCACCTTGGGTTATATTGGCATACGCCACGAGGGTGCCGCCGCCTTCGCCGCATCCGCCTATGGCAAGCTGACAGGCAAACCGGCAGCCTGCCTCACCATTGCCGGCCCCGGCGCAACCAACCTTCTGACCGGCCTCTGGGACGCCAAGGTCGACCGGTCACCGGTTCTGGCCCTCACCGGCCAGGTTCAGACCCAGGTGTTCGGCCCAGGGGCCTTTCAGGACATTGATCTCAAATCCGCGTTCGAAGCCGTCTCGAAGTTTTCCCAGCCGGTGCTCAGCACCTCCAACCATGCCGAGCTGATGTCGCTGGCCTTGAAAACCGCGCTGGTGGAACGGGATGTCGCCAATCTCATTTTCCCCGACGACGTCCAGACCAACCCGAGCAGCAGGGAGGCAGGCAAACCCGAAGGCCGCCTCGGCGGAACCGGCATCACGCCCTCCGGCGAGGACCTCGCAAAGGCCGTTGAGATGATCAACGCAGCGAAACGCCCGGTCATTGTGCTTGGCTACGGCGCCAAGGATGTTCGCGACAAGGTCGTTGCGCTTGCCGAAAAGCTCGGCGCTCCGGTCCTGACCACTTTCAAGGGCAAGGGCCTGATCCCGGACACCCACCCGCTGGCGGCTGGTGTTCTTGGCCGCTCCGGGACGCCCATTGCAAGCTGGTTCATGAACGAGGCGGATCTGATCGTCTCGCTCGGGTCTTCCTTTGCCAACCACACAGGCATCGCCCCCTACAAGACCATCATCCAGGTGGATTTCGAACGCATGCAGCTTGGCAAGTTCCATCCCGTGACCCTGCCTGTCTGGGGCGAGATCGGCACCTTCTGCGAAGCCATTGTCGATCAGGTGCTGAAACCGGCAGATGCCCCCGACCAGGCGAGCGAGCTGGTGGAACGCTGGACAATCTGGCGCGCGGAAAAGGACCTTCGTCTTTCCGAGGACGGCGGCAGGGGCGTTCACTCGGCGGCCGTTTTCAAGGCTTTGAGCGATCTGTGCCCACCAGACGCGATCATCCCGGTCGACGTCGGCAACAACACCTATTCCTTCGGTCGGTATTTTGAGCCTTGCGGACAGCGCATCCTGATGTCCGGCTATCTCGGCTCCATCGGCTTCAGCCTGCCGGCAGCCCTCGGCGCCTGGAGCGCGACCCAGGACTTCGAGGAATTCCGGGGCCGCAAGGTGATCTCGATTTCGGGTGACGGAGGCTTTGGTCAATACGCCATGGAGTTCACCACGGCCGTCAAATACGGAATGGATATAACCCATATCCTTTTGAACAATTCCGAGCTCGGCAAGATCTCCAAGGAGCAGCGCTCGGGCGAATGGCCGGTTTGGGAAACGAACCTCACCAACCCGTCCTTCGCCGCTTTCGCGCGCCTGTGCGGTGGTCACGGCCACCGGGTGACCGACCCCGCCGAGCTGAAAGACGCCATCGCCGATGCGATCGCCCACGACGGTCCGTCACTGGTGGAGATCATTACCGATGCGGATCTGGTTTGATGGAAACCGTGACAAGGTCTCAATCGCTCCTTTTACGCGGCAAGGCCACTCGAGCATCACCTCCTCCTCCGTCATTGCAGGGTCGAGCCCTGCAATGACGGGGTGAGAAGAGAAGAGAGGCCAACTCGGACCGGAAGACTTGAAGAGGCCGTTGGCAATGCTTCGTAATGAGCTAAGCTGACACCAATCACATCCAGACCTGGCGGGGGTCCACTTGCAAACAGCAGCCATTCTGATCGACATCGGAAAATACTATCTCATGGCCGGCGGGCTGGTCGCGGCACTCTTTCTTGTCATCGGCATCGACCGGGTGGAGCCATCCGCACGCGGGTCTCATGTCTTCCGGCCCTTGCTCATTCCCGGCATCTGCCTGATCTGGCCGCTGGTGCTCTATCGCTGGTACGTGCTTGAAAAGCATGGGGAGGCTGGCCGGTGAAACGTGCACATCGCAAAGCTCATGCCCGTATCTGGACTGTCCTTGGCCTGCTCCTGCCGCTGGTCTTCTTCACCATTCTGGCGATGCGTCAGTCGCCGCCCGCGGACAGACCGGCTGTGCTGATTGAAGCTCCGGTGGAAAGCTCCGGGGAGGCAAGCCAATGAGCGTGCAATACACACCGGTGATCTGGAACCGCAACAAGATGGTCTATGACGCCATCCTGCTGATTGCCGTCGCACTTTATCTTTACATCTTCATTCGTGTCGGGCCGTTCTATGAGGATATCACCCGGCCAATCGACGGTGCCATCCTGAGGATGCGTGCCTTCGGCAGTTGTGCCTTCCTGATGCTGACGGTGATCCTGTGCATCGGGCCGCTGGCCCGGCTCGACCGGCGCTTTTTGCCGCTGCTTTATAACCGCCGCCATTTCGGTGTGATGACCGCCGGTATTGCCGCCGTTCACGCCAACTATGTGCTTGGCTGGTATTTCAACTTCTCACCGACAGAAAGCTACGTCGCGTTACTGTCGTCCAACACAAGCTACGGGCAGGTGATCGGCTTTCCCTTCGAGGCTTTCGGTATCGCCGCGCTCCTGATCCTGTTCGTACTGGCTGCCACCAGCCATGATTTCTGGCTCAGCTTTCTGGGAGCGCCGATCTGGAAGGCGCTGCACATGTTCATCTATGCCGCCTACGCCTTCGTAGTGTTGCATGTCGCGCTCGGCGCTCTGCAAGGCCCGTCCGATCCCATCTTCACCGGCATGGTTGCGGCAAGCGTTGTCATGGTCTGCGGTCTTCACTTTGCAAGCGGGCGCCTGGAAGCCAATCGGGAAGAAGGCGATGCCACGGCAAAGGCTTCCCTTGAGGAAGCCGGTTGGGTCGTCGCCGGAGAGGTGGACGAAATCGACGACAAATGCGCCAAGGTCGTGACCTTGAGCGAAGAGGAGCGTGTCGCGATCTTCAAGTATGACGGCAAGCTGTCGGCTGTCACCAATGTCTGCGCCCACCAGAACGGTCCGCTTGGCGAAGGCAAGGTGCTGTGGGGTTGCATCACCTGCCCCTGGCACGGGTACCAGTACAATCTGGCCGACGGCCGAGCACCCGCGCCCTTCACCGAGAAGATCGCCACCTACAAGCTGAAGCTGGTCGGCTCCACCGTCCTGCTCGATCCCAACGCTCTGCCACCCGGCACCTATGTCGAGCCGGTGGTGATCGGAGGTGCGGCATGAGCTGGAAACAAACCAAGGCGGCGCCGTTTTTCGTCGGCTATCTCAACAAGGTGCCGAAGCCGCTGGTGGCCTTTCTCGGGGTCTTCTCCCTGTGTTTTGTCGCGGGACTGGGCCTTGCAGCCTTCGCCCTGTCCACCACCCAGAACGATCCGGGCAGCGGCACGTTTCAGTGGGGCAACAGGTTCGAGCAAACAGGCCTGCTCGAACTTCGGCCCTATCCGGTGTTCCGCATTCCGGCTGATGGCGACACCCCTGCCCACACCTACATGCTGGCAGGCCAGGGCAAACGCGGTGTCTTTGAACAGGCCGAAGCAAATCGCGAGATGCCGGTGACCTTGCGTGGAGTGCCCGTGAACCGGGGCGATCTGACAATGATCCAGGTGGGACAGGTAGCACCTGCTATGGACGATGCGCCCGGCTTCACCCCATCCGAACCCATCTCGCTGGGCCGCTGGAAACTGACCGGTGAAATCTGCGACGGCAAGTGCTATGCGGGCGCCATGCGCCCGGGCCGGGGCCTTGCGCACAAGGCCTGCGCGGACCTTTGCCTGACCGGCGGCATTCCCCCGGTCTTCGTCTCGTCCGGACCGGTCGAGGGGCGCAATTTCTTTCTTCTGGCAGGCAAGGACGGCCAGCTTCTTGGCGAGGCCATCGATCCGCTGCTGGCGCTTTACATTGAGGTCGAAGGCGAGGTCGAACAGCTGGACGACCTGATGGTGTTCAAGGCAGACCTTCTGACCGCAAGGGTGCTGAAATGAGCGACCAGCCGCAAAAGCCACTCTGGCAGACCATCGTGATCTCGCTGGTGATGACGGCACTCCTCGCCGGGATCGCCTGGGCTGTGTGGACCTACGCCAACAGCAGCGTCCAGAATTTTGCCCCCGGCACGTTGCTGCGCGACCTCCGCTTCTTCGTCGGCCTGCTCGCCGTGTTCCTGGTTTTGAGCATCCTGGATCGGATCATTGAATTCATGAAGGCGAAGCTGGGCGGCGGACACTGAGGAAACGGTCAGGATGGCCGTCCCAAAAAGCCAAGTTAGTGCGCCTCAGCCCTTCACAAGGTTCCGCAGCAGGCTGTCGAACTTGTCCGGCTCTTCCATGTGCGGCGCGTGGCCCGACGCTTCAAAGCCATGGAAATGGAAATCCGGAACATTGTCCGCGTGCCAGCGATGGACACCCGGGCCGTAAAGCTGGCTGCGCAGACCCGCAACCAGATGAAACGGCACGGGAAAGGCTTTCAAAAGAGGGCGGAAATCCTGCGCTGTGAGTGAGGACCACATCGGCTTCAAGAGCACAGGATCGGCTGCAGCAATCTCTTTGCGGGCTAGCTCCGCAACGCACTCCGGCACGGGCAGGCCTTCGGCGAACAGTCTTCTCGCGATCCGGGCCGGCAGTTTGGCCCAATCCGCCACAATGGCATTCAGGAAATGGTCGTTGAGTTCGGCATTGAGGCCGTTCAGCGTTCCGTTCTGCCAGTCGGGGTCGTTCAGAACCTTCGGCGTCATGTCAATGGCAACGAACTGCGAGATCCGGTCCGCGCCGTGCCGCTCGATCATTGCATAGGAAACCAACGCACCCATCGACCAACCGCAGAGGATTACTTCAGTTAGTTCGCGCTCGGCCAAAGCCGCATGAACCGCATCGGCTGCTGCCTCGATGGTCAATGGCAACCGGCCCGCTGTTTTGCCGTGGCCCGGCAGATCCGGAACGATGCAACGGGCGTCAGTTTTCAGAGCCTCGATCTGGCCTTCGAAGAACCGGCCCGGGCAAGACCAGCCGTGGATCAGCACCAGCGGTCTGCCCGTTCCCTCGTCGCGGATATGCAGCATATTCCCGCTCACGCACGCCCCGCCCGTAGCCGTCCGACAATGCCCGTCGGGAAAAAATAGACCGACAGAATGAAGAGAACACCCAGCCACAACAGCCAGCGTTCCGGCGCCACCAGCGTCGAGAACACCGGCACCGCGCTGGTTGCTTCTGCAGCAACACCCATCAGGTTCTGCAGATAGGTCTGCGCCAGAATGAACAGGGTTGCCCCGAGCACGGCCCCATAGAGCGTGCCCATGCCCCCTATCACGACCATCAGCAGAATGTCGATCATGATCTCCATGGAGAGCGTTGTTGCCGGGCCGGTGTAGCGCAGCCAGATGGCCAGAAGAGAGCCCGCAAGCGCTGCCATGACTGCCGACAGAACGGTGGCCGTGGTGCGATACCAGACCACGCGGTAACCGATCGCCTCCGCCCGGAAGGCATTGTCGCGAACCGCCTTCAGCGTGCGGCCGAACGGCGAATTGACGATGCGCAGCATGATCAGGAACAGGATCGCGGCGGCGAAGAACACCAGGTAATAGGCCAGGATCTTGCCATTGATGCTGACGTCGAACACCTTCGTCTTGATAAGCTTGAAGGCGGGCGTCAGTTCGCGCGGGATCTTGTAGTTGAGCCCGTCCTCACCGCCTGTCAGCCAGGACATCTGCGACACCAGCACGGCAAAGGCGCTTGCGACCGCCAGCGTCACCATGGCGAAGAAGATCGCCTTCACCCGAAGCGAGAACAGCCCGATGGCCAGCGCGAACAGGGCCGCAACCCCGGCACCCGCCGCCGTACCCCAGATCAGCGAACCGTAGTTCGGCCCGGTGGTCGACAGGGCAAGCGCGGTCCCATAAGCGCCGATGCCGAAGAACATGGTGTGGGCGAAGGAAACGATACCGGCATAACCCAGCAACAGGTCATAACTTGCCACCAGCACGATGAAGATGCAGATCCGCGCGGCCGTCTCCAGCGACTTGGTGCCGGGAAAGAGAAACGGTGCAAAGGCGAGCGAGATCAACACGATCAGCAGCAGCGCAGTCAGAAGACCGCTGCGCGGCGTGTCGCCGGAAAGAAGTCTGGTCAGCATGATCTTGTTCCGTCCCTACTTCGCCTTGACCACCGGATAAAGGCCCTGCGGTCGCCACATCAGCACCGCGACCATCAGCGCGATGGTCGAGATCAGCGCCACCTTCGGCGCCAGAAAAGCCGTGTAGTTTGCAAGCAGTCCCACCAACATGGCGCCGATGAAGCAGCCCTCGACCGAGCCAAGGCCGCCGATGATCACCACGATGAACACCAGCACCATGATCTCCGAGCCCATGTGCGCGGTAATCGTTTCCTGATAGAGGCCCCACATGACGCCCCCGAGCCCGGCCAGCGCCGACCCGGTCATGAACACGATCAGGAACAGCCGGCGGATGCGGTAGCCGAGTGCTTCCACCATCTCGCCGTTCTCCACTCCGGCGCGCACCAGCAGACCGATCTTGGTGTTCTTCAGGATATGGCGCATGCCGATGAACAGCGCGAGACCAATGCCGACCGCCACCAGGCGATATTTTTCGATGGCCGCTTCGCCGATCACCAGCGATCCCTGCAAGGCTTCCGGGCGGGACATATGCAGCTCGTCCGGCCCCCAGACCACGTAGATCATCTGCTGGGCCACGATCAGCCCACCCATGGTGACAAGGATCTGCTTCAGATGTTCGCCGTAGACCGGCATCACGATCACCCGCTCGAAGGCAAGACCGAGAAGGCCGGTGACGAGCATGGCCGCAAGGATGGCAATCAGCACGGCGGAGAGATTCATGAAGACGCTCGGCGAAGCCGTCCAGCCGGCCAGCCAGGCCAGAACCGTGAAGCCGACAAAGGCGCCGACGGCAACAAAGGCGCCATGGCCGAAGTTGATCACGTCCATCAGCCCGAAAACCACGGTCAATCCCGACGCCATGATGAAGATCATCATGCCCATGGCCAGCCCGGCCACCGTCAGTGTCAGCCAGCTCGCCGGATTGCCGATGGCAATGAGCCCGACGGCAGCCAGCACCGGCACCAGCAGCACCGGCAGCTTCTGGGCAAGCTGTTCCTTCAGCGGGATTTTCTCGATCCGCGGTTTGATCGCCGTCTCGCTCATTGATGCGCCTCCAGGCTCAGCCCCATGAGTTTTTCCTGCAAGGCGACGTCCGCCACCAGTTCGTCCATGCGGCCGGAATGAATGATGCGGCCATCATCCATCACCGCGACCGTGTCGCCGATGCCGGATGCCATGGCAAAATTCTGCTCCACCAGCAGGATGGTGGTGTCGGTTTCCTTCAGTTCCTTCAGCGCATCGGTCATCGCCTTGATGATCGCCGGTGCGAGGCCTTTCGTCGGCTCGTCGATCAGGATCAGCCGGCGCGGCTCGATGATCGCCCGCGCCACGGACAGCATCTGCTTCTGACCACCGGACAGCGTTCCTGCGGAGGAATTCCAGAAGCTGCCGATCGGCGGAAACAGCTCCTTGATCCAGGCAAGGCGCTTTTGATCCATCGGCCCGTTGGCAGCGGCCAGGATCATGTTTTCGGCAACTGTCAGATCGGTGAAGATGCCCATGTCTTCCGGCACGAAGGCAATTCCCCTGCGGGAAATCTCGGGCGTCGACAATCTGGTGATGACATGATCGCCAAACCGGATATCGCCCTGGCTGGCCGTCCAGAGCCCCATGATGGTGCGCAAGGTGGTGGTCTTGCCCGCGCCGTTGCGACCAAGCAGAACGGTCACGCCGCCTTCCGGCACCGCGAGCTCCACACCCTGCAGGATGTGATAAGGGCCGATGTGGGTGTGCACCCCGGAAAGGGTAAGCAGGTTTTCCGCCATCACGCAGCCTCCCCGGAGGAAGCCGGCGCCTTGCCGAGATAGGCCTCCTGCACGATTGGCAGGGCTATGACTTCCGACGGTTCTCCGTCGGCCACCAGTGCCCCGTTGTGCAGAACGATGATGCGGTCGGCCAGGGTGCGAATGACATCCATCTTGTGCTCCACCAGCAGGATCGTCCGGTCCATGTCGCTCTTCAGTTTCTGCATAAGCTCCAGGATCACCGGCACCTCGTCGACGCTCATGCCGGCGGTCGGCTCGTCGAACATGAGCACCTGAGGCCCAAGCGCGATCAGCAGCGCTACTTCCAGCTTGCGCTGGTCACCATGGGGCAGAGCGGAAACGGTCTGGTCGGCCTGATCGATCAGCCGGACCTCCGCCAGCACGTGGTCTGCCCGCTCCAGAAGTTCCACATGACTTTCTGCAACGGTGAAGAGATCGAACCCCTTGCGTGCCTTCGCCTGCGCTACAAGCCGCACGTTTTCGCGCACGCTCAGGGTCGGAAAGAGATTGGTCAGCTGGAACGCCCGGCCGATCCCCCTGTCGGTGCGTTCAGGCACCGACAGTCGGGTGATGGTCTCGCCGTTGAGCAGTACTGCCCCGGAGGTCGCTGCCAGCTGACCGGAGATCAGGTTGAAATAGGTGGTCTTGCCCGCGCCGTTCGGCCCAACGATTGCCGTCAGGGTGCCTCGCTCGAAGGCGCAGGAAACGTGATCGACCGCCACATGACCACCGAAGCGAATGGTCAGGTCCCTCGTTTCCAGAATCGGGTGTTCCTTGGCCACGATGCGCGTTCCCAGGCTTGAATTGTCGCGAAAGCTGTATCGGATGAGTGCCCGGCCGGACGGATTTCACACCAGCCGGGCAAACTTAAGGGTCTTGGGGCCACGCAGGCGAAGCTGAAGGCTCCGCCGCGTCTTCTTTCGGCTTACTGGTTGCGCACCGGGATGTTCATGTCCTCGATTGTCAACTCGCGCACCAGCTCCGGGATGCCCCATTCGACATCCGGATCGACCTTGATCTTGAAGTGATACATCGACTGCAGAGCCTGGTGATCTTCCGCCCGGAACATCATCTTGCCCTTTGGCGTTTCAAACTCCATGCCTTCCATGGCCGTGATCAGGTCTTCGGTCTCCGTGGACCCGGCCTTGCGGATCGCCTCGACAATGGCAATGCCGGAAGACATGCCACCCGCGGTGAAGAAGTCCGGCGGCGCGTGGAAGCGCTTCTGGTGTTCGGCCACCAGCCAGTCGTTTACCGGGTTCTTCGGGATTTCGTAATAGTAGTAGGTCGCGCCTTCCATGCCCGGCAGCTCCTTGTAGGCCGCCATGGCCGCCAGGATGTTGCCGCCCGTGGCGATTTCGACACCAAAGCGCTCCGGCTCCATTGCCTTGATCTTGCTGATAGGATTGCCGCCACCGGCCCAGATCACGAACAGGAACTTGCGGCCCGGCTCATCCTTCAGGGCATCAAAGACGCGCTGCGCGTTGGCTGTGAAATCCTTGGTATCGGTCGGCGCATATTCCTCGAACACCAATTTGGCACCCGTGCCTTCCAGCGCTTCCTTGAAGGCGGCGACGCCGTCACGGCCGAAGGCATAGTCCTGTGCAAGCGTCGCGATGGAGACGCCTTCCTGCCCCAGTGCGACGGCGTTGGCGATCGCGTCCTGGGACGAGTTCCGCGCGGTGCGGAAGATGTAGCGGTTCCAGTTCTCGCCGGTGATGCTGTCGGCAACCGCCGGCTCCACCAGAAGCACCTTCTCGTATTCTTCGGCGACCGGCAGCATGGCCAGCGCAACGCCGGAGGAGACGGGGCCGACGGCGATATCGACTTCATCGTCACCATAGGCTTCCGCCAGCGCGGCCTTGCCGATATCCGGCTTCAGCTGGGTGTCCTTCTCGATGACCACGATCTTGCGGCCGTCGATTTCCATGGTGCCGTCGGTGGCATATTCGAGGCCCATCATCAGGCCGGTATGCGACTGTTTCGCATAGGCCTCCAGGGCACCGGTCTTGCCGTAGACATGGGCGATCTTGATATCGTCGGCCTGGGCACCGGCAATCCCGGCCGCCGCCACGCTGATGCCAGCCAAAAGCGGCACGGCCCAGCGGAAAACGCGTTTCGTCATGAATTCTCCTCCCGTTGCGCGAAAGGCCGGCAAACCTGCCCGGCCGCTCCCACGGCCTCCACAGGGTAACATCATCGCCTGACGCTGGAATATATGACACATGAATCAGTATTCATGTCAAGGCAAGATACGTGTTCGAAGCGGCCGCCTTTCCGGGCGGGTCGTCAGTTAGCGTAACACGAGCTCATGACAGATGAATGCAACCCGGTCCTGCAAAGACACAGCACCAAGAGCGGCAACGCAATGCCAGACAGTCATGTGATAAAGACTGTCTGAAGGATTATGATGACAGAGGGAAAAAATCGGCCCTGACAGGAGAGCCGCCAAAATCGTCAAAAAACAGACTCGCCACCAGACGAATGCAATGCAAGCGACCCGCAGACCAGATGCCCTGCGTCCGGGCATAAGTGGAAAGGTGTTCTCAGCTCCCTGCGCAATCCGGTTGCCAGCCCCTCGGGAACGTCACCATCTACGGCTGTCCACCGTCATTCCGGACAAGCGCAGCATAAGCTGCGTGCAGATCCGGAATCCAGCGCATCTGCGTGAGTGTAGCGAACTCTTTTTCGTACGAGGAGACGCGCCAATGGCGCGGCTGATATCCGGTTGCCGGTTCGGCATTGCCTCACTTGTCAAAAATCACGTGCGGAAGGTGGGCCGCCTAGACAAGTCGCCTCGGCGAGACTACCTCAGCCGCTGTTCCGTCTTCGCATCGAAGAACAGCGCCGAAGCCGGGTCGAAGTCGATGGCGACAGTTCCATCAGAAACAGGCGCATCCTCACCCTTGGTTTCCACGATCACACGCTCGCCCGTCGGGCAGATGAGATAGGAATAGGCGACGCCGCCGAGTTGCTCACACAGGTCGACCTTCGCTCCCTCCTGCGCAGGCGAGACTTTCAGATGCTGTGGGCGCAGACCGACCAGCACCTTTTCGCCCTTGGCCGGCAGCGCGACCGATGTCGGCACGGCAACACCGCCGAACGCAGCAACACTGACCTCGCCCTCCCCGGCAATACCTTCCACGAAATTCATGCTGGGCGAGCCGATGAAGCCGGCAACGAACCTGTTGTCCGGATCGGAATAGAGCTGCATCGGCGAGCCGACCTGCTCGATATTGCCACCGCGCAGAACCACGATCTTGTCTGCCAGCGTCATCGCCTCGACCTGGTCGTGCGTCACGTAGATCATCGTTGCGCCGATATCCTTGTGCAGGCGGGCGATTTCAACGCGCATGTCGACACGCAGCTCGGCATCCAGGTTGGAGAGCGGTTCGTCGAACAGGAACACTTCCGGTCCGCGCACAATGGCCCGGCCGATGGCGACGCGCTGGCGCTGCCCGCCGGAAAGCGCCTTCGGCTTGCGCTTCAGATAAGGGTCCAGCTTCAGGATGCGGCTGGCCTCGGCAACCTTGGACTGGATCTCGGCCTTCGGATGACCGTTCATCTTCAGCCCGAAGCCCATGTTCTCCTCGACCGTCATATGCGGGTAAAGCGCATAGGTCTGGAACACCATGGCAACGCCCCGTTCCGCCGGGTCTGTCTTGGTCACATCACGGCCACCGATCTCGATCCTGCCGTCGGTCGTTTCCTCCAGCCCGGCGATCATGCGCAGAAGGGTGGACTTGCCACAGCCGGACGGACCGACAAAAACGCAGAATTCACCATGCTCGATCTGAAGGTCCACTCCGTGGATGACTTCCAGGTCGCCATATTTCTTGACGGCTTTTGTCAGTGTGACGCCAGACATGTAATTCTCTCTCCCTTGGGATTCTTGTTAGGCAGGGAACTGCCAGTCCTCGACCGCCGCCGCGATCTTCGAGGCCGTATCCAGCAGTGCAGGCCGTGCCTCCAGAAGCTGTTCGAGGCTCTTGCGCTGTGTGGACGTGGTAACGGAAAGCGCCCCGACCGGCCGCCCCTTGGACGACAGGATCGGCGCTGCAATGCAGATGATGCCGGGCTCGTGTTCCTCGCGGTCGTAGGACAGCCCCTCTTCGCGGATCTTTTCCAGGTCCGCCCGCAGTTCAGCTTCGCTGGCCAGCGTTGCCGGGGTGTAGCGATAGAACGACTGCTTCTTCAAAACGTGATCGAGGTCCGCAGGCTCCAGAAAGGCCATCAGGGCCTTGCCGACCCCGGTGCAATAGGCCGGACCAACCTTGCCGGCCTGCGAAAACATGTCGATGGCATTGGTCGGATTGCGCTTGTCGACATAAAGCACCTGCCCGCTGTCGAGCTGTGCCAGGTGAACCGTTTCGCCGACAGCTTCCGACAAGGCGCCTACGAAGGGACGCGCAATCGGCGCGATGGAACTTTGCCGCCAGGCCGCATGTGCCAGCCGCACCAGGCGGATACCCAGCGAATAGGTCTGCTGGCGCTCGTCGTAGGCCAGCATGCCCTGGCTCACCAGCGTCTGCAGCAGCCGGTACAGCGTCGCCTTGGGATGAGTGCTTTCAGACAGCAGTTCGGAAAAGCGCACAGGCCGGCCCACAGCCGCAACCTTGTCCAGCACTTCCAGCGCCTTGCCGACCGTGCCGTCACCTGTCGATGACCCCGCCTGTTTGTTCATCAGCTCCTCCTTCGGCCCGTTTCTTGTCGTCGAGCCTGTTGACAACTTATCGCCATCGCATCAAAGTATCAATATACAAAACTAAGTTTCACATAATGGAACCAAAAGGGAGGACACCATGCGTTCCATGCTGAAAACGTCCGTAGCGGCATTTGCCATGTTGGCAGCCGTGATGGGCGCAGCTTCTGCTGACGGCCTGACAGGCAATCTGAAAATCTTTCTCGACACATCGAACCCGGCGCCGCGTGCGACCATGGAAGAGATGATCGCTCAGTTCCAGGAGAAGAACCCGGAGCTGAACATCGAGACGACGGTGATTGACCGGGAAGCCTACAAGACCCAGATCCGCAACTTCCTGACGGCAAATGCGCCGGACGTTGCGACCTGGTACGCGGCCAACCGCATGCGGCCTTACGTGGAGGCCGGCCTCTTCGAGGACGTGTCCGACCTTTGGGCGGATCCGGCAATTGCCGACAACCTCGCCTCTACCAAGGGTGCGATGACCATCGACGGCAAGCAGTGGGGCGTGCCCTACACCTACTATCAGTGGGGTGTTTACTACCGCAAAGACATCTTCGACGAGCTTGGCCTGTCCGAACCCACTACCTGGGAAGAAGAAAAGGCGAACTGCCAGAAGATCATCGATGCCGGCAAGAAGTGCTACACCATCGGTACCAAGTTTCTCTGGACCGCAGGTGGCTGGTTCGACTACCTGAACATGCGCACCAACGGCTTCGACTTCCACATGGACCTGCTCACAGGCAAGGCGTCCTGGAAGTCCGACGAAGTCCGCAAGACCTTCGCCAACTGGCGCGAGCTCATCGACATGGGCGCCTTCATCGACAACCATCAGACCTACTCCTGGCAGGAAGCTCTGCCGTTCATGGTCAAGGGCGATGCAGCCGCTTACCTGATGGGCAACTTCGCCGTGGCACCGCTGCGCGAAGCTGGTCTTTCCGATGACCAGATCGATTTCTACCAGTTCGTGGAAATCACGCCGGGCATCGCCAAGGCGGAAGACGCGCCGACCGATACCTTCCACATTCCGGCCAATGCCGAGAACAAGGAAAACGCGCGCGAATTCCTGAAGTTCGCGGTCTCGCCGGACGTCCAGACCTGGATCAACGACGGCAAGCACCTCGGCCAGCTCCCGGTGAACGCCAAGTCGTCCGTGGACCAGGACAAGTTCCTGGAACAGGGCTTTGAGATGCTGTCCACGAACTCCCCGGGCGGCGTTGCCCAGTTCTTCGACCGCGACGCCCCGGCTGAAATGGCAAAGGTTGCCATGGAAGGCCTGCAGGAATTCATGGTCAAGCCGGACAACCTGGACAAGATCCTGGACCGTTTGGACCGCGCCCAACAGCGTATCTACAAATAAGGTCTGCCTTCGCATGACCGGACAGGGGGCAACCGCTCCCTGTCCTCTTTTCCGGTATACGCCGACGACTCACGAAGAGTTCCGAAAATGGCCCAAGCATCCGTCGCCGAGACCCGCCAGAGTTCCTGGTGGCATCGCAACCAGCAGCAGTTGACACCCTGGCTGTTCCTGGCACCCGGGATCCTGTTCTTCCTGTTCTATGTGATCTTTCCGATTTTCCAGTCGTTCAACCTGTCGCTCTACGAGTGGGACGGTTTGGGCCAGGCGGAATATGTCGGGCTCTACAATTACGAGGAACTCTACTGGGATGACGCGTTCTACACCTCGCTGAAGAACAACGTCATCTGGCTGCTGCTCTATCTGCTTGCCATTCCGGCCGGTCTGTTCATCGCGCTGTTCCTGAACCAGACCGTCACCGGCATCCGGCTCTACAAATCCCTGTTTTTCTTTCCCTTCGTGATCTCCCAGGTCGTCGTCGGCCTGGTGTTCACCTGGTTCTACGACCCGACATTCGGCATCCTCAACGTTCTGCTCGGCGCGGTCGGCCTGCCGCCGCTCAACGTGCTGGGGGACGAGAACTGGGTCACCGTGGGCATCATCGTCGCGGGCCTCTGGCCCCAGACGGCCTATTGCATGATCCTCTATCTTACCGGCCTCAACGCGGTTGATCCGGAGCAGATCGAGGCAGGACGCCTCGACGGCGCCAAGGGCTGGCGCATGCTCTGGTACATCATCGTGCCGCAGCTTCGCCCGGCCACCTTCATCGCCTTCGTCGTCACCATCATCGGCGCTTTGCGCTCTTTCGACCTGATTTCGGTCATGACCAACGGCGGGCCCTTCGGCGCCAGTCGAGTGCTCAGCTTCTACATGTTCGAGGTCGCACTCTCCGAATACGGCTTCCGCATGGGCTACGGCGCGGCCATTGCCGTGGTGCTGTTCCTGATCATGCTGGCCTTCATCGCCTACTTCCTCTGGTCGATGTACAAAGAAGAAAAGGCGCGCTGACATGTTCCCGACACCGATCGAACGCACGTCCCGCCCCTGGCAGATCACCTATCAGACGCTGCTTCCGCTGGCGCTGATCCTGTGGCTGCTGCCGCTGATCGCGGTCGCCATCTTTTCGGTCAAGCCGGATTCGGATTTTGCCAACGCCAACTACTGGGGCTGGCCGTCATCCTTCGAAGGCTTCACCAACTACGCGCTGGTCTTCACCGGCTCGGACATGCCGCAGTATTTGCTGAACTCGTTCAAGATCACCATTCCAACGGTGATCGGCGCGGTTGGCCTCTCGTGCATGACCGGCTTCGCCCTCGGCATCTACAAGTTCAAGGCCAATATCTGGCTCTTCTTCATGTTCGTTGCGGGCAACTTCGTGCCGTTCCAGATCCTGATGGTGCCGGTGCGCGACCTGACCCTGCAGATGGGCCTCTACAACACCATCACCGGTCTGGTTCTGTTCCACATCGCCTTCCAGACCGGCTTCTGCACACTCTTCATGCGCAACTTCATCCGTGCTCTGCCGTTTGAGCTGATAGAGGCCGCGCGCGTTGAGGGCGTCTCCGAATGGCGGATCTTCTGGTACGTGGTGCTGCCGCTGATGAAGCCGGCCATTGCCGCGCTGTCGGTGCTGATCTTCACCTTCATCTGGAACGACTACTTCTGGGCCGTGGTGCTGACGCAGGGCGTTGAAAGCCAGCCTGTCACCGCCGGCATCACGTCCTTCAACGCGCAATATCGTGCTGCCTACCACCTGATGAGCGCCGGTTCCATCGTGGCCGCCCTGCCGCCTGTCGCCATGTTCTTCCTGATGCAGCGCCACTTTATTGCAGGCCTCACACTCGGAGCCGTGAAATGATCCGCAGCTGGCATCTTGGAGATGACAGACAGAGCCTGGTCCTGGCCAGCTTCGACGACCGATTGCCGGAAGCTGTCTACTGGGGGCCCGCCCTTCCCACTGGCGAAAACCTGGAGACGCTTTCGGCAGCCGCACTTGCCGACGTCACCGGTGGCATGGTCGACCGCAACGCCGGTCTGAGCCTGTGTCCGGAAGCCTCCGAAAGCTTCCCCGGGCAAACCGGCCTGACTGCAAGGAACACATCCGGCGCGCCGCTCATGCCCAGTTTCCGGTTCGAAAGCGAAGCCGCTTCGGAGCATGGCCTGACGCTTGTCTTTGCCGACAACAGCCTTGATCTCAGCCTCGTCTTCGATCTCGTCCTGACACCGGAAACCTCCCTGTTAAAGCTTCAGACACGGCTGGAAAGCGCCGATGAGATCACGGTCGACTGGCTGGCGGCTCCGGTTCTGCCGGTCCCGGCTCACACCGGTGAGATGATCGAGTTTTCCGGCCGCTGGTGCGCGGAATTCCTGACCCGCCGCCTGCCGTTTGCGCCCGGTGCCCGAGTCCGCGACAACCGCACGGGCCGCACGGACCACGCCCATTTCCCGGGGCTTGTCGTCTGCAATGCCGGAACGTCCAACACGGCCGGTGAAGCTTTCGCGTTTCACTATGGCTGGTCCGGGGGCCACAAGATGGTTGCCGAGGAACTTGCCGATGGGCGTCGTCAGGTCCAGTTCGGCCACGCCACTGCCAGCCTTGCCAGCGGACGCCACTTCGTCAGCGCACCGCTCTACGCAACCTATTCCGCCACCGGCTTCAACGGTACCGCCGTTCGGTTCCAGCGCCATGTTCGCGACCATGTGGTTCAGGGAGCCCGCACTCCCCGCCCGGTCCACTACAATTGCTGGGAAGCGGTCTATTTCAAACACGACCTCGACGAACTCAAAGCCATCGCCTCCCAAGCGGCGGGCCTGGGCGCCGAGCGCTTTGTGCTGGACGACGGCTGGTTTGGCCACCGGGATGACGACACCTCGTCTCTGGGAGACTGGGTGATCGACAAACGCAAGTACCCGGACGGCCTCACCCCGCTGATCGACCATATCAAGGCGCTCGGCATGGAGTTCGGAATCTGGTTCGAACCGGAGATGGTCAACGAGGACAGTGACCTCTGCCGCGCTCATCCCGACTGGGTGCTCGGTCACGCAGACCAGATCCGCGGACGCCAGCAACTGGTGCTGGACATGTCCAACCAGGAGGTTCGCGACTATCTTTATGACCACATCGCCGACGTCCTGAAAAACAACGACATCGGCTACATCAAGTGGGACCACAACCGCATCCTGCCCGTGGTCGATGCCGAACAGGCCGAAGGCTTTTACGAGCTGGTCGACCGTCTGCGGTCCGATTTTCCGGCAGTGGAGATCGAGAGCTGCTCGTCCGGCGGCGGGCGGATCGACTTCGGCGTCCTGGAACGCACGCACCGGGTCTGGCTTTCGGACAGTAACGATGCGCTGGAACGCCAGCGTATTCAGCACGATGCCGCCCTGTTCCTGCCAGCCTTGGTAACAGGCTCTCACGTCGGGCCCCGTCACTGCCATACTTCCGGCCGCACGCTGGACATTCGTCTGCGCGCCTGGACCGCGGCTCAACGCCACATGGGCTTCGAGATGGACCCGCGTGAGCTGACGGAAGCCGAAGCCGAAACGCTGCGCAATGTCACGAGCTGGTGGAAAGCCAACCGGGACTGGATGATGCAGGCCGATATCCTGCGGCTCGACAGCGCCGATCCGGCCGTGATCGCAGAACAGCAGCTTGCCGGCGACGGCAGCCGGTTCGTTGCGTTTGCCGCGCTGACGCGACCAAGTGACCAGATCCTGCCGCGTCCGTTGCGCTTGACTGGTCTGGACCCGCAAGGCAGATACAGGCTATCTCTCGTCAATCGGGACGAAGCGCCCCGGCTGTCCCGCGGTGCGCCTCTCCTGAAACATCAAGACCTTGAAGCCAGTGGACAATATCTGATGTCCCACGGGCTCACGCTCCCCTGGCGGTTCCCAGAAACCGTCTGGGTTGTGGAAGGCGAACGTCTTTGAGTAACGTTACTCAAAACGAACCGATTTCGGCTTAGGCCGCCAAAACAATTGAGGAAGTGCCATGTACGCAACATACCCGGATCTCGACAACGCATCGGTATTCATCACCGGTGGCGGCTCCGGCATTGGCGCGGCGCTGACGGAGGGCTTTCTGCGGCAGGGGGCGAAGGTCGCCTTTGTGCAGCGTTCCGACGCAGCGCCCTTCTGCGACGAGATGGAACAGAAATACGGTCGCCGTCCGCTGTACCTGCCTTGTGACATCACAGACATGGCTGCCCTCAAGGCGGCCATGGATCAGGCAGCAGAAGCCCATGGCCCGATCACGGTTCTGGTCAACAATGCCGCCAACGACAAACGCCACAAGACCGAAGAGGTTGACGAGGCGTTCTGGGACTGGTCCGTGGCGATCAACCTGAAAGCCTATTTCTTTGCCTGCCAGCATGTGGTTGCCGGCATGCGAGCGGCCGGCGGTGGCTCCATCGTCAACTTCTCGTCCATCTCCTACATGATGGGCAATGCGGGCTACCCGGTCTACACGACCGCGAATTCCGGCATCAACGGCATGACCCGCAGCCTCGCACGGGAATTCGGCCCGGAGAACATCCGCGTCAACGCAATTGCGCCCGGCTGGGTCCTGACCCAGAAGCAGAAGGACATTTGGGTAACGCCGGAAGGTCTGGCAGCGCACATCGACCGGCAGTGTCTCAAGGTTGAACTGCAGCCGGACGACATGGTTGACCCGGTGCTTTTCCTTGCCTCCAGAACCAGCAAGGCGATGACCGGACAGGCGCTGGTCGTGGATGGCGGCGTGGTGGTGACGGGATGAACACACATCCAAAAGCGTCCTGGATCGCAGCGGATTGGGGCACCACCAATCTGCGCATCTGGGCGCTTGACGAAGCCAGTGGCATCCTTGCCCATCGCAGCTCCGAAAAGGGCATGGGCCGACTGGAGAAACAGGATTTCGAACCTGCCCTGATCGAACTGATCGCTGACCTTCTGAGGGACGGTGAGGTCACACCTGTGATCGTCTGCGGCATGGCCGGGTCCCGGCAGGGTTGGGCCGAAGCTCCCTACATGACCGTACCCTGCGCGCCGCCGTCGATCCGGAACGCTACCGGGGTGGATGCAGCCGACCCGCGCCTTGACGTGCGCATCCTGCCGGGCATCAAGCAGCTCACACCTCCCGATGTCATGCGCGGCGAGGAAACGCAGATCGCCGGATTCCTTTCGGAAAATCAGACCTATTCCGGCACCTTGTGCCTGCCTGGAACGCACACCAAGTGGGTCGCTCTCCAGGACGGACGAATTGAGCGGTTCCGCACCTTCATGACAGGAGAGACCTTCGCGCTTCTGTCCAAACACTCCGTCCTGCGGCACGGCCTTTCCGCCGATGACCTCGACAGCACAGCCTTTGCCGAAGCGGCCGAACACAGTTTCAATGCCCCCGAAGCGCTGACTGCCGATCTGTTTGGCGTGCGCGCCGCCGGCCTTGTCGCGGACCTTGGCCCTGCACAGGCAAGCGGCAGATTATCGGGGCTTCTGATCGGAGCCGAACTGGCCGCTGTCAGCCGTGATTTCGACCTTGGTAACACGGCCCTGCTGGGCAGCGACATGATCGCCGGTGCCTATCGCAGCGCCTTGACACATCTCGGCCATGCCTCAAGGCAGCTCGATGCGGAAACCATCACCTTGAAGGGCCTGACCCTTGCCTATTCCTTCTACGAACCGGAGCATTCATGAGCCGTAACCTGATAGCCATCCTGCGCGGCCTGACCCTGGACGAGGCTCTGCCCGTTACCGAATGCCTGATTGCCGCCGGCATCACTCGTATCGAGGTTCCGCTCAACTCGCCGGACCCGCTTGTTAGCATTGCCGCCATGGCAAAGGCCTTTTCCTCGAATGCCGAGATCGGCGCAGGCACCGTGCTGGCGCCCGAACAGGTGCGCGACGTCAAGAACGCCGGCGGCACGCTGATCGTGTCACCCGACTGCAATCCGGATGTCATCAAGACGACAAAAGCCGAAGGCATGTCTTCTTTTCCCGGTGTGATGACACCAAGCGAGTGCTTCACGGCGCTGCGCAGCGGGGCAGATGGCCTCAAATTCTTTCCCGCCTCGCTCATAGGTCCGGACGGACTGAAGGCGATGCTGGCGGTATTGCCGAAGGGCACTGCGACCTATGCCGTGGGCGGTGCCGGCCCGGACAATTTCGGGGACTGGATCAAGGCCGGGGCTGCCGGCTTCGGCATCGGAACGGCTCTGTTCAAACCCGGTGTTAGTGTTGCCGAAGTCAGCGAACGGGCCGAAAAAATCGTCGCCGCCTACGACGCGGCCGTTGCAGCATGCAGGTGATGTCATGAGCACAGTTTTCGACGAGCGCCAGTGCACCCTTGGCGAAGGCCCGTTGTGGCATCCCGAACGCCAGCAGCTGTTCTGGTTCGACATTCTCAACAAGCGCCTGCTCAGCCGTGACAACGGCACGGAAAAAACCTGGCAGTTCGATGAATATGTTTCTGCCGCAGGCTGGGTCAGCCGGACCGAACTCCTGATCGCCAGCTCTACGAAGCTGTTCCTGTTCAATCTGGAAACGGAAGCCTCCGCAAAGATCTGCGATCTGGAGGCCGACAACACAATCACGCGGTCCAACGACGGCAGAGCAGATCCCAAGGGAGGTTTCTGGATCGGCACCATGGGATTTGGCGCCGAAAAGAACGCCGGATCGATCTACCGCTATTACAAGGGAGAGCTGCGCAAGCTGTTCTCCGACATCACCATTTCCAACGCGATCTGTTTTTCGCCGGACGGCAAGACGGCCTATTTCGCTGACACCGACACCCTGACCATTCAGAAGGTCGCCCTGGACGCCGAGGGCTGGCCAGCAGGTGCGCCGTCCCTGTTCGTCGATCTGTCCGCCGACGGGTTCAATCCGGATGGCGCCGTGGTCGATAGCGAGGGGTTCCTGTGGAACGCCCATTGGGGGGCGAACCACGTTGCACGCTATAATGCGGACGGGAAATTTGCCGAGGCCGTTTCCATGCCTGCAAAACAGATTTCCTGCCCGGCATTCGGCGGGGCAGATCTGCAGACGCTCTTTGCCACATCCGCCGCCGAAGGTCTTACCGGCGAGCACGAAGGCAAGACCTATTTCGCGCAAGTGAAGGTTCGTGGACAGAGCGAGCACAGGGTCTTGCTCTAACAGGTCCGCCGTCCATCTACCGGGCAAAGTTTTGGGAGCACCGGGACAAAATGCTAGTTCAGTGGACCTTTGAAGGGTCCTCAGGCCCCGCCTTCGCGGGGATGACACGGAATATGTGGCAACGCTTCACCATCCGGATGAGCGTTGCCGAACCATCAAGCAGTGAGCATCCATCATGAAACGCACTCTCGGCACCTGCTATTATCCGGAACACTGGCCGGAAGAAATCTGGGAAGCTGATGCCCGCCGGATGGCCGAGACCGGGCTGACATGGATCCGCATCGGTGAATTCGCCTGGTCGCGCCTCGAGCCTCGTCCCGGTGACTTGCACTTCGAGTGGCTGGACAGAGCCATCGAGACCCTCGGCCGTGCCGGGTTGAAGGTCGTGCTCGGCACACCGACCGCAACGCCGCCGCGCTGGGTTGTCGACAAGCATCCGGACATGGTCGCCGTCGATGCCGGCGGCAATCCCCGCAAGTTCGGCTCCCGCCGCCACTACTGCTTTTCACACGAGGGCTTTCGCCAGGAGAGCGACCGGATCGTGAAGCTTGTCGCCGAGCGCTACGGCAACAATCCGCATGTCGCCGCCTGGCAGACCGACAACGAATATGGTTGCCACGATACGATTCTCTCCTATTCGGATGCTGCCCGAAAAGCGTTCCGGGTCTGGCTGAAGGGCCGCTACGGCTCCATCGAGGCGCTCAACCGCGCCTGGGGCAACGTTTTCTGGTCTATGGAGTATCTCTCCTTTGACGAGATCGACCTGCCGAACCTGACCGTAACCGAACCAAACCCCTCACATACACTTGCCTTCCGGCGGTTCTCCTCCGATCAGGTGGTTACCTTCAACAAGCGCCAGGTCGATATCATCCGGGCGCATTCCAGCGCACCGATCAGCCACAACTACATGGGCCGCGTAACGGATTTCGACCACTTCAAGGTCGGCGACGATCTCGAGATCGCGACATGGGACAGCTACCCGCTCGGTTTTCTGGAAGACCGTGTCGGCGCGGATGACGCCCATCAGCGGGCCTTCATGCGCCAGGGCGATCCGGACTTCCAGGCCTTCCACCACGATCTCTACCGTGCCGTTGGCAAGGGCCGCTGGTGGGTGATGGAACAACAGCCGGGACCGGTGAACTGGGCCCCCCACAATCCTGCTCCTCTGCCGGGCATGATGCGGCTTTGGGCCTGGGAGGCTTATGCCCATGGGGCCGAGGCCGTGTGCTATTTCCGTTGGCGACAGGCGCCTTTCGCGCAGGAACAGATGCATGCCGGCATGCTGCGCCCGGACAATGCCGATGCGCCGGCGCTGCTAGAAGCCCGCAAGGTCGCCGACGAATTGCGCGATGCGCCTGACGTCTCGGCCCCACAGGCACCTGTTGCACTGATCTTCGACTATGACGCGGATTTCGCCTGGACCACCCAGCCGCACGGCAAGGAGCTTTCCTATTTCCAGCTTGTTTTCGACACCTACAAGGCGCTGCGCAAGCTCGGGCTTTCGGTCGATATCCTGCGCGGCGAGACCCGTGACTTTTCCGGCTACAAGATTGTTGCCCTGCCTGGCCTGATCTACGTGCCGCAGCACCTGAAACAGGTGCTTGCCGAAACCGAAGCGCTGGTGGTGATGGGCCCGCGCACAGCCGCCCGCAACGCCGACATGGTCATTCCCGTGCCATTGCCACCAGACATGCCCGGGCTCGATCTTGCGGTCTCGCGGGTCGAAAGCCTGCGCCCGGATATGCCGATGCCGCTTAAGGGCGGCGGCGCCTTCACCAGCTACCGCGAGGAACTGGAAGGTGCTGGCGAAGTCATCCTGGAACTGGAAGACGGCCAACCCGCAGCCTACCGCCAGGAACATCTCGTCTATGTCGGTGGCTGGGGTGACGAAACCGTGCTGAAGCGCCTCTACACCATGCTATGCGAAGAAGCCGGGATCGACACGCTCGACATTGCCGGCGGTGTCCGCTGCCGCGTGACCGATGGTCTGAGGATTTGGACAAATTACGGCGCCGAGCCTGCCGACACACCTGCCGGTCGGATCGAAGCTGCAGGGGTGTTGTTCGAAAAGCTGTAAGGCAAAGTTGGTTCTACCCTGGGAGTGGTTAGATAACCGAGCTCTTCCTCCTCCCCGTCATTGCAGGACTTGATCCCGCAATCCATGCCGCGACAGTGCCGCAAACAAAGGGCTGTCGAGCGGGATCGCAACGGCGTGGATGCCATGGTCGAGCCATGGCATGACGAGTGGGTGGGCCGGGTTTCGTAACCGCACGCGCAGTCACGACGCGCTGAATTGAGAACCCCAACAACCGTCCCCATCCCGTCATTGCAGGACTTGATCCTGCAATCCATGCCGAGACAGTGCCGCAAACCTAGAGCCGTCGAGCGAAACCGGAACGGCGTGGATGCCATGGTCGAGCAATGGCATGACGAGTGGGTGGACCGGGTTTCGTAACCGCACCTCTCGGACGTTGATCTGGGCTGAGAACGCCAACGACCGCCCCCACCCCGTCATTGCAGGACTTGATCCTGCAATCCACGCCGTGACAGTGCCGCAAACCTAGACCCGTCGAGCGAAACCGGAACGGTGTGGATGCCATGGTCGAGCCATGGCATGACGAGTGGTTGGACCGGGTTTCGTAACCGCAGCCGCAATCACGATGCGCTGAGTTGAGAACGCCAACAACCGCCCCCACCCCGTCATTGCAGGACTTGATCCTGCAATCCACGCCGTGACAGTGCCGCAAACAAAGGCTGCAGAGCGGAACCGGAACTGCATGGATGCCATGGTAGCCATGGCATGACGAAGAAATTGGACGATCTACAGGTTATCTCCAAGGCTGTGTCGTCAGGCCGCCTTGCCCTTCGTCAGCTCGGTGATGATGGCCGCGAAATTGTCGACGCCCTGTGCGCCTGATACCAGGTGCTGACGCTCGAAGATGACAGCCGGAACGCCGTGAATGCCGTTGCCGGTCCAGAAGGCTTCTTCCGCGCGAACGGTTTCGGCAAAGCGGCCGTCTTCCAGAACGGCAAGGGCTTCGGCCCGGTTGAGACCAATGCTTTCGGCCACATCCGCCAGAACCTGATTCTCATTGAGGTCCTTCCGGTCGCCGAAATAGGCCTGGAACAGCGCCATCTTCAACTGGTGTTCCTTGCGGCTATCACCGGCCCAATGGATCAACTGGTGCGCCTTGAAGGTGTTCACCATGCGCATGTCGTCGGTGAAGTTGAACTCGAAACCAAGGCTCGCGCCAAGGTCCGTCAGCCGGTCCCGCGCCGCCTGGGACTGCTCCGCGCTGGAGCCGTATTTGCGCATGATGTGTTCGCGCAGGTTCTCTCCCTCCGCAGCCATATCCTGATTGAGTTCAAAAGGATGCCATTTGATGGCGGCCGTAACGCCGGTCCTTGCGATCGCCTGTTCGAGCTGCTTGAAGCCGACGATGCACCACGGACAGACGACATCGGAAACAATGTCGATCTGCAACACATCATCGAGGCCGGTTGTGTCGGTGTCTTGCGAAGTCATGATTGGTTCCTGTTCCGGCGCAGTCAGCCGCGTGTCTGGCTGGCGCCATTGTCTGTCTTGCCCCGCATATAGGAGCCGCTGCCAGCCGGGAAAAGGCAGTGGTTACCAAGGGGAAACCTCATTCTTTCGTCGGAACGCTGCTTTCCGCCTCCCGTCAGAGCGTCGCATCGCCCTTTGGGGGAGGTGTCCAGCCACGCTCCGATCCTTCAGGGCGATCACCGCCCCTGTCGACTTGCATGATTTCGAACAGGGTTTCGGAATGCGCCCGCATGGCATCGATATAGGAAGTGTCGACGCCACCGTCGTTGAAATTCTCGCGAAGGTCATCGAGCATCGCAATGTCGTGATGACGGAATTCCCTCGCCTTGGTGCGCGCCCGGAACGGATGGTACCCCAGCTCGGTCAAGGCCTGGCGCCCAAGCGCCAAGGCCCCTTCGAAGACCTCTCGCTCGGCACAATGAGCACCGGCATTTTCCAGTTCGTAGACGTGATGCCGGTCCCGGGCACGGGCGAGGATCCGGACATTCGGATAGGTCTTGGCAACGTGTTCCACCAGTTCGGTCTGCTTGTCGCGATCATCAAGCGCGGCAACGAAGAGGTCGGCATCGTCCAGCCCGGCACCGTGCAGAAGGTCCGGCCGGGTCGCATCCCCATAGAAGGTTCGAATGCCTATCCTGCGCAGGTTTTCGATCGTCTGCGGGTCATGATCGAGAATGATCACGTCGTAGCCACTGGTCAGCAGCAGTCGCGAGACGATCTGACCGAACCGGCCCATGCCCGCGACGACGACCCGGCCGCGCCTGTCGATGACATCCGGTTCCCGATCCGCTTTCGCCAGAGCCCGTGGAGCGACGATTTTTTCGTAGAAGATGAACAACGCGGGTGTCAGCAGCATGGAAATCGCCACCACCAGGGTCATGGTCTTGATCAGCGATGGTTCCAGCACCCCGCTGCCCGAGGCAAATCCGAACAACACGAAAGCGAATTCCCCTGCCTGTGCCAGCCCGAGCGCGAACAGCCACCGATCTGGCCCTGTGAGGCGAAAGAGGGCTGCAAGCAGGAACAGCACCAGAAACTTGACTGCCATCAAGCCGAGCGCGAGTCCAAGGATCGATAAAGGGGCACCGAACAGCAGGTCGAAATCGATCCCCGCCCCGACCGTCAGGAAGAACAGGCCAAGCAACAGGCCCTTGAAGGGTTCGATATCGCTTTCCAGCTCATGACGATAGTCGCTGTCGGACAGGACAACCCCGGCAAGAAAGGTTCCGAGTGCCGGCGACAGGCCGACAAAATCCATGACCAGGGCGATGCCGATTACGAGCAGCAGCGCGGTTGCCGTGAAGATTTCCCGCAGGCGTGCTTCGGCTATGAACCGGAAGACAGGCCGCAGCAGATGACGCCCTGCCAGGATGATGGCGGCAATAACAGCCAGAATGACAAGAGCCTGTGCCCAGCCCGGCAAGGCCGCCAGAGCTTCACCACCATGACCGGCACTCTCGCCATGCCCGTCCGCGGCTCCTTCCCCGCCATGGCCACTGATGGCAAGCAACGGAAGAAGTGCCAGCATCGGAATGACCGCGATATCCTGGGTCAGCAATACCGAGAAGGAACTCTGCCCACCTTGCGTTTTCAGCCAGCCCTTCTCGTTGAGGGTCTGCAAGACGATGGCGGTGGAGGAAAGCGACAGGATCATGCCGAGCGCCAAAGCGCTCTGCCAGTGAAGACCGAACGCCAGACCGGCCGCGGCAAAGATGAGCGCTGTCCCGACAACCTGCAAGCCGCCAAGCCCGACAAGCTGCTGGCGCATTTTCCAGAGCATGGCGGGTTGCAGTTCCAGCCCGACCAGGAACAGCATCATAACCACGCCGAATTCTGCAAAATGTTGCACGTCGGCCGCTTCCGACCCGACGATGCCGATGACAGGCCCGATCACCACACCGGCGATCAGATAACCAAGCACGGAGCCAAGACCAAGCCGGTTGGCAATCGGCACCGCGATGACGGCCGCGCACAGATAGACGAAGGCTTCGCTGAGCAGCGCCATCAAACCGTCTCCCCTGCCAGCAGGAACGCATCCAGGTCATCCGGCAGCACCGGCGCTACGGCCGCCTTTGCAAGATCCAGCTGATCGCGGACCAAAGCATTCAGAAGCTTTCCATAGGCATGGCGGTGGGCCTCAAAGCGGTTTTCCTCCAGTGCTCGCCCGGCCCCGAACAGCGCAAAGGGCGCAAGGTAGCGCATGCCGCACAGATCCGCCGTCTTTTCGAATGGGCCCAGCAAGCTGCGCAACTCGGCATGGTTCATGCCCGTTTGCGAATAGGCATCCGGTTTGGCACCGGTCGTGACCGCGTTCAGAAACACCTTGCCATGCAATGCCTTGCCGGCATGACCATAGGCAAAGCCATGTTCCAGAACCAGATCCTGCCACTCTTTCATGATGGCGGGAGCCGAATACCAGTAAAGCGGATGCTGGAAGACAACCACGTCATGAGCCCGCAGGCGGTCCTGTTCCCGGTCGATATCGATGCTGAAATCCGGATAGTCCGCATAAAGATCGACGGTTGTGATCTCCTTGATCGACCGCGCGGTTTCAAACAGCGGCAGGTTCACCTCCGACCTGTGCGGTCGTGGGTGGGCAAAGAAAACGATTACCTTGGCCAAGAGGATCTCCCGGATCTGAGTAAGCCCGCAGAGCCGGCAAGGCCCGCCAGGCAAGGCAAACCAACGGTCTGTATTCTCAAGAGTTTATAGGGATCATCCGCAACAGATAAAGGGCGCGAACAGGAACCGGCCTGTTCGCGCCCATTGAACAATAAAGTGAGCGATAGACAGTGGGATGCTGTCGGCGTCAGTCCGCTCTGGAGACCCGCACCCGGGTGCCCGTCTCTCCAGCCTCGGCAATCGCATGAATGACCGCTTCAAAATGAAGCGCCTCCCGGAACGACGGCACGGCATTGCGCCCTTCTGAAATCGCCGTCAGGAACTCATGAACCTCTATCACCTTCAGATCGTTGAACCCGAGCTGATGGCCGGCGGCCGGAACGAATTGCCCGTACGGCGGATGAGCTGGCCCGCTGAGCAACGTCTTGAAACCCTGTTCGGCAAGCTCGCCCCGGTTCTGATAGAGACGGAGTTCGTTCATGCGCTCCTGATCAAAGGTAATCATGCCTTCCGTTCCATGCACCTCGAAGCCGATGTAGCTCTTGCGGCCCCAGGCACTGCGCGAGGTCGATACGACACCATGGACACCGTTTTCGAAGGTCAGCAGCGCAGAAGCTATGTCTTCGTTTTCAACCGGACGCCGCTCGCTTGAGCCATTGCCCATGGGCCGTGTTTCATGAACCGTTCTTGTCTCCGCGACCAGGCTTTCGACCGGTCCGACGAGCGCGGTTGCGAGCGAAATCAGATGGCAGCCAAGATCGCCGAGCGTGCCGAGGCCGGCATCGGCCTTGGTTGCCCGCCAGGTCCAGGCGAGGTTTGGATCAGCCTGGTAGTCTTCATCGACCATGCCGCGAAAATGCACGATCCGGCCGATGGCGCCATCCGCGATGAGTTTGCGGGCATGCGAAATCGCCGGATTATGCAGGTAGTTGTAGCCGACGATGGTCTTCGCACCTGTTCTTTCGGCAACAGCCAGCATCTGTCTGGCGTCCTCCAGGCTGAGCGCCATCGGTTTTTCCAGATGCACATGCTTGCCGGCCTCGAGCGCGGCAAGCGCCATTTCCTTGTGCACCTTGTTGGGTGTGGTGATGCAGACGATATCGACCTTCGGATCCGCAATCAGATCTTTCCAGTCGCTCGTTGCCCTAGCAAAGCCGAACTGGTCGGCAAAGGCTTCTGCCTTTTCTGCAGGAACATCGCACAGCACTTCCAGGCGGGTCGCCGGCACATCGCCGAACACCGCTTTCACCGAACCATAGGCAAGCGCATGGCACTTTCCCATGAAACCGGTGCCGATCAATCCGATACCGAGACTTGTCATGTAATCCGATCCTCCCGGAGGTGACGAAGCGGACCGTTCCGCCCTTTAACCTCATCCTGAGGAAGCGCCTTGGCGCTGTCTCGAAGGATGGGCTGCTTGCTCATGAGTGTGCCGCCCATCCTTCGAGACGGACCAGACGGTCCTCCTCAGGATGAGGTCATAGTGGTTCTGACGCTCAGACTTCGTCCATGCCGACGGCGCGGCGTTCGGCGATGGACTTGAGGGCAGCTTCAGCCAGGGCGAGTGCCTTCAATCCGTCCTCGCCACTCGGTGACGGCGCACTACCGGTTTCGATAGCCTCGACGAAAGCGGTGATTTCAGCCGCATAGGCTTCCGTGTAGCGGGTCATGAAGAAATCATGCAGCGGCGGACGGGTGTATCCGGCTTCGGTTGCCACTTCGATGGATACCGGACGCTGGTTTTCCGCACTCACCACACCCTTGGAGCCATGCACCTCGATGCGCTGGTCGTAGCCATAGGTTGCCCGGCGGGAATTGGAGATGGAGCATTGCTTGCCGGACGCCGTCGTCAGCACCACCATCGCACTGTCGTAATCGCCGAGCTTGCCGATTTCCGGATCGACCAGAACCGACGCCGTCGCGTAGACGGTCGTGACTTCATCGCCGAGCAGGAACCGGGCCATGTCGAAGTCATGGATGGTCATGTCACGGAAGATGCCGCCGGACGACGTGATGTAGGATGGCGGCGGCGCACCCGGATCGCGCGAGGTGATCTGCACCATTTCCACGTCGCCAATCCGCCCTTCGTCAATGGCTGCGCGCACGGCGCGGAAATGCGGATCGAAACGGCGGTTGAACCCCAGCATCAAGGTTGCGCCAAGGTCTTCTACCGTCTTCAGGCAGGCTTTCACCCGGTCCAGCGACAGATCGACCGGCTTTTCGCAGAAGATCGCCTTGCCTGCGCGTGCGAACTTCTCGATCAGATCGGCATGGGTGTCGGTCGGCGTGCAGATGATCACCGCGTCGACATCTCCGGCGGCAGCGATCTCGTCGATCGTGCTGACACGGGCGCCATAGGCGGCTGCAAGCGTTTCGGCGGCTTCCGGGAAGGCGTCCGCAACAGCGACGAGCGTCGCACCGGCGGCCGCGCCAACGGCCTTTGCGTGCACTTTACCGATACGTCCAGCCCCAAGCAGGGCGACATTGACGGCCATGATACTTCCTCCCGGATGACATGTGGCAGAGCGGTTTGAACCAGCGCTTGCCAATTTAGAATAAAAATTCCAAAATCATTTTCGACGGAATGTGTCAAGCCGGAAAAGAAGAAGACAATGAATGACGCCTCGCCCGATCCAGAAAATGAACCCAATCTCGCCACCGCCGAAATCCTTGCGCCGCCGCAGTCGATCGATGCGTTTTTTGCCCGGCTCGGCAGCACCGCCGAAAGACTGCCCAAGCGCCTGAAACAATTCGCGAACTACATCGCCGCCAATCCGGACAAGGTGGCGGTTTCCACGGTTGCCGAACTTGCCGAAGGCGCCGACGTTCAGCCGTCCGCCGTGATGCGTTTCTGCCAGGAAATGGGCTTTTCCGGTTTTTCGCAAATGCAGAAACTGTTCCGCTCGGACTATTCCCAGAAATGGCCGGACTACGCCACCCGCCTCGCCAAACTGCGCGAGCACGGCACCGAGTCCCCTTCTGCGCTCTTGGCCGAATTCGTCGAGGTTGGCCGTTCTTCGCTGGAAAACCTGCTGACAACCGTCGACCCGACCGCGCTTCAACAGGCAGTCGATGTGCTGGCCCGTGCCGAGACGATTCACATGATCGGCTTCCGCAGAGCCTTCCCGGTCACGTCGTATCTTGCCTATGCCTTCGAAAAGATGGACGTGCCGGCGGTTCTCCATTCAGGCATCGCCAACATCAACATGGAACACCTGATCCGGCCGAACGACGCGGTCATCGCGGTGACCTTCGCCCCGTACACGGAAATGACCATCGACATGGCCACCAAGGCCCGTGCCAGCGGCGCTGACATTGTCGCGATTACGGATGTCGTGACCAGCCCGCTCGCGCGCCTGAAAGCAATCCAGCTACTGGTATCGGAACTGGACGTAGGCGCGTTCCGGGCGCTGTCCGCAAGTCTCTCCCTGGCCATTGCCCTGGCCGTTTCCGTGGGGGCTCAACGGAACAGGCTGTGATCTTTCTGGAAAAAATCTGTTGCGCTTCGATAAAAATGGAATTTATATTCCAAATGCGGCAACGGCGATCCCGAGCCGCCACAGACTTCTGATGACGCGGGTGGGATTGTTCGAGGCCCGCGGTCCACGTTCTGGGAGGAACACCATGAAGAAGACACTTATTGCAATGGCGGCTGCCGCCGTTGCCTTTACCGGCCTTGCCGCTCCGGCCTCCGCTGATGGCGAACGTTTCGTTCTGGTCAGCCATGCACCGGACAGCGACAGCTGGTGGAACACGATCAAGAACGCCATCACCGTTGCCGGTGGCCAGATGGGCGTTGAAGTGGAATACCGCAACCCGCCGACAGGTGATCTTGCCGACATGGCTCGCATCATCGAACAGGCTGCTGCGTCCAACCCGAACGGCATCATCGCGACGATCGCCGACTACGACGTTCTGAGCGGCCCGCTGTCCAACGCGGTCGCCAAGGGCATTCCGGTCATCACCATCAACTCCGGCACTGAAGAGCAGTCCAAGAAAATCGGCGCTCTGATGCATGTCGGCCAGCCGGAATACGATGCCGGCAAGGGTGCAGGTGAAAAGGCCAAGGCGGCCGGCGTCACCAGCTTCCTTTGTGTGAACCACTACATCACCAACCCGGCTTCGGTTGAACGTTGCCAGGGCTATGCTGATGCACTGGGCGTCGAACTGGGCGGCCAGATGATCGACAGTGGCCAGGACCCGGCTGAAATCAAGTCCAAGGTCATGGCCTACCTGCAGGGCAACCCGGACACCAATGGCGTCCTGACCCTCGGCCCGACCTCTGCGCATCCGACGCTGGCTGCGCTGGAAGACATGGGCAAGTCCGGCACCATCCACTTCGGCACCTTTGACCTTTCCGGTGAAATCGCTGAAGCCATCAAAGGCGACGTGATCGCCTTTGCCATCGACCAGCAGCCTTACCTGCAGGGCTACCTGCCGGTCGTCATCCTGACGAACCTGGCTCGTTACGGCGTGGTTCCGGGCAACTCCATCAACTCCGGCCCGGGTTTCGTGACCAAGGGCAACATTGCCCTGGTGGAAAAATACGCCGGCGAATACCGCTAAACTGAAGGGCCGCCAGGCGCGGCCCTGTGGAGAGGCGGCCTTCCGCCTCTCCCTTGCAACTGACACGCTCGCGCACCCCGAAGGGTAAGCGCTGAATTCCAGAACACTGTTCTGCGGCCGGGCCGCATACTGGACGCGGCCGGCCACCCCGGCACGCAGGAGGAGACCTATGGCTGAGACACAATCGGCAGCCGCCCCTCGGAAAGACGAGCGCATCCGCGAAATGTCGCCCATGCGCAAGGCCCTGATCCGCCCGGAGCTGGGCGCGATCTGCGGCACTATTCTCGTATTCATGTTCTTCCTCGGCATCGCCAGCGACAGCGGCATGTTTGCCCCGGAAGGCATCATCAACTGGGGCACAGTCTCTGCCCAGTTCGCCATCATCGCCGTCGGCGCCTGCCTTTTGATGATCGCGGGAGAGTTCGACCTCTCCGTCGGCTCGATGATCGGCTTTTCCGGCGTCATCATCGCGCTCTTCACTGTTCAGTGGGGGTTCCCCGCATGGTTCGGTATCCTGGTCGCATTTGCCATGGCGCTGGCCATTGGCGGGCTCAACGGATACCTGGTCATCAAGACCGGCTTGCCCTCCTTCATCGTCACCCTCGCCTTCCTCTACATTCTGCGCGGTCTGACGATCTTCATTTCCATCGCCACCACCCGCAAGACCATCATCGGCGGCGTGCGTGAAGCGGCGGAAGGTGATCCGATCGCATGGCTTTTCGGCGGCAAGGTCTTTTCCGGCCTCTTTGTCTGGCTGGCCGATCTCGGCATTGTCGGCAAGTTCGTTGCCGGCCCGAAAGCAGGACTTCCGGTGGTCGAAGGCATTCCGATGCTGATGATCTGGGCAATCATCTTGATTGTGTTCGGCCATGTCCTGCTCACCCGCACCCGCTTCGGCAACTGGATCTTCGCCGCCGGCGGCGACGCCCAGGCTGCCCGCTACGTCGGCGTGCCCGTGAACCGGGTCAAGATCCTGATGTTCATGTTCTCCGCCTTCTGCGCCACTATTTTCGCCACCTGTCAGGTGATGGAATTCGGCTCGGCCGCAGCTGACCGCGGCCTCCTGAAGGAATTCGAAGCCATCATTTCCGTGGTGATCGGCGGCGCACTTCTCACCGGCGGCTACGGTTCGGTGGTAGGCGCGGCGCTTGGCGCACTGATCTTCGGCGTCGTTCAGCAAGGCCTCTTCTTCGCCGGGGTCGAAAGCTCGCTCTTCCGGGTTTTCCTCGGCGTAATCCTGCTGCTCGCCGTGATCCTCAACACCTACATCCGCCGCATGATCACGGGGGAACGCTAAGATGTCCGACAACCTCATCGAACTCGTCGATATCGAAAAACACTTCGGCCCGGTGATCGCCCTCAATGGAGTCTCCGTGTCCGTCAAGGCCGGTGAATGCCACTGCCTTCTGGGCGACAACGGCGCAGGCAAGTCCACCTTCATCAAGACCATGTCCGGCGTCCACAAGCCGACCAAGGGCAAGATCCTGATGGAAGGCAAGGAAGTCAGCTTCAACAGCCCGCGGGACGCCATGGAAGCCGGCATCGCGACCGTCTACCAGGACCTGGCGATGATCCCGCTGATGTCGGTGACCCGGAACTTCTGGATGGGCCGCGAACCGCAAAGGCGCTTCGGCCCGTTCAAGTTCTTCGATTTTTCCGAAGCCAACGAAGTCACCATGACCGAGATGGCCAAGATGGGCATTCACCTGCGCTCGCCGGACCAGGCGGTCGGCACATTGTCGGGCGGTGAACGCCAGACGGTCGCCATCTCGCGCGCCGTCTTCTTCGGGGCCAAGGTGTTGATCCTCGACGAACCGACATCTGCCCTGGGTGTGCGCCAGACCTCCAACGTGCTGGCGACGATCGACAAGGTCCGCCAAAAAGGCATCGGTGTTGTCTTCATCACCCACAACGTGCGCCATGCCATGGCCGTGGGCGACAGGTTCACGGTGCTCAACCGCGGCAAGACGCTTGGCACCGCAGAGCGCGGAGACATAAAAGCGGAAGAACTTCAGGACCTGATGGCCGGTGGCCAGGAACTGGCGGAACTGGAAGGCTCCCTCGGCGGCACCATCTGACGGGCTGAATCAAAAACGGAATGTGCACGTGAAGAAACTCGATGTCATCACGATAGGCCGCTCGTCGGTCGACCTCTACGGAGCCCAGGCTGGCGGCCGTCTGGAGGACATGGCGTCCTTCAACAAGTATATCGGCGGCTCGCCCACCAACATGGCCTGCGGCACGGCTCGGCTCGGCCTGAAATCCGCGCTGATCACCCGTGTCGGTGACGAACACATGGGCCGTTTCATCCGCGAGGAACTGGAACGGCACGGTGTCGACACACAAGGCGTGATCACCGACAAGGAGCGGCTCACCGCGCTCGTGCTGCTCGGCATCCGCGACCAGGAACAGTTCCCGCTGATCTTCTACCGCGAGAACTGCGCCGACATGGCACTTGGCGAAGATGATATCGATCCCGCGTTCATTGCCTCGGCCAAGGCCGTGGTCGCCACGGGCACGCACCTCAGCCATCCGCAAACGGAAGCTGCCGTTCTGAAGGCATTGAAGCTTGCCCGCGAAAACGGCAGCCGTACCGCGCTCGACATCGACTACCGCCCCAACCTCTGGGGCCTGTCGGGGCACGGCGACGGCGAGAACCGCTTCATTGCCTCCGACAAGGTGACGGCCAAGCTGCAATCGAGCCTGCATCTGTTCGACCTGATCGTGGGCACGGAAGAAGAATTCCACATTGCCGGTGGAACCACGGACACGGTCGAGGCACTGCGCAACGTGCGCAAGGTGTCGGGTGCGACGCTGGTCTGCAAGCGCGGACCGATGGGGGCAACCGCCTTCGAAGGCGCGATCCCCGACAGCCTCGACGAGGGCATTTCCGGCCCTGGCTTCCCGATTGAGGTGTTCAACGTTCTGGGGGCCGGCGACGGCTTCATGTCCGGGCTGCTGAAAGGCTGGATCACCGGAGAAGACTGGGTCACGGCCCTGACCTATGCCAACGCCTGCGGCGCGTTTGCCGTCTCCCGGCACGGCTGCACGCCGGCCTATCCGAGCTGGGGAGAGCTGCAGTTCTTCCTGAAACGGGGCGTGAAGGACAAGGCCCTGCGCAAGGACCCGGAACTGGAACAGATCCACTGGTCCACAAACCGGCACCGGCTGCACGGCGGCGACTGGTCGACCATGCGTGTCTTTGCCTTCGACCACCGTATTCAGCTCGAACAGATGGCCGATACGGCCAACGCCGGTCACGAGCGGATCGGATCGTTCAAGAAACTCTGCCTCGACGCGGCACTTTCGGTCGCAGACGGCCAGCCGGGCTATGGCATTCTGTGCGACAGCCGACACGGCCGCGAGGCGCTTTATCGGGCCGCCGGAACCGGGCTTTGGATCGGTCATCCGGTGGAGTGGCCTACCTCCCGGCCACTGACACTGGAACCGGAAATCGGTCCGGATTTCGGCGGCCTGGCCGAATGGCCGACGGAGCATGTGGTCAAGGTGCTGTGCTTCTATCATCCGCATGACACCGACGCGATGAAGGCCGAGCAGGAAGATGTCCTGAAGCGGCTGTTTGCCGCCTGCCGCCGCAACCGGCTTGAAATGCTTCTGGAGATCATCCCCTCCAAGGTTGGTCCGGTTGATGCCGACACCACGGCAGATATCATCCGCCGTTTCTACGAGATCGGCATCTATCCGGACTGGTGGAAGCTGGAACCCATGACCTCGGCAGAAGCATGGGCGAAGGCTTGCGACGCGATTTCCGAAAACGACCCTCACACCCGCGGCATCGTGGTGCTCGGTCTTGATGCCCCGGAAGAGGAACTCGCCGCGAGTTTTGCCGAAGCGGCCCGCTTCCCGCTGGTCAAGGGCTTTGCGGTCGGCCGCACGATTTTTGCCGAAGCAGCCCGCAAATGGCTGGCAGGTGAATTGACAGACGAAGCTGCCGTCGCCGACATGGTGAGCCGCTTCGCCCGCCTGTGCAGCATCTGGGACACGGCGCGCGCAGAAGCCGGAACCGAGGCACACGTCAACGAACTCCAGGGAATTTCCGCATGAGCACGATCCGTCTCACCGCCGCCCAGGCCATGGTGCGGTATATCTCCGCGCAAATGACCGAGGACGGCGAGCGTTTCATCGACGGCATCTGGGCAATCTTCGGCCACGGCAATGTTGCCGGTCTCGGCGAAGCGCTGGAGCGGGCGGGCAATGCCCTGCCGACCTGGCGCGGCCAGAACGAGCAGACCATGGCCCATACGGCCATCGCCTATGCCAAGGCCAAGAAGCGCACACGGGCAATGGCCGTCACCTCGTCCATTGGCCCCGGCGCCACCAACATGGTGACCGCCGCAGCCCTTGCCCATGTGAACCGCCTGCCGGTGTTGCTGATCCCCGGCGATGTCTTTGCCAATCGGGCACCCGACCCGGTGCTGCAGCAGGTGGAGGATTTCGACGACGGCACGGTTTCGGCCAATGACTGCTTCCGTCCGGTATCGCGCTACTTCGACCGCATCAGCCGCCCGGAACACCTGCTGACGGCCCTGCCGCGCGCCTTCCGCGTGATGACCGATCCGGTCAATTGCGGCCCTGTGACCCTGGCGTTCTGCCAGGACACGCAGGCAGAAGCCTTCGATTATCCGGCAAGCTTCTTCGAGCCGAAGGTCTGGCGCATCCGTCGCCCGGAACCCGACAGCCGGGACATCGCCGATGTTGTCGCCCTCATCAAATCCGCAAAGAACCCGGTTCTGGTTTGCGGCGGCGGGGTGATCTACTCGCAGGCAGAGGAAACCCTCGGCGCGTTTGCGACCAGGCACGGCATTCCAGTGATCGAGACCCAGGCGGGCAAGTCGGCGCTGGCGCAGTCTCATCCGATGAACTTCGGCACTGCCGGGGTCGACGGCTCGGCCTGCGCCAACGAGATCGCCGAAAGCGCAGACCTCGTCATCGGCATCGGCACCCGTTTCCAGGACTTCACCACCGGCTCCTGGGCGCTCTTCAAGGAACCGGGCCGCAAGCTCGTCTCCATCAACGTCCAGGGCTACGACGCCTTGAAGCATGGCGCCGTCGGCGTCATCGGCGATGCGAAGGTGTCTCTGGAGAAGATCTCAGCGGCCCTTGGCTCAGAGACAAAATCGGCTTTCAATCCGCAGTCCCGTCTTGACTGGCTGGCGAAGGTCGATGCCCACTGCAGTGCGCGGACCGATGTGCCGGAAGGTTACCTGCCGCTCGACGCCGAAGTCATCGGCGCGGTGCAGCGGACGTGTTCGGAAAAGACCATCGCCATGTGCGCGGCCGGCACCATGCCGGGCGCCCTGAAGCTTCTGTGGCAGGCGCCGCAGGGTGGCTATCACATGGAATACGGCTATTCCTGCATGGGCTACGAGATTGCCGGTGCCATGGGCATCAAGCTGGCGCAGCCGGAGCGGGATGTCGTCTGCTTCGTCGGTGACGGCTCCTACATGATGGCCAACTCGGAACTTGCGACCGCCGTCATGAGGCGGGTGCCGTTCACGGTGGTACTCACGGACAACCGCGGCTACGGCTGCATCAATCGGCTGCAGATGGGCACCGGCGGCAACCAGTTCAACAACCTCTATCAAAACTGCAATGTCGAGGCGCAGCCGGCGATCGACTTCGTCGCCCACGCGGCCGCCATGGGCGCCCACGCGGTAAAGGCAAAGGACATCTCCGACCTGGAAGCGCAGATCCTCGCCGCAAAGGACCGGGCCATTCCGACGGTAATCGTCATCGACACGGACCCGATGCATGGGCCAGGCGAGAACGGTGGCGGTCACTGGTGGGACGTCGCCGTGCCGGAGGTTTCTGAGCGGACCGAAGTCAACAAGGCCCGTGAGGGCTATGTCGACGCTTTGAAGCACCAGAACCTGGTCGATTGAGGGGAAAGCAGAACACCAGCCCAGCTTTTCCACCCAGTCACACCTCATCCTGAGGAGGACCGTCAGGTCCGTCTCGAAGGATGGGCGGCATATACCGAACAAGTGGCCCATCCTTCGAGACAGCGCTGAAGCGCTTCCTCAGGATGAGGTTCGAAAGTTACGATCAACTCCAACGCTCCAATGCGTTACAGGACAACAGACATGATCCTTTACGGCACCAACCCGATCGCCTGGGCCAATGATGACGACCAGACCCTTGGCGCACATATTCCGACCGAGCAGATCCTGTCGGAAGCTTCCGAAATCGGCTTTGACGGTATCGAGAACGGCCACCGCTGGCCGAACGATCAGGAAGAGCTGAAACAGCTTCTGGGCGGCCATGGGCTCAAGTTCATTTCCGGCTGGTACTCGCTCAACCTGCTGGCCCAGTCGGTCGAGGCCGAAAAGAAGGCCATTCAGCCGCATCTGGACAAGTTGAAACACAATGGCTGCAAGGTCTGCATTGCCTGCGAGACCTCCAACACCATTCAGGGCTCTCAGGTTGACATCAACACCAGCCCGGTTCTGACCGCAGAAGAGATGAAAGCCTTCGGCGCCAAGATCGAGGAACTCGCGGCCTTCTGCGCAAGCCAGGGCATCGACCTTGTCTACCACCACCACATGGGCACTGTGGTCGAGACACCGGCGGAAATCGACGCCTTCATGGATGCCACCGGCCCGGCGACCAAGTTGCTGTTTGATGCCGGTCATTGCTATTTCGGCAGCAATGGTCAGGATCCGGCGCCGGTTCTGGAAAAACACGCTGCCCGCGTGAAGCATTTCCATGCCAAGAACGTTCGGCCTGCCGTGATGAAGGATATCCGCGAAGACAAGAAGTCCTTCATGGACGGCGTCCGTGCCGGCGTCTTCACCGTGCCGGGTGACGAGGAAGGCGGCGTTGATTTCAAACCTCTTCTCCAGATCCTGAAGGATACCGGCTACGAAGGCTGGATCGTTATCGAGGCAGAGCAGGACCCGGAAGTCCGCAATCCGTTCCAGTATCAGAGCCTCGGCCTCAAGACTCTCAAGCAACTCGCAAAGGAAGTGGATTTGACATGAGCCATCTTCTCGTCAAACCGTCCGGCACCTCCGGCAAGGTGCACGACATCACGCCTGAAAGCGCCAGGTGGGGCTATGTCGGCTTCGGCCTGTATCATCTGGAAGCGGGACAGTCTGCATCGGAAGAAACCGGTGACAAGGAAGTCATCCTTGTCCTCGTGGAAGGCAAGGCGTCAATTTCCGCTGGAGATGAAAGCTTTGGTGAGCTGGGCGACAGGATGAGCGTGTTCGAGCGCAAGAAGCCGCATTGCGTCTATGTGCCCAACGGCAGCAGCTGGTCCGCAACGGCGACAACCGACTGCGTTCTGGCGGTCTGCACCGCCCCCGGCAAGGGCAACTACAAGGCCCGTGTGATCACGGACATCGGCCAGGTGGAACGCGGCAAGGGAGCGAACACCCGCTATATCCACCCGATTGCGATGGAAGAAAGCGATATCGCCGACAGCCTGCTGGTGACGGAAGTGTTCACACCCCAGGGCAACTGGTCGTCCTACCCGCCGCACCGGCACGACGAAGACAACTTTCCGGACATGACCTATCTGGAAGAGACCTACTACCACCGCCTGAACCCGAAACAGGGTTTCGGGTTCCAGCGCGTTTTCACCGAGGACAGCGAGCTGGACGAGACAATGGCTGTTGCCGATGGCGACGTGGTGCTGGTCCCCAAGGGCCATCACCCCTGCGGCGCGCCCTACGGCTACGAGATGTATTATCTGAACGTCATGGCCGGCCCGATGCGCAAGTGGCGCTTCCAGAACCATCCGGATCACGACTGGATTGCCCAACGGGACGCTGGGTAGGCTCAAGCAGCTGAGACTGAGCAAGTGGCCCATCCTTCAAGACGGGCCCTTTGGCCCTCCTCAGCATGAGGATCGTGCATGATGAGGACAGGAAAAAGGCGCCAACTGCACAGTTCCGTTCCCCCTCATCCTTCATCCCGGACGCAGCGGAGCGGAGCTCCGGGTTCGGTGAGCCAAGGGCTTTCCATCTGGTGCCAACAGAAATAGCAGCGGGCTCGGAGGCTCCCCGGTCCCGGCTCGCGCTGCGCTTGGCCGGGATGACGACGGAGAGGTCTTTCTTGAAAAGAGGCCGCCAACGGCAACGTTCCTTTCCCCCTCATCCGTCATCCCGGACGCAGCGAAGCGAAGATCCGGGATCGGGGCGCCAGGGCCTTTCCATCTGGTGCCAACAGAAATGGCAACGGGCTCGGAGGCTCCCCGGTCCCGGCTCGCGCTGCGCTTGGCCGGGATGACGACGGAGAGGTCTTTCCTGAAAAGAGGCCGCCAACGGCACCTTTCATTTTCCCCTCACCCTTCATCCCAGACGCAGCGGATCGGATCGGTGAGCCAAGGGCTTTCGTCAACAAAAAAAGGGCGCCGACAGGCGCCCTTTTCGTTTCCTGAGATTGCCATCTTATGCGGCGATGAGAATGTGGCTTTCTGCTAGCTGTTCGGCGAATTCGACGCCGCAGCCTGCTCCTGTCTGGCGCACGACCTTGCCTTGCAGCACGGTGCCATCCAGGAATTCCAGCGTCATCCGTTCGCCGATCGGCAGGTCGGTCATATCCAGGATCTGCGCACCGGTGACACTGACGTCGATCAGCTGCGCGGTGCGCTTGCGACCGTCCGCGAACGTGATGGCAACATCCTCGGAAATCGCCTTGCGCACCGAACGTCTCCGGTCCTCTACGTCCTTCGTGACGTCCGCCAGGAACTTCTCGACCTCGCGGGCAAGGCTGTCGCTTGCCTCCGAAACCAGGTCGGACGCAGTGTTGACCGATCCGGCTTCAGTCGACGTTTGTTCAACTGCACCGGAAACAGACGACATGCTGCTGGCAGCATTGCCTGTACTGTCACTGGCCGAACGGGCCGAGCGCGCGATTTCCTGGTTTGCCGCCCGCTGTTCCTCGATAGCCCCTGCCACGGAACTGGTCAGGTTCTTGATGTCGGACACCTTCTCGGCAATGTGCTCGATGGCACCCGCTGCATCGCGAACCGAGGACTGGATGCCTGAAATCCGACCGGAAATCTCGTCCGTCGCCTTGGAAGTCTGCTCTGCAAGCTGTTTGACTTCCGACGCCACGACCGCAAAACCGCGACCGGCTTCCCCCGCACGGGCTGCCTCAATGGTGGCATTGAGCGCCAGAAGATTGGTCTGCTCGGCGATATCGCGAATGAGATTGACCACGCTGCCGATATGCTCGGCGGCTTCCGACAGCGTCTGAACGTTGCGGTTGGTCTGTTCCGCCGCTTCCACGGTCTCCAGAACGATGCGGGTGGTGGCTTCGGTCTGGTTGGCGATTTCCTGAACCGTGGCCGTCATTTCTTCTGTTGCGGCGGCAACGGCGGCGACGTTTTCAGAAGCACTGATGGAGGCGTGGCCTGCCTGATCGGATTCAGACTTCGCATTTGATGCCAGGTCTTCCAGCGTTGTGGCAGCATCGCGCATCCGTTCCATCTGGTCGGACACGGTTGCCAGGCGATCAGTCATGATCGACTTGAAGTCCGTGATCACCCCTTCCAGGAAAGCCTGGCGCTGGCGTTCCCTGTCACGTTCGTTGCGGGCCTGGTCTTCAAGATGACGGCGCTGAATGGCGTTTTCCTTGAAAATCGCCACAGCCTTGAACATGTCGCCGATCTCGTCGCCCCGCTCGGAACCGTCCGTATCTACGCGTGTGTCCCCATCGGCAAGCCGGTTCATGGCGGAGACTACCATGTTGATCGGCTTTGTTACGGAGCGCGCTGCAAAGAAGCCAAGGGCAGCGGCAATCGCAAGCAAGGCGAGCCCGGCGAGGACCATCCGGTTGCGCATATCTGTCAGCGGGGTAACGGCTTCTGCATAAGGTTGCATGGCGACGATGGCGAAGTTCTTGCCCTGGTAGGTGAATTTCTCGGCTTCTACGTCCATCAGTTCGTCACCAAAGTAGGTAGACATGCCGAAGGCGCTGCCTTCCGCGAAGGCCTTGTCGATGACGGGCCCACTCAGTTCCGTAGCCAGAATATCGTTCTTGTCGGCAGTGAGCGGCGTATCGTTGCGCATCATGCGATCTTCGCCGATCAAAGCCAATTCACCGGTTTCTCCAAGCCCGAGACCACTGCTCATGAGAGAATTGATCTTGTCGATCGGCATCTGGAAGGCCAGAACACCAACCGTTTCACCGTTCGCGTGAATCGGGTGCGCCATGAAGCTGGCAGGGGCGTCGAAGCTCGGTTTATAGGCGGCAAAATCCTCAAAGGCGACTTCGTCCTCTGCGGTGATCGCCATCGCCTTGCGATAGACTTCGCCGAGGTCGGTATCCGCCCACTGGCCACCACCCTTTTCGAAATTCGTGGCGTAATCCAGTTCCTTGAAAACCGTGTAGACGAGGTTGCCCTTGGCGTCGAACAGGAACACGTCGTAATAACCCTGGTCCTGCTGCAGTTTTCGGAACCAGGGGTGATATTTGGCGTGCACCTCGTCGTAAGCCGACCCGGTCTCGGCCCGGTCGAGCTTGTGTTTCTCGCCGGTCGGATGCGGGTTGCCGGTGATATACGCAGCTTGCAGTTCTTCCTGCGGATTGCCGCCGGACATTTTCCAGAAATCCCAAACAGAGGCGAAATCCTGGACAGCGGCTGCTGTGCCAGGGTGCTCAGCCGTCAGAATGAGCTCGCGTTCGATCGCCTGCAAATAGGCGACTGTTTCCTTTTCGCCAGTCTCGGCAGCCGTCTGAAGGCGTTCCTTCGTCAGTTCTTTCACGATCACAGAAGACGTGAGGTAGCTTTCTACACCGACACCGATGCCAACCACCGCAGCGGCGCCCAAAACCAGCACCGGAATCTTTTTCGACAAACGCATGCCTGAGAACATTCGTGCCCCCCTCAGATGGCCCATTCAGCCAACGATCAAAACCGAACGTAGGGTAAGGACAAGGAGCGAACGAAAACTTAATTTCATCGCATAAAGTTATTTTCAGGCAAATATTGGCGAAAGAATTCGGAACAGCCTCCAAATCATACTGTCAATATTCGCAATATATTCTCTTTTGGGTTGAACGCCTTTTCTTGAGGAAATCAATCACCAGCCGAATCATACGCACTTACCCTTAGGCAGTTTCGAGGCAGGCAACGAGGGCACCACGATGCTGGATCACCTTGCCGGCGAGACTTGCACCCGCATCAACGCTTGCCGGGACATCTCCTACCGAAAGATACTTCGCCAGAAACGCCGCGTTGAAGCTGTCGCCGGCTGCAGTCGTATCGACAATGTTGGAAACCGGCGCAGGCTGGAAAGCCTGCCGGGAACCGGCATCCGCGCAGATCACCTCTTCCGGCCCGTTCTTGACCACGACCATGCCTGCCCCTGCTGCCAGATAGCGGTCGGCGCTGACGTCTGGCGTTGAATCACCGAAATGGGCCAGCTCGTCCTCGAAGGACGGCATCAGGAAATCACAGCAGCCGGCAGCTTCCGTAACACTTGCCCGCATGGTGTCCGCATCTTCCCAAAGACGCGGGCGCAGGTTCGGGTCGAACGCCGTTTTGGCACCGGCTTTTCGCGCGGTTCTGAGTGCGTCCAGAAATTTTGCTCGATCTTCCGGTGGAAGGATCGCAAGGGTAATCCCGCTGAAATAGATCAACCCCGCACCACTAAGCGCAGATGCAAGATGTGTCCCGTCCGCGGCAAGACACCGGGCTGCCGATTGCGAACGCCAGTATGCGAAGCTGCGTTCGCCGTCCTTCAGCTGGATCATGTAGAGGCCGACGGTCCGGTCGTCCCGCTTCTGGATGGCAGCCGTCTCCAGGTCGGATTCTTTCAGGAAAGAAAGCAGCTGCTCCGACACCTGATCGCGGCCAACTGCAGTGTAATAGCCGACGGTCCAGTCGACAGGCAGGCATTTGCGCGCATACCAGGCGGTGTTGAGCGTATCGCCGGCAAACCCCATGGCATAGGTGCCCTCACCCGTTGGTGCCATCTCAACCATACATTCGCCAATGGCAAGGAATTTGAGTGACACGGCAGAGCTCCTCGATGCTCGGGGATCAGAAAAACTAAAGGCGAAAACCCCGCAGAAAACCGGGATTTAAATCCATTAGCATAAAAGTCCCTGCCTTAAAAAGTGGCACAAAGGTCTATGCCCCTTGCCAAAGCGGTTTGGCCGTCCGGACGATGGTCATTCATCCCCGGTTTCTGCTGTTTCTCGGATTAATTTTATTTGATGCCGGCGCGCATGAAGCTTTGGACAAACTGCCTCTGGAACAGCAGAAAGGCGATCAGCAGCGGCCCGGAGGTCATCAACGTCGCGGCATTGATGACCGACCATTCCACCCCGCTGTCGATGGCCGAGAAGATGCTGAGACCGACGGTAACCGGGCGGGTGTCCACCGAGTTGGTCACGATCAGCGGCCACAGGAAATTGTTCCAGTGGTGACTGACGGAAACGAGGCCATAGGCAAGATAGGTCGGCTTTGCGAGCGGAATATAGACCCGCCACAACACGCCCAGAACCGAAGCACCCTCGATGCGCGCTGCCTCGTCCAGTTCCTTCGGGATGGTCATGAAGGTTTGCCGCAGCAGGAAGATGCCAAAGCCGGACGCGATGTAGGGCAGCGCGATGGCGGGGATGGTGTCCACCAGATTGAGCATGCGCATGGTCTGATAGTTTTCCACCATCAGGATGTCCGGCATCACCAGAAGCTGCAGCAAGACAAGCGTAAAGAGGATATTGCGCCCCGGAAACTGGAACCGGGCGAAGGCAAAGGCGGCCAGCGTGCCGAGGAAAAACTGCCCGGCAAGGATCATCGACACCAGCAGGAAGGTGTTCAGGAAGTAACGGGCGAAGGGCGCCGCATCCCAGGCCTTTACGAAATTGTCGAGTGTCAGCGGTGCAAGAAGCTCGAACCGTGCCTCATAGGCTGCCGGATGAAACGCGGTCCAGATGGCATAGGCCAGCGGCAGCACCCACAACAGTGCCAATGCCCAGGCAGCGAAGGTGTTGAGCACCCTGTCGAAGGAAAAGCCGGCGCCGGTCATTTGTAATGCACCTTGCGGTCGAAGAAGAAGAACTGGCCGATGGCAAGCAGCGACAGAAGCACCAGAAGAGCGACGGTGAGCGTTGCGCCATAGGCGGTTTCCCAGAAGCGGAAGGCGACCTCGTAGATGTAGAACAGCAGCAGTGCCGAAGCGTTGTCCGGCCCACCGTCCGTCAAAATGAAGATATGGTCCACCAGGCGGAAGGAATTGATGACCGCGTTGACGCAGACGAACAGGGTCGTCGGCATCAGGAGTGGAAAGGTGATCCGCCAGAAGATCGTCCAGCGCCCGGCGCCTTCGATCTGCGCGGCCTCCTTCAGCGTGACCGGGATTGCCTGCAGCGCCGCAAGGTAAAAGATCATGAAGAAGCCCGCTTCCTTCCAGACGGTGACCACGATGATGGCGTTGAGCGCGGTGTCCGGGTTGCCGAGATAGTTGCTGGCAGGCCAGCCAAACAGGGCACCGGTGATCTGGTCGACCAGGCCAAAGCCGGGCGTGTAGAAAAACATCCAGATGTTGGCGACGGCGATCAGAGGCAGAACGGTCGGCGTGAAATAGGCCATGCGCACGAAGCTTCTGCCAACCAGCCTGTCGTTGACCCAGAGCGCCATGACGATCGCCAGACCAACGGAGACCGGAATGGTGCCAAAGGCGAACCAGACGTTGTTCCAGAGCACTTTCCAGAACACCGGGTCATCCAGCATGCGCTCATAATTGGATAGGCCGATGAACTTGGCCGGGCGGCGTCCGCGCGGGGTGGAAAAGAAGCTGTTCAGGAACGTCGTGACCGCGGGGATGTGGGTAAAGGCAAACAGGAACACCATCGCCGGCAGCAACAGCAGCCAGCCGTGGATCCAGTCGCGTTTCAAGGCAATGCCCCGCTTCATGGTCTAGGCCCCGATAAGGAGAAAAACCCGACCTAAAGCAAATTGCGGTTAGGACGGCGAAAGGTCTGGGGAACGGGACGGAACACCGGAGTGGGACCCGGCGCTCCGCCCCGAATGGCGTTAGCGGTATTCGCTCAGGATCTCGTCGGCCTGCGCCTGAGCTTCCTTCAGAGCCGTTTCGGCATCCTTCTGGCCGGTGATGGCAGCAGCAAGCGCATCGTTGAAGATGCCGGTCACGCGCTGGTTCTGGTAGGTCGCCAGTTCAGCTTTGGCGAAGTCCAGCTGGTCGCGGGCAACCAGGACAGCCGGGAAATCAGCCGCATAGGCTTTCATCGTGTCGGTTTCCCAGGTTTCGGCGCGCGGAGCGACGTAGCCTGTTGCGATGGTCCACTTCGCAGACTGTTCCGGAGCCGTGATCCACTGCACGAACTTGACGGCAGCCTTGTTCTGTTCGTCGGAAGCCCCCTTGAACAGGTAGAAGTTGCCACCGCCGGTCGGTGCGCCGCGCTGTGCCTTTTCCGGCAGCATGGCAACGCCGAACTTGAACGGGGCATTGTCACGAACGTTGGTGAGGTTGCCGGTGGAGGTCCACATCATGGCCGTCTGGCCTTCGAAAAAGGCTTTCGGCGTTGCGCCCCACTCGATGATGCCCGGAGCCATCACTTCGTGCTTGGTGCTGAGATCGACAAGATACTGCAGCGCCTCGACTACCTTGGGATCATCGAAGTTGGTCTTGTTGCCGTCGGCATTGGCCAGGATCGCGCCGTTTTCGATGGCAAGGCCTTGGAACAGCCAGTACGGGAAACCGGAAGACGGAATACGCACGCCCCACTGGGTGACATTGCCGCTGTCGTCTTTCTTCGTCAGCTTCTTGCCGAATTCGACCATTTCGTCCCAGGTTGCCGGAGCGACCTCCGGGTCAAGCCCGGCCGCTTCGAAGGCTTCCTTGTTCCAGTAGAGCACCGGCGTGGAGCGCTGGAACGGAATGCCGTAGGTCTTGCCGCCGGTCTGGCTGTTTTCCATGAATGCCGGATAAAAACCTTCGACCCATTTCTTGTCTTCGTCGCTGGTCAGATAGTCGTCGAAGGGCTGGATCAGGTCTTCATCGATCAGGGTGAACATGTCGGCAGACAGGATCACCGAAAGCTGGGGCGGGTTGCCGCCGCGCGAAGCGGTGATCGCCTTGGCGACAGTGTCCTGGTAGGAGCCGGCATAAACGGCGTCGATTGTAACGTCCGGGTTCTGCGCAACATAGGCGTCGGTCAGTTCCTGGATGGTGTCAGCAGCCTTGCCGCCAACGGCGACCGGAAAATAGAATTGCAAATCAACAGCCTGAGCGGAGGCCCAGGTGCTGAAGGAAAGCGCCGTTGCCGCAACGGCTTTCAGGAAAGTGGACTTCAACATCAGTTTACTTCCTAAGGTTCGAAAATCCGCAGGTCTGCGGTCGGTCTACGCGGGCGTGCGCAGCAGGTCAGGAGCGCAACAAGGCTCCGAACTCGGAAATGAGATCGTCCCGGCGGCGGCCGGTATCGGCGTCGAAAACATGAAGATCGTCCGGCGAAAAGCCGAGCTGCACGGATTGGCCGGGCGTGAAGGCCCGGCTGGCCGGAAGGCGCACCTGAAAACCGGTGCCGGCAACTTCGCAATCGGCCAGCACATCCGCCCCCAGATACTCGACGGCACGAACAGACGCGTTGACCGGGCCGCCGTCTTCCAGATGCATTGCCTCCGGGCGCAGGCCGAGCTTGAAGTCCGGCGCTGTGCACAGCTTCCTGAAGGCATTGGCCGGAAAGAGGTTCATTGGCGGCGTACCGATGAAACGGGCGGCAAAGGGCGTCGCCGGTTTTTCATAAAGATCCCGCGGGCTCGCCACCTGCTCCAACCTGCCACCATTCAAAAGCACCACCTGATCGGCCATGGTGATGGCCTCGACCTGATCATGCGTGACATAGACCATCGTGAAGCCGAGCTGCTGCTGCAGCGCGCGGATCTCCACCCGCATTTCATGGCGCAGCTTGGCGTCGAGATTGGACAGCGGCTCGTCCATCAGGCAGATCGGCTTTTCGCCGATGATTGCCCGCCCAAGCGCGACACGCTGCTGCTGACCGCCCGAAAGCTGACCCGGCTTGCGTTCCAGCAACTGGCCAAGGCCCAGCAGATCGGCAACCCGTGCAAGACGCCGGTCCCGCTCGGTCCTGCCAACCCGGCGGACCTTCAGGCCGAAGATGATGTTCTCACCGACATTGAGATGCGGAAACAGCGCATAGGACTGGAACACCATGGCAAGGTCACGCTTGGCCGACGGACGGCCGGTGACATCCTCTCCGCCGATCAGGATGCGTCCGCTGCTGACATTCTCGAGGCCCGCAATCATGCGCAATGTCGTTGACTTGCCACAGCCGGACGGCCCCAGAAGTGCCGTGAAGGAGCCTGCCGGAATATCGATCGACAGGCCATCGACGGCCACCGTCTCACCCCAGGTACGCGACACCGTTGCAAGGACGATCGGCTTGCCGGCGCCAGAGGGTTTTGCACCCGGGATATGCGGATCTGATGTCACGCCTCATCCCCGTCGTCGGCCACGAACACTTCCGTTTTCGTGCCTTCCAGCGATGCCAGGAAAACATCCGGCACCGGGCAATCGGTGAAGATCGCATCGACATCGCTGAGTTGACCGCCGCGCACATGGGCGTTCCGGCCGAACTTGCTGTGATCGAGGACCAGATAGGACCGGCGGCAATTGGCGAGTATCGACTGGCGGGCCGCCACTTCGTCCTCGTGGAAATCCAGCAGCGTGCCGTCTTCATCGACACCGGCAACACCAAAAATGCCGATATCGACCTTGTAGTTGGAGAAGAACGCCTGCGCTGCGGACCCCAGCACGTCGCGGTCGCCATGACGCAACCGCCCGCCGGTGATGGTCACCTGAAACGACGGATTGACCGAAGCCGTGAAGGCCACGTTCAGATTGTTCGTGAAAACCGCCAGTTTCTCGTGCCCAACCAGGGCCTGCATCACGATCTCCGGGGTGGTGCCGATGGAAAACGCGATCGACTGGTTGTTGCCGACATGGCCGGCCACCAGTTTCGCAATCAGCTGCTTTTCCGGAAGATTGAGGATCTGCCGGGTGGAATAATGGATGTTGGACGCCGGCGCAGGAGGCTCGACGCCGCCGTGGGTCCGGCGCAGGATCCCCAGTTCGCAAAGACCGTTGACGTCCCTGCGAATTGTCTGCGTGGTCACCTCGAACCGGTCCGCCAGTTCCTCGACGGACGCAAACCCTGCCTTTTGTACCAGATCCGCGATTTCGGCCTGACGCTTTGAAATGTCTATTTGCCCAAGCATGTTCTTCTGATCCGCCATCGTCCCCTCTCCTCCTGCAAATGCAGAAGGCCAGTTGCTCCAAAGGCATCATGTTGACTCGAAAAAGCCTGACTTCGAAGCCCGTTAAAACATTTTCATATGAACCTTATTCGACGCTCATATGAAAATGATGTGACAATAGGGGATAGCGGGCAGCCCAGGAACACAGGACGCGACAGCGTCCTCAGATTTCAGGACTCCATTTTTCTATCTGTAATTGCCCGGGCTTTTCACGAGGCCGCCAGGCCGATGACCCGGCCGGGGCCAACCCTGCGGTTCGATGACAAGACGCTACCGAAGAACAGACATGACGGCGCAGAAGTAGAAGAGTTGAAGTCAATCGTGGAAGTTATGTAATAAAATAACAAATCTGTTTCGTCATCCAACTGTCAATCAGATGTCATGCAGCGTTTTTAAGTAGCTCCCGGGATGCACCCTCACCTCCGGGAGATATCATGAAAACGATCGTTTGCACTTCGCTGGCGCTGGCCCTGACCGGCTCTGTCGCCTTTGCTCAGGACGCCCTGCCGCAAGCCTCCAGCCAGTGGTACAAGGATGGCGAAGCCGCCATTCAGGCCATTTTGGACCGTCAGCCGAACACCAACCGCGCCAAGAACGTGATCCTGCTGATCGCAGACGGCAACGGTGTCGGCACCAACTACGCCACTCGCCTTTTCGACGGTCAGCAGAAAGGCATGCTGGGCGAGGAAAACGTTCTCCCGTACGAAACTCCGGAGTTCTACAGCGCCCTGGTCAAGACCTACAACATCAACGCCCAGACGCCGGACTCCGCTCCGACCGCCGGTTCGATGAACACAGGCGTGAAGCAGCGCTTCAACCTGATCAACCTCGGCGAAGAAGCCATCCATGACGATTGCTCCACCGTCGAAGGCAACCAGCTTGCCCTGTTCTCCGAAATGATGACCGAAGCCGGCAAGTCTGTCGGCGTGGTTTCCACCGCCCGCCTGACCCACGCAACTCCGGCTGCCGTCTACGCCAAGACCGCGAACCGCAACTGGGAAGACGCCGTGCCGGAAGGCTGCACCGCGCAGAAGGACATCGCGACCCAGCTGATCGACGCCATGGAAGCCGGCACCGTTGATTTGGCAATGGGCGGCGGTGGCCGTTACTTCCTGCCGAAGGACAAGGAAATGGGTGGGCTGAAGGGCCGCCGCGAAGACAATGTCGACCTGGTTGAGCGTGCAACCGGACTGGGTGCACAGTTCGCATCCGACACCGCCGGTTTCCAGTCGCTGAAGCTTGACGGCTCCAGCCCAGTCCTGGCCCTGTTCAACAACAGCCACATGGAATATGAGGCCGACCGCGCCGACAATGACGAGCCGTCCCTGGCCGACATGACCAAGGCAGCCATCGAATATCTGTCCAAGAACGAAGGCGGCTACTACCTGGAAATTGAAGCCGGCCGCGTCGACCACGCCAACCATGACGGCAATGCGGCCCGCGCCATGCGCGACGGTGTCGCCTTTGCAGAAGCCGTTGCCATTGCTGACGAGCTGACCAACGATGAAGACACGCTCATCATCGTCACCGCCGACCACGAACATGCCATCGCCTTCAACGGCTATTGCGGCCGCGGCTCGGCCATCCTCGGCCTTTGCTATGACGTTGCTCAGGTGGGCATCAAGCATTCCGACAAGGTTCTGACCGCGGATGACGGCAAGCCGTACACCGTGATCGGCTATCTGAACGGCACCGGTTCGGTTCTGAAGAAGGGCGAAGGCGAAAACGACTACACCGGCTCGCGCCCGGACCTGGACCAGGAAACCGCCACCGATCTGGACTACGTCCAGCAGGCGCTGATCCCCAAGTCCTCCGAAACCCATTCGGGTGAAGATGTTGCGGTCTACGCAAAGGGCCCGTGGGCACATTTGGTCGATGGCACCATCGAGCAGAACGTGATCTTCCACGTCATGAACCACGCTGTGAACGCCCAATAAGCTTTCAGCCAGCGTCCAACACGCGCTCAGCGGGATCCCTAGTCGAATACCGGCCAGGGATCCTGAAGGCCTGCCGCCCGGCAGGCCTTTGCCTGTTTGTCATATTAGCCGGATAAGTTAGGAGCATGAATTGGCCAGAACCAGGGATGTCATGAACCGCAGACAGCTTATCGCCGGGCTCGGCCTCGCTCCGTTTGCCGGGAATCTGCTGCCGGACACCGCCTGTGCGGCAGATGCCCCCCTCAAGTTGCGCACGCTTTACAACAAGGACCGGAGCTTTTCCGACCTCGCCCATTCACTGGAAGGCTCCAGGGTATCGGTCGGTGGCTACATGGCCCCACCCCTGAAGGCCGACAGCCAGTTCTTCGTGCTCACCAAGATTCCGATGGCAGTTTGCCCGTTCTGTGAAACCGAGGCGGAATGGCCGCGGGACATTCTCGCCATCTACACCAAGCGCATAGTCGACGTGGTCGCCTTCAACAGCAAGATCGTGACACGGGGCGTTCTGGAACTGGGAACCTTCAAGGATCCAGAGACCGGGTTCGTCAGCCGGGCAAGACTTGTCGATGCTGTCTATGAACGCAGCTGACAGCTTCTCATGAATCTTGCTCTTAAAGTCGACGATCTCCGCGTCGGGACACCCGGTGGCCGGGTGCTGCTCTCCTGCGATCACTTTGATGCAACACCAGGTGCGACCATCGGCCTGCGTGGTCCGTCAGGTGCCGGGAAATCGACCTTTCTCTACGCGCTCGCCGGACTGCATCCGGCCATGACAGGTCATATCCGCTGGGGTGCAACCGACCTGGTGCAGCTGAACGACGCCGCCCGCGCCGCGTTCCGCCGCAGCCATGTCGGGCTGATCTTCCAGGACTTCCTGCTGTTTGAAGAACTGAGCGCCCTTGGCAACGCCTCCCTTGCAACGGCGTTCAACCCGGCAGCGAAGCGCCGGTCGATCACCGACACCGCACGGGATTTTCTCAAGAGCCTCAAGGTGCCGGCAGAGGCGCGGACCGTAGACAGTTTTTCCGGCGGCGAACGCCAACGCACTGCGATCGCCCGCGCGCTGGCCCACGATCCCGAGATCATTCTCGCGGACGAACCGACGGCAAGCCTCGACCGCAAGACCGCCGATGCCCTGATCGAAGACCTGATCAGCCTGACCCGCGCGCGGAACAAGACGCTGATCGCCGTCAGCCACGACCAGCATCTGCTGGACCGGATGGATAGGATCGTCGAAGTGACGGACGGCCAGCTGCAGACGGAGGCCGCCGGTGCCTGACTTTTTCGCAGACCGCTGGCAGGACCTTTCGCCGCTTGCCCAGGACACACTGTGGCTCGTGCTGCTTCTGCTCCCAGCCGTGATAACCGGCCTGAGCGTGATCTGGGGCTTCCGGCCTCAGGCGCTGGTCGGAGCACTGCTTTGGCGCTTCCGCTGGACCAATCTGACCTTCGTTTTCCTGATCGCCATTTCCATCGGTATCGGCGTTGGCCTGATAGCCCAGGAACGCGGCCTCAGAAAGGGAACGGCACGGGCAGCGGAAAAGTTCGATCTGATCGTCGCAGCCCCTGGCAGCGAAATCACCATGATGTTTGCCGCCGTCTATCTGCAACCAAGCGACGTGCTGCTTCTGGGAGGCGAGATCTACAACGAGATTGCCACCCATGACGACGTCGACCTTGCCGCCCCGATTGCCTTCGGCGACAGCTATCTGTCGTCACCCGTTGTCGGCACCACGCCGCAGTTCGTCACCCATCTGGCAGGGAACCTTGCCGAAGGCAGGCTCTTTGCCGGCAGCGGGGAAGCGGTTGCCGGCTCGCGGGTCGACCTGAAGCTTGGCGAGACATTCGAACCCGCGCACGGCATTGGTGACAGCGCGGAAGAAGATGCCCACGCCGGCCACGCGCTCACCATCGTCGGCAGGATGCCGCCCACCGGCAGCCCGTGGGACAAGGCCATTCTCGTTCCGGTGGAAAGCGTCTGGGAAGTGCACGGTTTGACCAATGGCCATGGCCCGGATAGACAGACACAGATCGGCCCGCCGTTTGACGCGGATTATTTCCCGGGAACACCGGCGATACTCGTTCATGCCAATGAGCTCTGGGCGAATTACGCCCTGCGGTCCGAGTTTACCCGCGACGACACCATGGCGTTCTTCCCAGGCGCGGTGCTTGCGCAACTTCACGCGCTCATGGGGGACTTCCGTCAGATCATGTCGGTGATGGCCGTGCTGACCCAGGTGCTGGTGACCGCGGGTGTCCTGACGGGGCTGATAGCCCTTGCCCGGCTGTTCGCCAGGCGTCTGGCACTCCTGCGGGCTCTCGGGGCACCGGGACGCTTCGTCTTTGCCGTGGTCTGGTCCTATGCCGCCACCCTGATTGTCCTGGGCTCGGCCGTCGGGCTCAGCGTCGGCTGGATCGCGGTCGATGTCCTCTCCTCAATCGTCACCGCCCGAACGGACATTCTGGTGACGGCAACGCTCGACTGGCCGGAGTTTCACCTCATCACCGGTTTCGTCAGTCTGACGGTGCTGCTCGCGCTTCTTCCTGCCTTCATGGCAATGTCACGTAATATCATTACTGATTTGCGCGCCTGACCTGAAGCCTGAAGGATTGCCCCAAATGCGCGCCCTTGCCGTCCTGTTGCCGCTGCTGCTCTGCCTGCCTCACTCTGCTTTGGCGTCCGGCACACATACCGCTTCCGAAACAGGGCATGGCGATGCAGAAGCACACGAAACGCATGACGAAGCCGAACATCATCACGATGAGGATGAAGACAGCCACGAAGGCACGTCTGAAGGCGTGCGTGCTGTCCACGCCTGGATCCGCCAGACTTCGGGCAACTCCGCGCTGCTTTTCGTCAACATCGAGAACACCTCCGGACGGCAGGTAAAGCTGGTTGGCGGTCACACCGACATCGCCTCGAAGGTCGAACTGGTCGGCTTTGCCCTGAAGGACGGTGAAACCGGCTACGATCCCCTGCCGCCCGTTCCGATCCAACCGGGCAAGTCCCTCGTTCTTGCTCCCAGCGCCCTGGCCCTGCGCCTCGGCGGCCTTACCCGCCCTTTCCGGGAAGGAGAGGAATTCGAAATCGAGATCGAATTCGATTTCGGCCATATCGAGATGCAGGCCCAGGTCGAATCCATCAATGCAACCCGGCACAGCCATGCAGGGCATCAGCATTAGATCTGCCGGGATTAGAGGCAGGGATTAAGTGGGGTTGGTATCCCAAGCTTCAGTCGATGAATACCCCCACCCCTAACCCCTCCCCACAAGGGGGAGGGGGATCAGTCCGTGCAGATTGAAAAGATCTCACTTGTCTGCCCGAATACCTGAAAAAGGATAGCGGGTTTCAGCGCACCCACATAGTGGCGCGGTAAAGCATTAGTCCCCTCCCCCTTGTGGCGAGGCGGTAGGGGGGGCAACAGTGTTACCAAAAACACCCAACCCTGCCGGGAATGTCACCTGTAAAGGAACGACCGCCCTTCGCCATCGAACAGATGCAGCTTTTCCGGCGGGGCCGTCAGGCGCAGTTCCGTGCCCTTTTCGACCTTGTAGATACCCGGGATCTTGGCAATGAAAGCATCGTGGCCTTCTCTCGGCGCGAAATAGAGCACTGTTGTCTCGCCGAGGGCTTCCACGATTTCGACATTCGCCGCGACCAGATAATCGTCACCTTCGGTAACGCCGAGATCTTCCGGACGCACGCCCAGCTTGACGCGCGCACCCTTGTCGCTGTCGAGCGAGGCAATCGGTACATCCGCATGACCGCCATCGGACATCTGGACGGATGTCATCTGGCCGGTCGCCGTCACCTTGGCATCGACGAGGTTCATTGCCGGAGAGCCGATGAACTGGGCAACGAACGTGTTTGCGGGACGCTCGTAAAGGTCCAGCGGCGCACCGAATTGTTCCACGTCTCCACCATGCAGCACGACAATCCGGGTCGCGAGGGTCATCGCTTCCACCTGATCGTGAGTGACGTAGATCATGGTGCTTTCCGGCATGCTCTCCTTCAGCTGTGCGATCTCGATCCGGGTGGCGACACGCAAGGCGGCATCGAGGTTCGACAGCGGTTCGTCAAACAGGAACACCTTGGGATCCCGCACGATCGAGCGGCCGATGGCAACGCGCTGGCGTTGACCGCCGGACAGTGCTTTCGGCAGGCGGTCGAGATAGGCAGTGAGCTGCAGCCTGTCCGCAGCCGCCCGCACGGCCTTGTCGATTTCGTCGCGCGACTTGCCCGCCAGCTTCAGGGCGAAGGCCATGTTGTCGTAGACTGTCATATGCGGATAAAGCGCATAGGACTGGAACACCATGGCAATGCCGCGCTGTGCCGGCGGCACGTCGTTGACGACCACACCGTCGATCTCCAGCGTTCCGCCGGTGATCTTTTCAAGTCCTGCGATCATCCGCAGCAATGTCGACTTTCCGCACCCGGACGGACCGACGAAAACGATCAGCTCGCCTGCGTTGATCTCCATGTTGATGTTGCGCAGAACTTCGACCGATCCATAGGACTTGCTGACATTCTTCAAGGACAACGATGTCATGCCGGCTGCTCCCGATTGTTGATTTTGTTCATGTTATTTCACCGACCCGGCCAACAGGCCGCGCACGAGGTAGCGCTGCATCGCGAAGAACACGAAGAGCGGCACTGCGATGGACACAAAGGCCGCCGTCGCGAGAATTTCCCAGTTGCCGCCGCGCGTTCCCAGGAGTTCCACGATCTGGTTGGTCATCACCGTGGTCGAGCCTGTGGCATCGATCAGGAACACCTTGGCCACCAGCAGATCGTTCCAGGTCCACAGGAACTGGAAGATGGCGAAGGACGCCAGGGCGGGAAAGCTGAGCGGCAGGATGATGCGGGTGAAGATCTGGAAATCCGTCGCCCCGTCCACCTTGGCATTCTCGATGATGTCCCGTGGCAATCCGACCATGTAGTTCCTGAGCAGATAGACCGCGAGCGGCATGCCGAAGGCCGTATGGGCCAGCCAGACCCCCATGTATCCCTTGCCGATACCGACGGCGAGATGAAGCCGCAGCAGCGGAATGAGCGCCAGTTGCAACGGCACGACGAGCAGCGCCACAACGGCGGCGATCAACAGGGCTCGGCCGGGAAATTCCATCCAGGCAAGGGCATAGGCTGCGAAAGCCGCAATGACGATTGGAATGATCGTCGCCGGAATGGTGACCGTCAGCGTGTTGAAGAACGCCTTGCCCATGTTGTCCTGTCCGGTGCCGGAAAAGAGGATGGTCTGGTAGTTTTCCAGCGTGAATTCCGGCGGCACGGTCGCGGTCACGAAAACACGCTGGCCACGGCCGGAGATCTGCTTGTCATTGCCCTTCCAGACATAGGACCCGTCGGCCTGGAGCGTCAGGCTTTCGCCATCGCCCATATCCGCCGTTTCGCCCGCCTGGTAAGCAGACACGTCTCTGGATGAGACGCCCCACGAGCGGATCTCGCGCGGCTCACCTTCGAAGATGTTGCCGGACACGGTGAAAAGGTCTCCGTCGGCAACACGGGTCTCGTCCGGATCCGAAGTCCGGTAGACCTCGTTCTGTTCCGCTGGAAACAGCGCCGCCCACCAGCCGGAACTGGAGATCTGGTCCGCGGTCCGGAAGGACGAGACGAACAGCCCGACGGTCGGGAACAGCCACAACAGAACGAGCGCTGCGACGGAGATTTGAACGGCCCAGGTCAGGCCGGATTTTTTCCCAGCAATACTGGCCATCACTTCATCTCCTTCCGGGCGTTGTAAACGTTCCAGACGAGGATCGGCGTGACGAGCAGCATGATGATGATGGCACTCGCCGACCCCACTCCCCAATCGTTGGCACGGAAAAGCTTGTCGTACATGTAGTTGGCCAGAACCTGCGTCTCCCACTGGCCGTTGGTCATCGCGAAGACGATGTCGAACACCTTGAGCACGGTGAGCGTGATCGTGGTCCAGACCACCACGATGGTCCCCATGATCTGCGGCACCTTGATCTTGAAGAAGATCTGGAACGGATTGGCACCGTCAACGATCGCAGCTTCCACGGTTTCCTCCGGAATGCCACGCAGGGCCGCGGACAGGATCACCATGGCAAAGCCGGTTTGAATCCAGATCAGCACCACCATCAGGAAGAAGTTGTTCCACAGCGGCAAGGTCAGCCAAGTCTGCGGTTCGCCGTAGGGCACTTCGGCAATCCAGACACCGAGCGCGGAATTCAGCGAAATCCAGATCAGCCAGATCCCGCCAACGGCGACCAGAAGGCGCAGGGGCAGAAGCCAGATCGACTTGTCCTCCCCCCGGGCGACAATGCCGCGCACGAAGGTCCAGGCCACATACGCAACAACAACAGCGAACGCCAGCAGGAGAAGGGTCGGCAGAAGCTGAAGAAAGACAACGGAGCCGATGCCACCGTCAAACTTCAGCCAGATCGCGTTCAGAACGCCGATCTGGTTCTGATCCGCGGCGCGCGTATCGTAGATCAGCTTGAAGATGACCGATGCGCCAACGAAAGAGATCGCCATCGGCATGAAGATCAGCGACTTGGCGAAGTTGCCCCATCTGATCCGGTCCGTGAGCTGGGCGACCAGCAGCCCGAAAGCCGTCGAGGCAGCCGGCACGACAATCAGCCACAGCATGTTGTTGCGCACCGCTTCCCAGAACTTCGCCTCGTTCATCATCTGGCGATAGTTGGCAAGGCCGACAAAGGCCCCTCCCTGGGAGCGGTCTGTCAGCGACAGCCGCAAGGTCTCGAAGACCGGATAGGCAAGATACAGCGTCAGCGCGAACAAGGCCGGGAACAGGAACAGCCAGGGCCGGATCATGTTGGCCCGGTTGATGTTCTTTCCTGCATTGGGGCCGCGCGCCGGAAACAGAACCTTGTCGAGAAAGACATTCGAAAAGAAGAAATAGGCAAGGCAGGCTCCGACGCCAACGACGATGGTAAAGAGCCCTAACAGTGCCGGATTGTCCGATAGCATGGCCGTTCCCTCCCATTATTGATTATGGGGAGGCACCCGGAAGACCGGGGGCTTCCTGCGTTTAGGAACTTTGTTTCTTGGACGTTTTCGCCGATCCGTCAGAAGAACGGCCAGCCTCCCTGGGGAGACCGGCCGCCTGAAGGATTACTTGAGGGCGTCCCAGCTTTTCTGGATTTCCTCGGCGACGGCTTTCGCGTCCTTGCCGCCGGTATAGTCGACCATTCCGGTCCAGAACGTGCCCGCGCCAACGGCACCCGGCATCAGGTCGGAGCCATCGAAACGGAAGGTGCTGGCATTGACCAGGATCTCGCCCTGACCGCGCAGCGTGTCGTCCTTGTAGGCTGCCGGGTTGGCACCCTTGTGAGGCGTGAGGAAGCCTGTCTGGGCCATCATCACTTCATGCGAGAGCGGCAGTTCGAAGAACTTCATCAGTTCGTTGGTCGCGTCGGACGGATTGGTGATCGCCATCAGCGTGCCACCACCGAGAACCGGGCTGCCGAGATCCTTTTCCGCGTAGGCCGGGAAGTAGAAGAAGTCGACGTCGGTGCCGAACTCGACGCCATCCGGGAAGAAGGCCGGCACGAAGGATGCCTGGCGGTGCAGGTAGCACTGCGGCGGCGAGGAGAAGAGACCCTTCGGGCTGTCACGAAAATCGGTGGAAGCAACGGCTCCCGCGCCGCCCGCGACCTTGGCATCGTCGCGTGCGAACCAGCCGAATTCCTCGATCGCGGCAACGACACGCTCGTCGTCAAAGGGGATCTCGTTGGTGGTCCACTGGTCGTAGACGTCAGCCGGCTGCGTGCGCAGCATCAGATCCTCGACCCAGTCGGTTGCCGGCCAGCCCGTGGCAGCACCTGAACCCAGACCGATACACCAGGGTGTTTCGCCATCGGCAACGATCTGCTCGGTCAGCGCCTTCAGCTCTTCCATGGTCGTCGGCACTTCATAGCCGGCGTCCTCGAAGTTTTCCGGCACGTACCAGACAAGGCTCTTGACGTTGACGTTGTAGAAGAAGCCGAACAGCTGATCCTGGCCGTCGGCATCCTTGTAGGTGCCGAGGTTCACCCAGCTTTCGCCGGCCCCGTAGTTGTTGGCGACCCAGTCAGCCATGCCTTCCGGGAGCGGCTTCAGCAGGCCGCGCGCAGCCATGTCGGCGGCAAGGCCCGGCTGCGGGAAGACAGCGATATTCGGTGCGGCGCCGGCTTCTGCATCAATCACGATCTGCTGTTCGAAGGAATCCGAACCGGTGTAAATGACTTCAGCGCCGGTAGCTTCGGTGAAATAGGCAAGCACGTTGCGGAAATAGCCGTCTTCCGGCTGCAGCCACGGGCCGGCGATCGTCACGGTCTGCCCCTTCAGGTCAGGCGCGCTCTCAGCCCATGCGTTGTAGCTGTCCCAGTTGAACGGGCCTTCGCCCGGAGCGAATTTCAGGTCAGCCGCGGATGCAGAGCCCGCGCCAAGCCCGATGGCAAGCGCCAGACCTGCCGTGCAGGCTTTCAAACGTAGTTTCATATCTGTCCTCCCAGATTGTCCCTATGCTGGAACACTCCACCCAAGGTGGCATACCTCGCCACCTTGCAGCAATACCTACCCGTTTTTCCAGGTCGGCAATTCTACCAGAACCCTTTATCCAAACCGCTTTGGATTTGGCCCTAACCATGTCTTCAGGCTTCGGCCTTGTCAAGCGTACAACTCGCGAATTAATGTTGCATTTCAATAACAGCCTGTTGGGAGGGCGCTTTCAAAGCGTTTTGGGCCAGAATGAGCAATGGCGTAAACCTGAAAGAACTGTCGCAACGGCTGAACCTGTCTCAGACCACGGTTAGCCGCGCACTCAACGGCTATCCGGAAGTCAGCGAAGAAACGCGCAAACGCGTGACCGAGATGGCCGACAAGCTCGGCTACGCGCCCAACAGCCAGGCACGGCGGCTTGCAACCGGCCGCGCAATGGCCATCGGCCATGTCATACCGCGCTCAATTCACGAGATGATGAACCCGATCTTTCTGGAGTTCATAGCCGGTGCCGGGGAGACCTA